>CAUBQN010000001.1 GCA_958438125.1 uncultured Collinsella sp.
TCGACACCGCCGAGTTCGCGATCCCCGGCCTTGACGACGAGTTCCGCGTCATCGTGTCTCCGTGGATCCTCTCCTCGCTGATCACCGATCGCCTTGCCGCTTACTACGAGACGGTCACCAAGCACAACCTCAACTACCGTCGTTACTATCACCAGTTCGACTACTAATAGTTGACCACTCATTTAAGAAGCACCCTGCCCGGGCGCATGCGTCCGGGCATTTTTATGCCGAAATTCGCTAGGAAGGGGAATCGAATGAGGCAGTTTATCGTGGCGTCCCATGCTCATTTTGCGTCTGGAATCGTCGAGAGCATCGGCCTGCTTTCCGGCGAGCGCGAAAACGTCCATGCGCTCTCTATGTATGTCGACGGAAACGAGGACCTGACCAAGGAGGCCGCAGCGATTCTGGACGGCTTTGCCGCGGACGATGAGGTCGTCGTTTGCACCGACCTCTTTGGCGGCAGTGTCAACAACGAGTTCACCAAGATCGTCCAGACGCGTCCCAACACGCATCTGGTGACCAATATGAACCTGCCGCTCCTTATTCAGCTGCTGTTCGTGCCCGAATCCACCCCGATCGATGAGGCCATTCGCCAGATCGTCGAGGCGGACGACACCAAGGTCAAGTACGTCAACGACCTGCTGGGGCAGGCCGAACTCGATGAGTTTTAATCACTAGGGAGCACATCATGATTCAGATGATTCGCGTGGACTACCGACTGCTTCATGGCCAGGTTGCCGTTAGCTGGACCTCGGCTCTGGGTGCCGACTGCATCCTGTTGGTGAGCGACACGGTTCTCAATGACAAGCTTCGTCTGCAGGCCCTGTCCCTTGCAAAGCCGGAGGGCTGCAAAGTCGTCGTCAAAAACACCGAGGACGCCGTCAAGGCGCTTCAGAGCGGTGTGACCGATAAGTACAAGCTCTTCGTGGTTTGCGAGACGATCCAGCAGGCCGGTGCCGTCGCCAAGGCGATGGGAGTCAAGAAGATCAACCTCGGCAATGTTGCCTTTAGCGAGAATGCCCGCCAGGTCTCGACGAGCGTGTTCCTTACGCCCGAAAACGAGGCATACGTCAAAGAGCTGCTCGGCGAGGGCTATGAACTGTTCATTCAGATGATTCCGGCAGATGCGAAGACTGACGCCGCGAAGGTCATCGGTTAGGGGCTGTCATGGTTATCAAGACAATCCTGATTTTCCTGATTGCCCTTTTGGGCTATTCCGAGTGGCTGACGGGCACGAGCTACCTCCAGCGCCCGATTGTGCTCGGACCTCTGGTTGGCCTTGTCATGGGCGACATGGTGACCGGCACGATCATGGGCGCCACGATGGAGCTTGCCATGGTCGGCGCCATCTCGGTCGGCGCCTATAACCCGCCCGATACGATTTCCGGCACTATCCTGGGCGTATCTCTTGCCATGCAGGCCGGCGCGGACGCTTCGGCGGCCCTGACCCTGGGCATTCCCATCGCAACGATCGTCCTGGCGCTCGATACTGCCCTGGGCCAGCCGGTGATGCTGCTGCTGGTGCACCGTATCGACAAAAACGTCGAGGACGGAGACACCAAGGCCATCACGCGCAACATGCTCATCGCCGGTTACGCGCAGAGCTGGTGCGGCCTGCTGATTATTCCCCTGGCATTCTTCTTTGGCGCCGATGCCGTCGCCAGCCTGCTCAACATCATCCCCGATTTCGTTCAGACCGGTATGGATGTCGCCGCCGCCTTCTTGCCCGCACTCGGTTTTGCAATGCTGGCTCAGATGATTATGAACAAGACGGTGGCGCCGTTCTTCTTCGCTGGCTTCTTCCTCGTCGCCTACTTTGGCATTAGCACGACGGGCGTGGCGATCTTTGCCGCGATCATCGTCGTCGCGATGACGGTTTTGGGTGACAAGAAAAAGGCGGAGCAGCCCGCAGTGGCAACCGAGGATCCTGCGATTGGGAGTGGGTTCGATGAGTTTTAAGTTTGAGTCTTCTTACGACGGGCTGATTTCCCGCGCAGACCTTAAGAAGCTGTTCTGGCGCTCGATTCCCTATGAGCATTCCTGGAACTACGAGCGTATGGGCCATATCGGCTTTATGTGGGCCCTTATGCCGATCCTTCGCAAGCTGTATCCGCAGGATGCGGACTTTAAGGCCGCCCTCAAGCGCCATATGGAGCTCTATAACGTCACGCCGTACATCTCGACGCTCCCCATGTCCATCGCCGCTGCAATGGAGGAGGTCAACGCTACTGACGATAGCTTTGACACGAGCGCGATCTCTAATGTCAAGCTTGCTTTGATGGGGCCGCTGTCCGGCGTGGGCGATGCCTTCTACTGGGGCACGCTGCGAATTTTGGCAACGGGTGTCGGCACGTCGCTGGCGCTACAGGGCTCTATTCTTGGCCCGATTTTGTTCCTGCTCGTGTTCAATGTCCCTCACTACATCATCCGTTACCTGCTGACGTTTGTGGGGTATCGCTTTGGCTCGGACATGATCAGCAAGGTCCAGGAATCGGGCATTATGGACACGATCGTCAAGATGGCCTCTATCATGGGCGCCATGGTGATCGGCGCTATGACCATGGAGATGGTCACCGTGGACATTCCGCTCATGGTCGGTGCGGGCGATGGTGCTCAGACGCTGGCCGAGCTGCTCAACGGAATCTTCCCGGGCTTTGTCACGATGGGGCTGTTTGGAATCGTCTATCTCATGCTCAAGAAGAAGATGAATCCGCTGGTCATCATGCTCGTGATCCTGCTCGTGAGTATCGCCGGCGCGTTCTTTGGAGTGCTTGGTGTTCAGTAGGGCATCCGTCATAATGAGAATAATGTAAGAGGGGGCGTCGCGCGCACTGTGCTGCGGCGCCCTTTTGCCGAAAGGTGGACAAGATGGAGTATCCGCAGCTTGCCGTCATGAATATCAGCCATCGTTATTTTGACCTTGAGGAATTCTTTTCTTCGGCAGCGGCCTCGGGCTACACGTGTTGCGAGCTTTGGACCGGGGCGATGCATCTGTATGTCGATTGCCATGGATACGATTCGCTCGAGCAGGTGCGGGAGCTGTCGCAGCGGTATGGGGTTCGGATTGTGGGGCTTTGTCCCGAACAGAACAACCCCAAGCCGTGGAATATCGCGGCGCGTGGGAATGAGGCGCGTGCCCGCACGCTCGCGTACTTTAAGAACGTTGTGGATATCGCGGCGGAACTTGGAGCCGAGCAGGTCATGGTCTCGAGCGGCTGGGCATTTTTGAACGAGCCGATCGAGGACGCGTGGGGTCGCAGCGCCTCGATGCTGCGTGCGATTGCCGAGCATGCGGGAGAGCGCGGCGTGCGACTGGTGCTCGAGGCCCTACAGCCGGTTGAGTCGATGATCGTGAACTCGGCGGCCGACACGAAGCGCATGATCGAGGCAGTTGATCATCCGGCACTTAAGGCGTGTCTGGATTTGGGCGCTATGGCGGTGGCAGGGGATACCATCGACGATTATTTCGATCTGCTTGGCGATGATGTCGCCCACGTGCATTTTGTCGATGTTGCGGCAGATGGCACGACGCATCTTGCCTGGGGTGACGGCGACCGCGATATGCGCGCCGACCTGGATAGGCTGGTGGCGCGCGGCTATCGCGGAGTTGTTTCGGCCGAGACCTATGACGGGCGCTATTTCGCCGACCCCGCAGCTGCCGATGCGCAGGTAATGGCAGAGTATCGTCGTGCGATTGGCGCCTAGGCGGGTTTGGGTTGCGGCGATCTGCCCTATGTTTCCAAATGAATACGGCGTGAGCGGCTGCGATGGATTTTCCCCGCAAACACTCTAGTATGCTAAAGTACCCAGAAGACCGGCGGAGCTATGCCGGTCTTCTGTTCTATATGAAACACAGCATGAGGAGGCTCACCAGATGACGGCCACACCGTGGGGATTCCGGGACATATTGCCCGAGGAGGCTCAGGCGCGCGAGGAGATCGCATGTACGGTGAAGGGCTGCTTTAGGGAGCATCATTACCTGCCGGTCGAGACGCCGCTGCTCGAGGACAAGGGTTCGCTCGAGGAAGGCGGCCGCATCGCGGACACGCCGTTCAAGCTTTTTGATGACGACGGTCGCCTGCTGGTGGTCCGTCCCGACAACACACTGCCGATTGTGCGCCTGGTTTCGACCCGCATGCGCGCGGCCGATCTGCCGCTGCGCCTGCGCTACGAGGCGCCGGTGGTTCGCGAGTGCCAGCGCAATGCCGGTGGCTCGCGTCAGTTTACGCAACTGGGCTTTGAGCTCATCGGTGCGGGCGACACTGCGGGCGATGTCGAGATTGTCTCGCTGGTGGCCGAGGCCGTGCGCAAGCTGGCACTTCCCGATGCGCGCATTATCGCGGGCAGCGTGCGTCCGTTTAAGGAATTGCTCGCGGCGTGCGAGGATCGCGAACTGGCTGCCGAGGCGCTGCGCTGCGTGCACGCTAACGACTTTGTGGGCCTCGATGCCCGCGTGGCGGCAAGCGCCGAGCCCGATGCCGTCAAGGCCGCCATTAGCGAGCTGCCGCGTCTGCACGGCGGTGCCGGGGTGCTCGACCGCGTCGATGCGCTGCTGGCGGCGGCGGGCATTGTTGCGCCGCTCACGCGCGAGCTGCGTGCCCTGGTCGAGGGCCTGGCTCCCGAGGATGCCCAGGTGCTGTCCTTCGACTTCTCCATCATGAACTCGTTTGATTACTACACGGGTCTGGTCTTTAAGGCCTATGCCGGCGGCCTGCCCGATCCGGTGGGTTCGGGTGGACGCTACGACTCCATCTTTACCGGTGCATTTGGCGACGGCATCGAGGTGCCGGCGGCGGGCTTCGCCTTTTCGCTCGAGCGTCTGGAGGCCGCGCACACCTCGGCCGAGGACGCTGCTTCCGATGGCGACCATGCCGTGGGGCGCGGTGCTGAGGGTCCGCTGCGCATTGCCGTGCCCAAGGGCTCGCTTAAGGCCGACACACTTGACGTGCTCGAGGCCGCGGGCCTGGACGTCTCTGAGCTGCGCGATCCTGGTCGTCACCTCATCGTGCGCGGCCGCGACACACACGCCGGTGAGGGTTCGGTCGGCGATATCGAGTTTGTCATCGTGCGTCCCAGCGACGCGCCCGCCTTTGTGGGTTGCGGCGGTGCCGACTGCGGCATCTGCGGTTGGGACTCGCTTATCGAGGCAGACCTCAACCTGCTGCAGCTGGTCGATCTGGGCTACGGTCTGTGTACCTTTATCGAGGCGGAGCCCGCGTGGCGCGCCGGCCAGGCCGAGCGCAACTATGCCCGCCGCGGGTCGCTTCGCGTGGCCACCAAGTACCCGCGCATCGCGAGCGCCTGGTATGCCGAGCGCGGCGTGAACGCCGACATCGTTTCGCTGCACGGCAACATCGAGCTGGGCCCCATTGTCGGCATGACCGACCGTATCGTAGACATCACCGCCACGGGCGCCACGCTGCGTGACAACGACCTGGTTATTACTGGTCGCATTATGGACTGCACGGCGCGCTTCTTCGTCAATCCGGGTGCCGCTCGCTTGGATCCGCGCGTGCGTAATCTGGCAGATCGCCTGGCCGCGGCCGTGAAGGACAAGCATTTTGAGCCCGTCGCGGGCTCGGCGCAATAGCGCGAGCACGCACGGGCACCCCAACGTACGGGCTGCGGGCCGATTGGCGCCGCCGCCCGGCCTTTCGTTTTTCAGACGCAACCTCGACCGATAGGGGATACCGATATGAAGACCATCAAGCTTGCTCCCGGTGAGCGCCTCGTTACCAACCAGCTCAACCGCAAGGGCGTGCTGCCGCAAAACATCGTCGACGCTGCCCGCGATATCGTAGCCAACGTGCGCGCCAACGGCGATGCCGCGGTGCGCGATTATTGCCAGCGTTTTGATGGTGTTGAGCTGCAGAGCTTCCGTCTGCCGCAGGAGCAGGTCGATGCCGCGCTCGAAGGCCTCGATCCGGCCTTTGTCGCCGCACTTGAGAAGGCCGCGCGCCAGATTCGCGAGTTCCACCAGCGCGAGGTCGAGCGGAGCTGGTTTACCACGCGTCCGGACGGCACAATGCTCGGCGTTAAAGTGACCCCGCTTGCTGCGGCCGGCATCTACGTGCCGGGCGGTCGCGCGCAGTATCCCTCCACCGTGCTCATGAACGCCATTCCCGCCAAGGTGGCCGGCGTCAAGCGCGTGGTCATGGTGACTCCGCCGCAAAAAGATGGCCTGATCAGCCCGTATACGCTTGCGGCTGCCAAGCTCGGAGGCGTGGACGAGATCTATATGGTGGGCGGCGCCCAGGCCGTGGCCGCGCTGGCGTACGGCACCGAGACCATTCCGCGTGTCGACAAGATCACCGGCCCGGGCAACGCCTTTGTCGCCGCTGCCAAACAGATTGTCTCGGGTGATGTGGGTATCGACATGGTCGCTGGCCCGTCCGAGGTCTGCGTGCTGGCCGACGCCACGGCCAAGCCCATGGTGGTCGCGGCCGACCTGATGGCCCAGGCCGAGCATGATCCGTTGGCGGCCTGCTATCTGGTGACCTGCGACGAACAGTTTGCGCGCGAGGTCGAGGCGGGTATCGACATCCTGGTGGCGCAGTCCCCGCGTGCCGAGATCACGCGCGCCTCGCTCGATAACGAGGGCACCATCGTGGTGGCCGCCGACATGGCTGCCGCCGTCGAGGCGGTGAACACCGTGGCGCCCGAGCACCTGGAGCTGTACTGCAAGGATGCGATGGGCCTGCTTGGCGGTATTCGCAACGCCGGCGCCATCTTCGTGGGCGCTTGGAGCTCCGAGCCGCTCGGCGATTATGTTGCCGGCCCCAACCACACGCTGCCGACCGGCGGCACGGCCATGTTCTCCAACCCGCTTTCGGTGGAGGAGTTCGTCAAGCGCTCGAGTGTCATTTGCTACACACCCGAGGGCCTGCTCTCCGACGCTCCCGCCACGCAGCGTCTAGCCGAGGCCGAGGGTCTGTGGGCGCACGCGCTTTCCGCCGCACTGCGCCGCCGCGTGTTGGAGCAGGGCGAGGATGCCGTGAGCGCTGAGTCTCTCGCCGCGGCCGACCTGACCAAGGTCGCCTGGCCGGGCGACGCCGTGGCGACGGTTGCCGAGGGCGTTGACCTGGCGGCTGCGGGCGCGGGTGGCGTTGGCGCGACTGGCAAGGAGGCCTAATATGGCCGAGCTGACGCCCCGCATGAAGGAGCTCGTCCAGCCCTACTTGGCCGGCATTGAGCCCTACGATCCCAACTTTACGCCCACGCGCATCAACCTTTCGGCCAACGAGAACACCTATCCCGTGCCGGCCGGCGTGCGCGAGGCGGTCGACGCTGCCCTGGCTGCCACGCTGCTCAACCGCTACCCCGATCCCATGTCCAACGACCTGCGCGACGAGCTCGCCGCTTGGCATGGCGTGACGCGCGAGAATATCTGCGTGGGCAACGGTGGAGACGAGCTGCTCTATAACTACCTGCTGGCGTTTGGCGGCGCGGGACGGACCCTGCTCAACTGCCCGCCGTGCTTTAGCGAGTACGCGTTCTTTGCGTCGCTCTGCCAGACCGAGGTGCGCGACGTGTGGCGCGACCCGGCGACCTTTGAGCTCGACCAGGCTGCCGTGCTTGCGGCGGCGCCCGAGTGCAGCCTGGCGATCGTGACCTCGCCCAACAATCCCACGGGCGACGTGGCTTCGCTCGGCTTTGTCGCGGCCCTGTGCGATGCGTGCCCCGGCATGGTAATGGTCGACGAGGCCTACGTTGAGTTTGCCGACAATTCGTTTGGCGCGGCCACCACGGCGCAAGGCCTTATCGCCGAGCATCCCAACCTGGTGATTCTGCATACGCTGTCCAAGGCGTTTGGCGCCGCCGGCGCGCGTCTGGGTTATGTGATCGCGGCACCCGAGGTCATCGACGTGTTCGCGGCGATTCGCCAGATCTATTCGGTCAACGTGCTGAGCCAGGCAACCGCGCTTGCCTGCGTGCGTGCCCGCGATGCGTACACGCCCGTGGTGGCGCAGGTCGCATCCGAGCGCGAGCGCGAGCTGTGCGCCCTGCGCGCAATGGCTGCCGAGGGCCTGCCTGTGGAGGCATGGCCGAGCGCGGCGAACTTTGTGCTCGTGCGCACGCCGCATGCCACGCGCGTGCGTGAGCGCCTGCGCGACGAGTATTCGATTTTGGTGCGCGACTTTAGCTGCGCGCCGGGCCTTGCGGACTGCCTGCGCATCACTGTTGGCACGCCGCAGGAAAACGATGAGGTGCTGGCTGCGTTTGCCGCGCTGGTGAAGGAGGAGATGTAGATGGGCCGCTATGCCGAGGTGACCCGCAAGACGGGGGAGACCGACATTGTCGTCAAGCTCGACCTGGACGGATGCGGCGTGTGCGATATCTCGACGGGCGTACCGTTTTTCGACCACATGCTCAACGCCTTTGGTCGCCATGGACTGTTTGATTTGACGGTGCATGCGGTAGGCGACGTTGAGGTCGACGCGCACCATACCGTCGAGGACACGGGCATTGTGCTGGGCGAGGCGTTTTGCCAAGCGTTGGGCAACAAGGCGGGCATTACGCGCTTTGCCGACGCAGCGATCGCCATGGACGAGACGCTCGTGATGGCTGCCGTGGACATTTCGGGTCGCGGCCAGGCCTACTGCGAGCTGCCCGTGCCGACCGAGCGCGTGGGCAGCTTCGATACCGAGCTGGCCGTTGAATTCTTCTATGCCTTCGCACGCGATGCCAAGCTCACGCTGCACGTGCGCGAACTGGCGGGTGACAACTCGCATCACATTATCGAGGCCGCCTTTAAGGCCGTGGGCCGCACGATGCGCCACGCCTGCGAGCTCGATCCCCGCGTGCAGGGCATCCCCAGCACCAAGGGCTCACTGTAACCTGCCCCTTTTTGGCAGGTTTTGAATGGGAAAAGGGAGGGTCGCGTGGGCGAACCGAAGATCGTGGTGGTCGACTACCACAAGGGCAACTTGTCGAGCGTCGTGCGCGGGCTTGCACGCGCCGGTGCCGCCGCCTGCACGTCGGACAATCCGGAGCAGATCCGCAACGCCGACGGCCTGGTCATTCCGGGCGTGGGCGCGTTCTATGACGCGATTGCCTTTATGCGCCAGAGCGGCGAGGAGACGGCCGTGCTCGATGCCGTCGCCGCTGGAACTCCGCTGCTCGGCATCTGCCTGGGCCTTCAGCTATTTTTTGAGCGCGGCAACGAGGGCGTGCCGGCGGACGAGGGCGCGGTTGCGGACGGAAACGCTCCCGAGCAAGCTGGCGGTCCCTGGGTCAATGGCCTGGGTATTATGCGCGGCTCGTGCACGCGCCTGGAGTCGAGCCGCCTGAAGGTGCCGCACGTGGGCTGGGGCCAGGTGCACATGACGTCCGCCGGTGCGGCTGATCCGCTGCTTGCCGGTTTTGCCGAGGGCGCCAACATGTACTTCACCCACAGCTACGCGGTGGCCGACGACGTCGATGCCGCCGATGTGTTGGCGCGCACGCACTATACACGGAGTTTCCCGTGCATCGTGCGCCATGGCAACGTGTGGGGCTGCCAGTTCCATCCCGAGAAATCCTCCGCGCTGGGTCAGCGCATCCTTAAGAACTTCGTCAACATCGTCGAGGAGGTCGGCCGATGATCCTGTTTCCCGCAATCGATCTGATCGGCGGCAAGGTTGTACGCCTAGAGCGCGGCGACCGCAGCCGCTGCAAGGTATATTCCGACGACCCCGTGGCCGTTGCCCGCTCGTTTGCCGAGCAGGGCGCAAGCTGGGTGCATGTCGTCGACCTATCCGCTGCCTTTGGCGAGGACGAGGACACATGCGCTGCCAACTCGGCGGCGATTAAGGCCATCTGCGGCGTCGACGGTCTGTCCGTGGACGTGGGCGGCGGCGTTCGCTCGCTCGCACGCATCGACGAGCTGGCCGGCTATGGTGCTCGCCGCATTGCGCTGGGCACCGTGCTGGTGACCGAGCCAGGTTTTGCCGAGGTGGCAGCCCAAGGCTTTGGCGAGCTGCTGGTCGCCGACATTGCCGCGCGCGACGGCCAGGTTAAGGTGAACGGCTGGCGCGACGGCGCGGGCGTGGTGCTCGACGATGCCGTGGCGCAGCTTACCGAGCTGGGCTTTAAGCATCTGGTGTATACCGACATCGCGCGCGATGGCATGCAGACGGGCATCGATGTGGCGGCGTATCGCCATGTGGCCGAGGTCGCGGGCTTTCCCGTCGTGGCTTCGGGCGGCATCTCGACGCTCGACGATATCCGCGCGCTTGCCGCGGTGGGTGAGGGCGCGATTGAAGGCGCCATTACCGGCCGCGCGCTCTATGAGGGCAACTTTACGCTGGCCCAGGCGCTGGCCGCCGTCCGAGGGGAGGAGTAGCCCATGCTTACCAAGCGCGTGATTCCCTGCCTGGACGTCAAGGACGGCCGTGTGGTCAAGGGCGTCAACTTTGTGAGCTTACGCGATGCGGGCGATCCGGTGGAGCTGGCGCGTGCCTACGACCGCGAGGGTGCGGACGAGGTCGTCTTCCTGGACATTACCGCCACGAGCGACAACCGTGCGACGACTATCGAGATGGCGGCGCATGCGGCCGAGGAGCTGGCCATTCCCTATACCGTGGGCGGCGGCTTTCGCGACCTGGCGGGCATGCGCACCATGGTTGCCGCCGGTGCCGACAAGGTGTCGCTCAACTCTGCCGCCGTGCGTGACCCGTCGCTGATCAGCCAGGCTGCCGCGGCGTTTGGTAGCCAGGCCGTGGTCGTGGCGATCGATGCCAAGCGCGTGGGGCTGCCTGGGGAGCCGGGTGCCGATAAGTGGGAGGTTTTTACGGCGGGCGGCCGCAACGCTACGGGTATCGATGCGGTGGCGTGGGCCGAGGAGGCGGCTCGTCGCGGTGCCGGCGAGATCCTACTGACCAGTATGGATCGCGACGGCACCAAGGCCGGCTTTGATTTGGCGCTCACTCGCGCCGTGGCGCGCGCGGTGCCGATTCCCGTCATCGCGAGCGGCGGCGTGGGCACACTCGAGCATTTTGCCGAGGGCGTGATCGAGGGCGAGGCCGACGCCGTGCTGGCGGCGAGCGTCTTTCACTTTGGAACCTTCAGCATTCGTGAAGTCAAAGAGTATATGGCCTCTCAAGGTATTCCTGTGAGGCTGGACTTCTAATGCTGCGGCTTGCCCAGGCACCCGACCTTCCGGCTCCAACCCTCCTCGCGTACTTAAGTACGCGTCGTCGGGCTTGTCGCTCGGAATCTCGGGCACCTGGACAACCCTCACCGACCTGCGAAGTTTGAATTTGGGGAGAGAAATGGAAGAGATAACCGATCCTTCAAAGCTTACATACGACGCCAAGGGGCTGATTCCTTGTGTTGTTCAGCAGTATGACACCGGTGAGGTGCTTATGGTTGCTTGGATGAACGAGGAGTCGGTGGGGCTGACGCTCAAGACCGGCACCACGTGGTTTTGGAGCCGCAGCCGCCAGGAGCTCTGGAACAAGGGCGCGACGAGCGGCAACATGCAGGAGGTCAAGGAGCTCTGGGCCGATTGCGATAGCGATACGCTACTGGTCAAGGTCGATTCTCCGGGTCCGGCCTGCCATACCGGCAGCGGTACCTGCTTCTTTAAGAAACTCGCGTAGGGTGGGCGCTCGACCAGACGCTCTGCCAACCAGAAAGGATTGAACTATGGGTGTGCGCACCGCAAATGTTCAGGATGGAAATATCGGTGAGACGCTGACGGGGCTTGCCGAGGTGATTCATGGCCGTCGCGACGCGTCGCCGCAGGAGAGCTATACCGCTCGTCTGCTGACCGACGTGGAGGATGAGCTGCTCAAGAAGCTTGCCGAGGAGGCGAGCGAGGTCATCATGGCCTGCAAGGATAACGATCACGACCACATCCGCTACGAGGCCGGCGACCTGGTCTACCACCTGCTCGTAACCCTCGAGCGCTACGGCATCACCCTCGACGAACTGGCCGGCGAACTCAACGCCCGCCGCCACTAGTCTTAGGCGAGGGGCGTGGACTCCCATTCGCCGGTGGGGTGGGGGATGTCGAAGGTTCGATAACCGCAATCGTAGGCGTGGGCCTGAGCCTCGCGGATGTTCCAGCAGATGTCGCAGGCGCGGTGTGCGTCCGAGCCAAAGGTGATGGGTACCTCGGCATGGGCAAAGCAGCGCAAAAGGCCGGTCGCGGGATAGTAGTCGTCGAGGCCCTTGCGCGGTGCGGCGGTCGAGACCTCAATGCGGCGACCCGTATCGTGGGCGCATTCGACCATCTGCTCCCAAAACGGCGCCGGGTCAAAATCGGGCGCAAAGCCCTCCTTCGAAAAGCGCATGACCAGGTCGGGATGGGCCATCACGTCAAAGTTGAGCGAGCTTTCGCAAGCACGGCACCAGTCGTCGACGTAGCGCTCCCACACGCCGCGTACCCCCAGGTTTTCCCAAACGTGCAGGTTGGTGTCGTCGTCGATCCAACCGCAAAGGGAATCGGGTGTATCGGGACGAGCGACGTTTTCCGTTCCCGCCGTACCCGCGGCGCCGGCCATAATATCGCCTGGGTTGCCAATCCAATGCACACTGCCCAGGCGCACGACGGCGCCCTGGGACCAGCGCTCAACCAAAGGCTCGCAGCCCTCGTACCAGTCGCATTCGAAGCCATAGATAAGCTCGAGCTCCGGCGTGATCTGCGCGGCGAGCTTGCGGGCGTCCTCAAATGCCAGGCGATGCGCCGTCAGGTCACCCTCGACAACCTGCACCTCGCAAGTGGCATCCATGCTGGCAGGCAGGGTAAGGTGATCGGCCGAGACCATGGTGCGGCAACCGGCCGCAGCAGCGGCGCGGACGTTGTCCTCAAACGAGGCATGCCCGTCCGAAAACGAGGTGTGGGTGTGGCAATCGACCAGCGGGCACATGGGCATAGCGGCTCCTTTGCGTCAAGCGAATCCGCTTCATTGTAATGGCGCAGCTCTCAACACGCCGGACACGCCGGAGCTCGAAATCGATTGGAAAGGCTGCGCGGCGCGTGGTGCGGCCTCGCTTGCGCTTTCAAAACATGTACATCAGCCTCCAAAAGCTGCAAAAAATGACATGTTTGGAGGCTGACGTACACGTTTGAGTGGAGCGGGCCGGCGTTGGAGCGCGCCAGCACTTGCGCCCAGCAAAAGTCGCACCTATCCCATGACGCCGCCCCTGCGCCGCCCGCGATGTGCTAGCGTTTGGATGAACAAAACGAGCCCGCGCGGAAAGGATCCGGACCGTATGCAATGCGATAGCACATCCCCACTGTCCCGCGAGACCGATGCACCCGAAACCATCGTCAAGCTGGAATGCGACATCGACGACGCGTCGCCCGAGGTGCTCGCCTATGCCGCCGACCGCCTGCGCGAGGCGGGTGCGCGCGAGGTGCATTGGCTGCCCCTCTATTGCAAGAAAGGCCGCCCCAGCTGGCAGCTACAGGTAATCTGTGCTCACGAGGATATCGAGCGTCTGCAGACGATCATCTTTTTGGAAACCACGACCAATGGTATCCGTCGCCAGGTTATGGAGCGCGTTTGCCTGCCACGCCGCTTTGAGCGCGTAACGACGCCATGGGGCGAGGTGTCCGTCAAGGTGGCCACCCTGCCCGACGGCAGTGAGCGTGCGGCACCCGAGTACGAGGACTGCGCCCGCCTTGCCCGTGAGCACAACGTGCCGCTCCAGCGCGTGATGCAGGCGGCGCAAGCCGTGGCACTGCGATTTGAGTAACGCGGCCGGTGGCGACATCCTGCGCCCAGCCATATCAACCCCATTCGAAAGGATCTCCCCATGAAATACCTCATCGCTTCCGATATCCACGGCTCGGCATACTGGACCGAGCGCCTGTGCGCCGCCATCGAGCGCGAGAACCCCGACCGCATCGTGCTGCTGGGCGACCTGCTCTACCACGGTCCGCGCAACGACCTGCCGCGCGATTACGCCCCCAAGCGCGTAATCCCGCTGCTCAACGCCCTGGCCGACCGCATCATCGCGGTGCGCGGCAACTGCGACGCCGAGGTCGACCAGATGGTGCTCGACTTCCCCATCATGGCCGACTACGCCACGCTGTTCGACGAGACCGGCCGCGAGCTGTTCCTGACGCACGGCCATGTCTTTGGCGCCGGCATGCACAACAGCGTCGACCACGCGCCCGCGCTGCCCGAGGGCTCCGCGCTCGTCTACGGCCATACGCACATCAAGGTCAACGAGGAAAGCGCCGCACACCCGGGCCTGTGGCTCTTCAACCCCGGCAGCGTGAGCATCCCCAAGGACGGCACGCATAGCTACGGCATCTACGAGGGCGGAGCGTTCCGCCACGTGATCCTGGAGGAGGACTAACCATGGCGCAGCATATGGCTCAGCAAAATGCCGAGGGCTCGCGCGATCTGTCCACGCTGATAGACGCGTCGGCCGAGCTGCAGCATCTGGTGCAGACCATCTGGCGCTTGCGTCAGCCCGATGGCTGCCCGTGGGATCGCGAACAGACACACCGCAGCATCGGCAAGAACATGATCGAGGAGGCCTACGAGGCACTCGACTGCATCGAGGCGGACGACGCGGTTCACCTACGCGAGGAGCTGGGCGACGTGCTCATGCAGGTCGTGCTGCATGCGCAGATCGCGGCGGATGCCGACGAGTTTACGCTGGCCGACGTGGCGCGCGATATCGACGCCAAACTCATTCGCCGTCATCCGCACGTGTTTGGCGATGTGGATGCCGACAGCTCCGACGAGGTACTCAAGATTTGGGACGAGGTCAAGCTTGCCGAGAGGGCTGCCAAGGACAAGGCCGTGGCGGCAGGCGAGGCTGCGCCCGAGGGCCTGCTCGACGGCGTGCCCACGCATCTGCCGGCGCTGATGCAGGCTCAGAAGGTGTCGCGCAAGGCGGCTGCCGTGGGCTTTGAATGGGAGACGGTCCAGGATATGTGGGACGAGGTTGCCGAGGAGCGTGCCGAGTTTGAGGCCGAGGCCCCTGGCTCGCCCGAGCGCGAGATGGAGTTTGGCGACCTGCTCTTTGCCCTGGTCAACGTTGCGCGCAAGGAGGGCATTGACGCCGAGAGCGCCCTTCGTGCCAGCACGGCAAAGTTCCGCCGTCGCTGGGCCGCGATGGAGCAGATGGCGGCCGATGCCCATGTTGATCTTGCCGAGCTTTCGACCCACGGCCTCAACGACCTGTGGGACGCCGCAAAGGCAGAGGAGTAAGACTGCGGGAACGACGGGCTGACATACCTCATCGTTCCCGCCAAATTTTTCGAAAAACAATTGTATCCCTTGGCTAACTTAGGGCATAATGCAAAAAGTGCGACAAGGCTAACTTATGAACCTGCACGTCGCTGCAGCGTGTAAGCCGCGTTGCCAAGCATTCAACCCGTTTCCAAGTGAGAGGGAGACAACATGAGCGATATTTTGGACGTCTACGGTCGCGAGGTGCTCGACAGCCGCGGCAATCCCACCGTCGAGGTCGAGGTCGTGCTCGAGGACGGCAGCTTTGGCCGCGCAATGGTGCCTTCGGGTGCTTCGACCGGCGCCTTTGAGGCCTGCGAGCTGCGCGATGGCGACAAGGGCCGCTACCTGGGCAAGGGCGTTTCGCAGGCCGTCGAGCACGTCAACAACGAGTGCGCTAACGCCGTCGTGGGCCTCGACGCCTTCGACCAACGCGCCGTCGATGCCGCGCTGATTGCCGCGGACGGTACCCCCAACAAGACCAAGCTCGGTGCCAACGCCATCCTGGGTGTGTCGCTGGCCGTTGCCCGCGCCGCCGCCGAGTCGGCGGGCCTGTCGCTGTACCAGTACCTGGGCGGCGTCAACGCTCATCTGCTGCCCACACCTATGATGAACATCCTCAACGGCGGCGTGCATGCCGACAATAACGTTGACTTCCAGGAGTTCATGATCATGCCGGTGGGCGCCCCGAGTTTTGCCGAGGGCCTGCGTTGGTGCGCCGAGGTATACCACACCCTCAAGGGCGTGCTGCACGAGGCCGGCCTGGGCGGCGGCGTGGGCGACGAGGGCGGCTTTGCCCCCAACCTTAAGACCAATGCCGAGCCGTTCGAGTACATCACCAAGGCCGTGGAGAAGGCCGGCTTTAAGCCCGGCGTCGACTTCATGTACGCCATGGACCCGGCCTCGACCGAGTTCTACAACGCTGAGACCGGTATGTATGAGCTCAAGGGCGAGGGCGTGGAGTACACGAGTGCCCAGATGGTTGATTACTGGGAGAAGCTCGTTGACACCTATCCCATCATCTCCATCGAGGACGGTATGGCCGAGGAGGACTGGGACGGCTGGGTCGAGCTTACCCGCCGCATTGGCAACAAGGTGCAGCTGGTGGGCGACGACCTGTTCGTCACCAACACCGAGCGCCTCAAGAAGGGCATCGAGCTGGGTGCCGCCAACGCGATCCTGGTCAAGGTCAACCAGATCGGTACGCTCACCGAGTCACTCGAGGCCATCGAGACCGCCAAGGAGGCCGGTTACGCCTGTATCGTGAGCCACCGCTCCGGCGAGACCGAGGACTCCACGATCGCCGACCTGGTCGTGGGCGTCAACGCCGGCCAGATCAAGTCGGGCGCCCCGTGCCGTAGCGACCGTATCGCCAAGTACAACCAGCTCATCCGCATCGAGGACGAGCTCGAGGGCAGCGCGCACTACGCCGGCAAGGCCGCGTTCTACAACATTCGCTAAACGGGCGAATTTGGCGAGGGGGAGGCTGACTCGGTTCCGTCTCGCCTTGGCTGGATGCCGCAAGGCGCTATGGGCGTTGGGCCATATGGCTCAGCGCCTTTTTTATGTCGAGCAAAGGCTGGCGAAGGCGGTGCGGGCGCTCGTGCTATAACTAGAATACTTAGCGCAAACAAACCTCAACCGCACAAGGCGCACATGGATCAGATTTACGACAACAGGTACTATTCCGCCGGTTCGCGTGAGCCGTCGCCTCGCCGTGCGCGCACGGTGCAGCTCGGTGGGTCCGCCTACGCTGGCGCCGACCGCTCCATGCAGCGCCCGACAAGTACCTCGCGCCCCAATGCTCAAGTGAATACTTCGTCAGATGGACCGGTGCGCCCGGCACGTTCGTCGCATGCTCAGCGTTCCTCGGCTCAAACGCATGAAAAGCCGAGTAGGCCCTCGAACCGTCTTTCGGGCTCGGACTTCATGCATTACGCCAACGATAACGCGGTGGTCAAGGCAATCTACGACTTTACCCACGGTCCCCAGCGGGGGCTGTTTGTTGGCATTGTCGTCGCCCTGGCGCTTGTGAGCCTGTATTTCCCCGTGCGCGACCTGTATGTGGCAAAACGCTCGAGCGACATCTTGGCCAAGCAGGTCGAGATTCGCGAGCAATATAACGACGACCTGCAAAAAAGCGTCGACAAGCTGCTCTCGGAGGAGGGTATCAAGGACGCGGCATCCGAGGACCTGGGCCTGGTGATGCCCGGCGAGAAGAGGATTGAAGTGCAGGGCCTGGACGACGATTCGGATGCCTCGTCGAGCAAAAAGTCCTCAAACGCCAAGAAGGCCAGCGAAGTGGCCAAGGAAATCGAAGAGGTCGGCAAGGACGCACCGTGGTACATCCAGATGCTCGATATGCTGTTTGGGTTTAACGGCGTCGAGGGCCAGACGGTCGTGTCCAACGGCGAGTAGCGCCCGGAGGGGAGCCTGCAATGACGAATTGCAAA
This sequence comes from uncultured Collinsella sp., assembly GCA_958438125.1. GTDB lineage: Bacteria > Actinomycetota > Coriobacteriia > Coriobacteriales > Coriobacteriaceae > Collinsella. The sequence continues at coordinate 17,633 of CAUBQN010000001.1, forward strand.
CGCTATAAGGTGGCCGCGATCGACCTGGGAACGGTGTCGTCGCGACTGGTGTTGGCCCAGGTCGAGGGCGGGGCAATCGTGGAATCGTCCAAGCATACCGAGATTACCGACCTGGGCGAGGGCGTGGACGCGACGGGTCGCTTTTGTGAGGCGGCCGTCGAGCGCGTGCTCGCTGCGTGCCGCATGTTTGTGGACGAGGCGCGCGACTTTGGCGCCGCGTGCATCTGTACCACGTGCACGAGCGCCGCGCGCGATGCGTCCAACGCCGCGCTGCTGCTGGACGGCCTGCGCGATCTGGGGCTTGAGCCACAGGTGATTCCGGGCGAGGTCGAGGCACGCCTGACGTTTTTTGGCGTGGCGCACGACTTTGCCGGCGAGCGCATCATTGTTGCCGATTCGGGCGGCGGATCCACGGAGCTCGCGACGGGCGTCTATGCGCCGGAGCGTGGCGTCTTTGCGCTAGAAGGGACGCGCTCGCTGGACATTGGCTGCCGCCGCGTGACGGAGCGGTTTTTCTCGACGCTGCCACCCGCACGCGGCGAGCTTGCTGCCGCTGCCGCGTGGGCAGGCGAGCAGTTCGCCGCCTATTTTGAAGGCCTGCCCAGCGACTTTGAGCGCGCCGAGCGTCTGGTCGCGGTGGGTGGCACGGTGACTACGCTGGTGGCTCTGGTCCACGAGCTGGAACCGTACGATTCGAGCTTTGTTCACCTACGCGAGCTGTCGCTGGAGCAGGTCTCGGCCGCTATCGAGCGCATGTCTGTGTTGGACGCGGAAGGCATCGCCGCGCTACCGGGTGTACAGCCCAAACGCGCGGGCGTGATCTTGGCTGGCGCCGTGGTGATCCGCGAACTCATGCGTGCCGGCGGCTACAAGACGCTCACCGTAAGCGAGAACAGCCTGCTCGCCGGTATGGCCGCCACCATCAACGAGACCCTCGACGGCGCGACCCCCACCATCGGCTGGACCCCCAGCCTCAGCGCCCTTTAACCATCCCCTCATAAGTTGCGGTGAAATACGGACTAAAATCGCCCTTTCGGGTACCAAACAGTCCCTATTCCACCGCAACTCAACAGCCGGCACCTGGGGACGTTCCTTTTCTGCCGGCACCTGGGGACAGTCCTTGCGGGGCGTCCCCACAGCGCCTATGCCAGCTTGTCGATTTGCCCAATCTCCCAAAGCGGAATATTGACGAGCATGCCCTCGTCTCTATATGTCGCCAGGGAGCTCCTCACGCAACGCTCGAGCTTGAATTTTTCGCAGGCTATTTTCAGACTCTTCGCTTTAAGGTTCTCTGCCGCCTTGACCTCAAGCGGAAGCACGGTTCCCGCATGGTCGATGGCAAAATCGGTTTCGGCATTGCCAGAGGTAGAGGACCAATACGCGGGAGTTTTGTCCTGGAGCAAAAGCTCCTGCGCGACGTATTGTTCGGTCAGCGAACCTTTGAACTCGGTAAAAACAGCGGATCCGTTAAGAACGATGGCCGGAGAGAGACCGGAGAGCGCTCCGAGGATGCCGGTGTCGATGCAGAACAGTTTGAAGCCCGAGAGGTCTTCGTAGCTCGAGAGCGGCGCCTTTAGAGCGGAAACACGTGGCACCTTATGAACGATTCCGTAGTCCGTGAGCCACTGGAGGCTTTCCTCGAAATCGCGTGCGCGCGCTCCGGGACGAAGGGCGCCGTAGACAAACTTCTTGTTCTCCTTTGCAAGCTGGCCGGGAAGGGATTTCCAAACCAACCCCATGCGCTCGACGATGCGGGCGGGTGCATGTTTGCCAAAATCGGATTCGTAAGCCTCGATGATTTGCTGCTGAAGCCTTCGGGCTTCGATGAAGTCGCGTGTCTCGGCGAAAGTGGAGACAACTTCGGGCATACCGCCGACAACAAGGTATTCCTTGAGCAAGTGCTCGAGCTTTTCGGTAACGTTTGCTAGAAGGTTCATGTCTGCGGCAAGGATGGCGTCGGCGAGCGGGTTGCCGTCGACGGCACGAACGAACTCAGCAAACCCCATGGGACGCATGGTGAGCTGGTCGATTTTGCCGACGGGAAATGACTCGTTTTCGCGTCGGAGCGCGAGGCCCATATAGGAACCGGCTGCTACGATGTGGTATTCGGGTGCAAGCTCGTTGAAGTACTTGAGCGAGGTGATCCCGCGTGGCGCCTCTTGGATTTCGTCGAAGATGATGAGCGTGTCTTCCGGCGTTACGGTTTGGCCACGTAGGAGTTCTATCTGGGAGATGATGCGCTTGGGGTCGAGGTCCCCATCGAACAGCGAGCGTGTGCTCGGCTCGAGCATAAAGTCAAAACGAATGACGTTTCGATACTGCTGGCTTGCGAATTCGTTAAGAAGCCAAGTCTTTCCTGTCTGGCGGGCTCCCCTAAGCAAGAGAGGTTTGCGATTCGCCCTTGATTTCCAAGCGATAAGTTCACTCATAAGCTGTCGCTGCATATTGCCTCCCAACCCTCTCGGCTAGTATAAGGCCATTTGGTCGTTTCCATCGGAAAATGTGCGAGACAACCACGTTTTTCCATCGGAAAATGTGCGAGACAGCCACGTTTTTCCATCGGAAAATGTGTAAATACCAACCTAAGTTGCGGTGGAATAGTTCCTAAATGGGCTGATAAACTGCCAAAACAGGAACTATTCCACCGCAACTTAGAGCCCCGCCGGCGTGTAAAAGAAACGAGCCCGCATCCCTTGGGGACACGGGCTCGAAAGCTCCATATGGTAGGGGCGGTGGGACATCCGCGCATTTGCTGCGCAAATACGCACCGGCTTCGGCCGCCTGTCGGCGCCCTCGCCGGCTCGCTACGGACGCTGCGCGTCCGCTTAACGCTCGCCCCCTCGCGGGTTCGAGTCCCGCCGGCATCTAAAAGAAGCGAGCCCGCATCCCTGGGGAACACGGGCTCGCAAGCAATCACATGGTAGGGGCGGTGGGACTCGAACCCACAATCCTTGCGGCGAGAGATTTTAAGTCTCCTGCGTATGCCAATTCCGCCACGCCCCCGTGAGACTAGAAGTCTAGCACAAGCCGTCCGCTACGCGTTGACGGCCATCGAGTGTTGGCCCGACTTTTCCAAGTACTCGGCATACTTGGCCTCGTCGCCCTTGTTTTGGTATTGCATGGCCAGCAGGTACTCCAGACGGCAGCGCTTGACCGGGTCGTTGCCGACACCCTCGAGCATGCGCTCCAGCTCGGGAATGTCGTTGTGGCGCTTGAGGATCATCGTGTCGTACATCAGCTGGCACTCGTGCGCAACTGCCTCGGCCTGACCGCCCTCAAAGCCCTTGATCTCGTGCAGCAACTCCTTGGACTTTTTGCGGTCCTCCTGGCCAACATAGTAGTTAAAGGCTTTGATCACCAGGTCGACGCGCTGCATCTTGGGGAGGTTGAGCCCCAGCAGCAGGTCGAACATCTCGCTGGCACGCTCGTGGTCCTCGCGCAGCAGATAGGAGTTCAGGCGCAGGTAGTCGCGGTTGTAGCGTGGGTACAGCATGCTGGTGAGTTTGCCGTCGAGCAAACGATCGAACTCGTCCCACTGCTTGGCGGCCATCAATTGCTGCAGGCGTTTAAACGTGGTGCGTTTTTTGACGCTAAAGAACACCGACACGGCGATGCAGATGATAACGACGGCGGTCCAGAGGGTGCGGGAATCGGGCATTTCAGAGTCCTTAGTCGCTCTTAAAGCGAGCGGTATGACAACACGTACTAGATGTATTATACGCAGCGTGCAAGCAAACTGGCATAAAAGCTCATCGAGGCTGAGTGCCATCGCTCGCTGCGGTACACTTACCTAAAGTAAACCATGAAGGGAGACATTACCTATGAAGAAGATCGTTTTGGCTTGCGGTGCTGGCGCTGCTACTTCCACACTCGTTGCCCAGAAGGTCGCCACCTTGCTCGACGCCAACGGTTACGCCGACAAGTACGAGATCGTGCAGTGCGCCATCTCCGAGGCCAAGGACTACTGCGACGAGGGCGCCGACCTGCTGATCGCCACCACCGTTGCCCCCGAAGGCCTCACCTGCCCGTACGTGAGCGGCGTGCCCTTCATGACCGGCATGAACCGCGTCGCTGCCGAGAAGGCCGTTCTCGACGTCATGGCTCAGTAGGCACTGCCTGTATGAGTGAGCAGAACGTCAACCCGGTCGAGCTCTTTGGCATGCGCGTTGCCCATGTGGGCATTAACGCCGCCGACCCGGCAGACGCCCTGGAGATCGCGGAGCTGTTCTCGACGATGATGGGCCTGCCTGTTATCGAGACCCCGGTTTCGTACTTCAACGATTCGCTGGTCGAGGTCATGAAGCAGAACGGTCGTGGCACCAAAGGCCACATCGGCTTTGCCGTTAACGACATCGATGCAGCTGAGAAGTGGTTTGCCGAGCGCGGGCTCGAGGTCAACGAGGAGTCGCGCGCGCTGCTACCCGACGGTGGTACCAAGCTCGTGTACTTTAAGCGCGAGTTCGCCGGCTTCGCCGTGCACCTGTGCCGCGAGTAGCGCACAAGCTGTCATAGCTAGCAAAAAGGGATAGGGCTGCGTGGCCCTATCCCTTTATTTATGCCGAGGGGCTTCCTACCGCGGCAGGCGAATCGTAAAGCGGCTGCCGACGCCCTCGACCGAGGTCACGCCGATGACGCCGCCGTGGCTATCGACGATCCACTTGGCGATGGCGAGCCCCAGGCCCGAGCCCTGCGCTCCGGCATCGCGCGCGTTGTCGGCGCGGTAGAACCGCTCGAACGCGTGAGCTGCGGATTCCTGGTTCATGCCGATGCCCTCGTCCTCAACGCTTATGTCGATCGTGCCCGCGCCCGCATCCGGCGCTACGCCAAACGAGATGGGCGTGCCCGCGTCCGAATACTTGGCGGCGTTTTGCACGATCACGCGCAGAGCCTGCTTCACGAGCGCGACATCGACGGACGCGTCGCAGCGCGGGTCGCTGATAAGCGCAGCGTCAAAGGCCAGCCGATACGTGTGCCCGGCATCGATCATCTGCGATTCTTCGCAAACCTCGCCGACCAGTGCAGCCAGGTTGGTATGCGCACGCCGCAGGACCGTGCGCCCGGCATCGCCGCGCGCCAAAAACAGCAGCTGCTCCACGAGCTCCTGCATGTGCTCGCTTTCGGCCTTGAGGGACGCGATGGATTCCGCCAGCACGTCCGGGTCGTCTTTGCCCCAGCGGTCGAGCATGTTCACGTAGCCCTGAATCACCGCGATGGGCGTGCGCAGCTCGTGGCTTGCATCGTTGACAAAGCGCATCTGCTGCAGCTTGGCCTCTTGCATCTGGCGCAGCAGGCGGTTGAGTGCGACCTCGATGCTTGCCAGGTCGGCGTCGCCGGTGGTGACGCTCGGCGAGTCGACGCTCGCGCGCTCGATGGCTTGCTCCAGCGTTTCCATCTTGCCGCCGGAGAGCTGCATGCGGCCGAGCTCGTCCACGCGCAGGGCCAGGTCGTTGAGCGGCGCCATGGTGCGGCGCACACGGCGAGCGCCGCCGAGCATATCGAGCATGCTGATGACCTGCCAACCTACAACAACGATATAGAGGGGCCAAAGTGCGATGAGGTCCTGCGCGAGGGGGAAGGTCTTGGTGGTACGCGCAAGCTTGACGGTATAGGTGAGCGTTGTCAGGTCCCAGCCGCGCGCGGGCTTCAGCGACATGCCGCGAACGGTGGCGCCGGGGATCCATCCTGCGGTAAACGCGCTGTCGGGCAGTGTCTGGTTGTATCCATAGACGAGGATCGCCGCCGCAATCACCACCAGCAACAGATCGAGCCAGACGTAGCTCATCAGGCGGCGCCACATATAGCTCCAGTTGATGGCGCGGGCGATGGAGGTGACGCGCTTGGCCTCGGCGTTACGTGCGGCAGACATAGCCCACCCCGCGCACGGTCTGGATGATGCGGGCACCGCCGGCGTCCTCGATCTTGGCGCGCAGGTGCGCGATGTGCACGTCGACGTTGTTGGTGTCGCCCACGTATTCGTAGCCCAGCGCCTCGTGCGCAATGCGCTCGCGCGTGAGCACGGTGCCGGCATGTGCCATAAGCAGGGCGAGGACGTCGAACTCGCGGGCGGTCAGCACGATGGGCGAGCCGCCGACCGTGACTTCGCGGCGGTCGGGATCGAGCGCGACCGAACCCACGGTGAGCGCGGCGGGGGAGGGCGAGGCGGAAGCCTGGGCCGAGTCGCTGACCGGGGGTATCGCAGCGTCGCTCCCGCCCGCGTCGCTCGCCGCGCCCGTCCCGATGCCGCCAACGCCCGAAGCCGTCCGCACGGCCTCCGAGCGCTTCAGCGCAACGCGGATCCGTGCGAACAGCTCCTCAATGGCAAACGGCTTGGTTAGGTAATCGTCAGCACCTGCATCGAGCCCGGCCACCTTGTCCATCACGGCGTCTCGCGCGGTGACCATAATCACCGGCACATCCTTGTGCTTGCGTACGCGCCGCAGGACCTCCATGCCGTTGAGCTGCGGCAACAGCACGTCGAGCAGAATCAGATCGTAGTCGCGCTCCAGCGCCAGGTCCACGGCGGTGCGGCCGTCGGCGGCGTGCTCCACCTGGTAGCCCTCGTGCTCCAGCTCGAGCGTCACAAAGCGGGCGATTTTCTCCTCGTCCTCTACGATCAGGATTCGTGCCATACGTGCCCCCGTCTGCGATTACTTGTCGTCGTTGAGATTTTGCTTGATGTCGTCCGCGGCATCGGTAGCGTGATTCATAAGGTTGTTGATGCTGCCGGGCACGTCGCCGTCGCTATCGATGCGGTAACGCATGCCAAAGAACAGGCCAATCAGCATCAGCCATATCGTGGCGCCCCAGGCAAACAGCGCGACGATGGGGATCAGGATGGGAATGTTGAGGATGATCGCATCGCGCCGCGTGGCGATAAACTTGGTGTCCAGACTCAGGCGGAAGAGCTTTTTGAGGTATTCCCACACGCCGTCCATCTTCTTGGAGAAGTCGGTCTTTTCGCTCGACTTCTCGTAGGCGGCCTGCGCGGCGACCATCTCGGCCGAGGGTTCATCGACCGGCTCGGGCTCGGTGGCGGCATGCGCCGACGTGGTCTGCGTCTTGCCCTGTGACTCGAGCCAAATGATGGCGTCCAAAACGTTGCCGTCGGCGGCGTCGAGCGCGGCCTTGGCATCGGTGTAGCTCACGTTGCACTTGGTGCGGATGGTTTCAACTTTTTCGAGGTCGTCCATGACCTGTCCTTTCGTTCGATGGGCGCGAGCGTTGCGTTCGGCGGCCTGCGTTGCGCGGCGCCGCCCCGCCCCTTGTTCGAACTCTATAGTGCAGGTTATAGATTAAGCGATTCTTGAGCCAAGATTAATGTTGGATGAGTTTTTGGGTGGTGTGGGGAAGGGAGAGGTGTCTTTTTGGATAGCTAACAGCGAGGCCTAACACTTTTCCCGAGAAGTGAACGAGCTAAAACGGACCCCCGAAGCATCGACACTTTAAAGGTGCCGCTTCCTGCGGTTTCGGCGCTGAAATCCTGCGATTTTGCCGCCGAAAAATGCGGATGTTTCAGGGGTTCAAAAACAGCCATTCACTTCTCGGGAAAAGTATTAGACCTCGATAGCGGGGGATGTGGTGCCGGTGCAAAACGGCGTCAAAGGTTGGTCGAGCAGGCGGTTTCTCCATTGATGTCCGCACAGCATGTGACACTTACCCTGCCGCCCCGCTCTGCCGCGGCGGCATGCGTCTGAACAACGACCCTCTAAGGAGTTCGATACCGATGAGTGACAACGCAAAGCATCTCGCAAAGAAGTGCGTTAAGGACGCGGGGCCGTGCCTCGCGCTGTGCGTAGCCGGCGCAGCGGTCGCGCTGCTGGCTGTTCTGGGGCCGTTCGACGTGCTCCGAAGTGCCAGCTTTCTGCATGTTTGCATGGCTCTTGCCGGCGCCACGATGACCGGCGGCGTGCTCGATCTGATCTTTTGGGTGTTTGACCCGTTTGGATGGAAGAGCGAGGGGTAGGTCCCAAAGGATGGAAGGGCTGGAACGGTTGACTTAGTGATCGTGCAGAATGTGGGCTAGCGACTTACAGGGAAGTGGTGATCCGATGACGGTCTATGTGACGGGCGATATTCACGGCGGCGTCGACATGCAAAAGCTTCGCGACTGGGATCTTGGGGATGGTCTGACAAGTGACGACTATCTCATCATCGCGGGCGACTTTGGCTTTCCGTGGGATTTCTCTGCCGAGGAATGTGCCGACATCGCCTGGCTGGAGTCGCGCCCCTATACCGTGCTGTTTGTCGACGGCAACCACGAGCGTTTCGATCACTGGTCGGAGCGCCCCATGGAGCTGTGGCACGGCGGCCTGACGCAGCGTCTGTCGGACACCTCGCCCATCCGACGCCTGACGCGCGGTGAGGTTTTTGAGCTCGACGGCTCAACGATCTTTACCATGGGCGGCGCCACGAGCGTGGATAAGGAATACCGCATTCCGTATCCCAGCTGGTGGCCGCAGGAGCTGCCGGACGAGCGCAACTTTGAGGAGGCGCGGGCAAAGCTCGACAGCGTGGGTTGGAAGGTCGACTATGCGATCACCCATACCTGCTCCGCGCGCATGCTTTCGCCCACGCTTTACCCGGCACCTGGCTGGAATTATCCCGATGTCGATCGACTCACCACGTTTTTCGACGAGCTGGAGGACCACCTGGACTACAAGCGCTGGTACTACGGGCATTTTCATCGTGACGCCAACCCAGCCGAGTGCCACACCGTGCTCTACGACTGTATTGTCCGCCTGGGCGACGAACTCCAGCCCTGGGATGTCGCGTAGGGGCGGGGTGGCTGGCTACTCGACCGTTACAGTGATGTTTTCCCGATGCGTGCGGATAACATCCCAGCTAAAGTGCTCGACCAGCTGCTCGGCAGAGCGCGGTGTGGCGTCCGGCGCGATGCCTGTTTGCCCGGCGAGCCAGCCCAGTAGTGCCTCGGGCGCGCCAAAGCGGGTGCGGAGCTCGCCCAGGTCCAGGTCGCGGTCGCGCTTGGAAAGGCGGCGGCCATCCGGCGACATGAGCAGCGGAATGTGCGCGTAGTGCGGCGTGGGAAGTTCCAGCAAATGCTGCAGGTAGATTTGGCGCGGCGTGGAGCCCAGCAGATCGCATCCGCGCACGACCTCGGTGACGCCCATGGCAGCGTCGTCGACCACCACGGCTAGCTGGTAGGCAAAAACGCCGTCGCTGCGGCGCACCAAAAAGTCGCCGCATTCGGTGGCGAGTGCTTCGCATTGGGCTCCATACGTGCGGTCCACGAATTCGATCACATCGTTTGCGAGGTCGTCGACGGCGGGTACGCGCAGGCGCGTGGCCGGAGCGCGCAGAGCGCTGCGGCGGGCAACCTCCTCGGCAGAAAGGTCTCGGCAGGCGCCGCGGTAGATGGGCGTGCCGTCGCTCGCGTGCGGCGCGCTCGCGGCGTGGAGTTCGGCACGCGTGCAAAAACAGGGATAGGTGAGGCCGGCGTCTTGCAGCTGACGCAGGGCGTCCTCGTACAGATCCAGGCGATCGTGCTGGTAGTAGGGGCCTTCGTCCCACTCCAGTCCCAGCCAGGCCAGGTCGTCAATCAATTGAGTGGCAAGTTCCGGGCGCTTGCAGCGATCGTCCAGGTCCTCGATGCGCAGCACGATGCTGCCGCCTTGGCTGCGGGCCGAAAGCCACGAGCACAGGCAGCTGAACACGTTGCCCAAGTGCATGCGGCCCGAGGGCGACGGGGCAAAGCGGCCCACGACGGGGGTGGGGGCGGAGGCGAGCTTGCTGTTGGGCGCCGTCGACGTGGCCACAGTGGGCGTTGCTATGTTGCGTGCGTTGATATCCATGCGGACGAGTATAGCGCGGGGCGCGGTGGGGGAGACGCTGCCGTGGACTGCAAGTTGCCGAGGCCGCACGTTGCGCGTGCCGGACCACCGGCTCGACAGCTCGATCGTCGCCCGCCAGCCCAACCTCTCAAACGACAGAAACCCCGGCAGCTCTTCGCAACTGCCGGGGTTTCCGCGGAAAAGGGGGACATGATCCTCGAGCGAACGGCAAAGGGGCAAACCGTTTTCGCTCAACTGCTTTATGCCCCTTGCTCGCGGACTCAATCAGTGCGCGTCGCGGCAACACAAAGCCGCTACACCTGTGACGGAGCTATGAAGTGGTATCTATGGCCGGAGCGGGCTATGCCAAGGAGTGTCCCAGATTGCCGGCAGATAAGGAACGTCCCCAGGTGCCGGCCGCGGGTGTGACTTTCATCCCGTTTGGCGCTCCGGTCGCCTAGATGTTCGTCATGCGTACCCGCAAACGTGGGACAATGGCGCTGTTGGTTTTACAGACAAAGGATGTGCCTATGAACACCCTCGCCGCCAAAGTCAGCCGGCAGCGCCACCTGTTTGCGCGATTCGCTTCCGTCTGCGTGCTCGTCACACTTGTGTTGTTGCTGCTGCCTGTCGCCGCGCACGCCGACGGCTACTCCATGACCCAAACTTATATCAGTGCCACGGTCGAGGCCGATGGATCGCTGACCGTTGTCGAGGGACGCCAGTTTGATTTCGACGACGACATCAACGGCGTGTTTTGGGAGATCAATACGGGTACCAACCAGCAGGGCGGCACGGCGGGCGTCGATGTGCTGAGTGTCGAGGAAGAGGACACCGCGTTTAACAAAGTCGATAGCGCGAACAAGGGCGACTCTGGCGTCTATACGGTCGAGCAGACCGGTGACGGCGTAAGGATTAAGGTGTTCAGCCCTCACGAGAGCGGCGACAGCGCGATCTATTACGTGAGCTACACCATGACCGGTGCGGTCATGAACTGGGCCGATACCGCCGAGCTCTACTGGAAGTTCGTGGGCGACGGCTGGTCTGCGGATTCCGACGATGTCGAGATGGAAGTGCGCTTCGCAAATGCCGCTGCCGGGACGGCGGCCGTCAAGGGCGATAACTTCCGCGCATGGGGCCACGGTCCGCTGACGGGCGACGTGTCGCTCGATGAGGACGAGCCCATGGTCACCTATACCATTCCCTGCGTGCATCAGGGCGAATTCGCCGAGGCACGCATCGCCTTCCCCAACGACTGGGTGCCGCAGCTTGCCGCCTCGGGCGAAGAGCGCATGTCAACGATCCTGAGCGAAGAGAAGGAATGGGCCGACGAAGCTAACGCCCGCCGCGCTCACGCTCGCATGATTGCCAATGCACTTGCCGTGCTAAGTGTTGTTGCGGCGGTGGCCTTTACCGGCACAATCGTTATGCTCAAGCTGCGCAAGCGCAAGCCCAAGCCGTTTTTCCAGGACGAATATTTCCGCGATGTGCCTTCGGCCGACCATCCCGCCGTGCTTTCGGCCCTCATGAGCTGGAACGAGGTGCCCGATCAGGCATATATCGCCACGCTCATGAAGCTCACTGACGACCGTGTGATCAAGCTGGAGCAGGCGACCGCGACCAAGGCCAAGAAGGGCCTGTTGGGGCGTGAAAAAGAAGAGCAGACGTATCGCGTGACGGTGAGTGATGCGGGCTGGAAGTCGGCCAAGGGCATTGACCACATGGTGCTCAAGGTCTTCTTTGCCGGTACTAAGCCTGACGAGAACGGCGATCGCTCGCGCACGTTCGACGAGCTACAGCACTACGTCAAGCAGCACGCTACACCCGTGGGCGACAAGCTCGAGGACTATCAGAACACCGTTAAGGGCAAGCTGGCCGATAGCGAGTACGTTGCCTCGGACGGCATTGTTGCAATGGTGTTTTGCCTGGTTCTTGGTATCCTGATTGCCTTTGTTCCCGTGGGATCCATTTTCTTTACCGATGGCGCACAGGCGAACATTACCGCCGCGGTTATCTCGGTGCCGATTGTGCTGGTGGGTATCGGCGTGGGCCTTACGTTCCGCCGCTTTACGCCGGAGGGCGCCGAGGTGGCGGCTCGCTGCAAGGCACTTAAGCATTGGCTCGAGGACTTCACGCGTCTAAAGGAAGCCGTCCCCGGCGATCTGGTGCTGTGGAATAAACTTCTGGTGATGGGCGCGGCGCTGGGCGTTTCGAAGGAAGTCCTGCGTCAGCTTGCCGAGGCCGTGCCGCCCGAGGTGCGCGAGGCCGACGGTTTCTACGACAATTACCCCTGCTACTGGTGGTACTACCATCATTACGGTACCGAGTCGCCGCTCGATTCGTTCGATGATGTGTATCACGAGAGCATCCGTGAGCTGGCTTCGAGTTCCGATAGCTCGAGCGGCGGCGGTGGCGGCGGCTTCTCGGGCGGCGGAGGCGGCGGCGTCGGCGGAGGCGGCGGCGGAACGTTCTAACGGTCGTAAGCTATAGGATGGGCTTTTCTCGACAGCCGTCGGGGAAAGCCCATCCCATTTTTATGCGTTACCTACGAGGACTGTCCCCAACGACTAGTCATTTAAGAACGTCCCCAACGACTAGGTGCGGTTGCTGCCAAGGAGTGTCCCGGGGTGCCGGCACAAAAGGAACGTCCCTAACTGCCGGGTTTAGGCTGTTAGATCGAGTTCGTAGAGGAAGCTTTCGCGCGGCATGTCGTGACGGCGCTCTTCGCGGTTGGCGCGGTGCGTGGCCGTGCGCTTAAAGCCGTGCAGCTCGTAGAACTTCCACGAGCAGTTGGAGTCGGTGTACAGGTGCGCCCTCGTCGCTCCAAGCGAGGACAGGTGCGAGACGGCGGCATCGAGCAGAACCGTGCCAACGCCCAGGCCATGGACATCGCGATCCACGGCAAGCAGCGTGACCTCGTTGTCGTGCGGCAACGGGCTGCTCTCGAGCAGGCGGTTGTTGGTTCGGATGGTTGCGCGCACAAACGAGAGATACTCGGCGCACGCATCGGGCTCTAGCTCACGCATCTGCGATAGCAGCGCGCGTTCGGTATCCATCCAATGCTCGTTGATAGTGGCGCCGGAGCTCTGTCCCGCACGCGCGAGCGAAATGCCACGCGCCTGACCGTCGATTACGGCAACCTGTGAAAACGTCGACGACGAAAGGCAATAGGCGAGGTCGCACGCGGCCTCAAGGTGGTTGTACTCATCGTTATCCGAATTGTTATGCCAAAGCTGCTGCAGAATCAGCGCGATGGCGTCGAAGTCTTCGGTATCAAACGGTCGGTAGAGAACCCGCGAGACCATGGTGCCTCTTTCTTTTGCGGATGCATATCGAGCACAGTTCTACCACGCCATTGGCATCTAATTATGGTGCCCCTGTGTTCCATGAACTCACCGTGCCCGGTGCCATGCCCATCCCCTCCGCTCGCAAACTTTTTCTGCACATGCGCCCGTTGCGGGGTGCATCGATGCGCTCGATGCGCTACATTAAATCAGTATTTTCAATGCCGCTGCGCGAGCGCTGCAGATCGACGTATCACCGACTCACAGAGCACGGCGGCGTACCAGACAGGAGGACTGCATGGGATCTGATGTGAAGATCGCACGCGCGTTGATCTCGGTTACCGATAAGACGGGCGTCGTCGATTTCGCACGGACGCTGGTTGACGACTTTGGCGTCGAGATCATCTCTACGGGCGGCACGGCTCGTGCCATCGAGGACGCGGGCGTTCCCGTAACCCCCATCGAGGAGTTCACGGGCTATCCCGAGATGATGGACGGCCGCGTTAAGACCCTGCACCCCAAGGTTCATGGCGCGCTGCTGGCCCGCCGCGATTCCGAGCAACACATGCAGGAGGCGGCTCAGCACGGCATTAAGCTGATCGATCTGGTCGTCGTCAACCTGTACGAGTTCGAGAAGACCGTCGCCAACCCTGAGGTCACCTTCGCGGACGCCATCGAGCACATCGACATCGGTGGCCCCTCCATGCTGCGCTCTGCCGCCAAGAACGCCACGAGCGTTACCGTCATTTCCGACCCGGCCGACTATGATGCCGTCCTGGCCGAGATGCACGAGACCGGTGGCTGCACCACGCTTTCCACCCGTCGTCGCCTGCAGGTGAAGGTCTACCAGACCACCGCCGCCTACGACACGGCCATCTCCCGCTGGCTCGCCGCCCAGGCAAGCGACGTGGCGGACACCTCTGCCAAGCTCGAGATTTCGCTGGAGAAGGTCGACGACCTGCGCTATGGCGAGAATCCTCAGCAGAAGGCTACGGTCTACCGCTTTGCCGAGGGCTGCGAGAACACCGCGAGCTCGCAGTTCCCGCTCGTGGGCTCCGAGCAGATCCAGGGCAAGCCGCTCAGCTACAACAACTATCTGGATGCCGATGCCGCTTGGAACCTGGTCCGCGAGTTCGACGAGCCGGCCTGCGTGATCCTCAAGCACCAGAACCCTTGCGGTTCTGCTGTTGCCGAGGACATCACGGCTGCCTACGACCGCGCCTTCGCCTGCGATCCCAAGAGCGCCTTTGGCGGCATCATCGCCTGCAACCGCGAGGTTCCCTATGAGCTGGTCGAGCACTTTGCCGATCAGAACAAGCAGTTCGTCGAGGTTATCATCGCCCCGAGCTACACTGCCGAGGCGCTCGAGCGCATGGCCAAGCGCCCCAACTTGCGCGTGCTGGCCACCGGCGGCGTGGACCACGGCGCCCAGGTGGAGCTGCGCTCCGTCGACGGCGGCATGCTGGTGCAGGAGGTCGACCACGTGACCGAGGATCCCGCGACCTTTACGTTCCCTACCGACCGCAAGCCCACCGACGCCGAGATGGCCGAGCTCGAGTTTGCCTGGAAGGTCTGCAAGGGCGTCAAGTCCAACGCCATCCTGGTTTCCAAGGGCAAGGCCGGCATTGGCATGGGCCCGGGTCAGCCTAACCGCGTTGACTCCGCACTGCTTGCCTGCGAGCGTGCCGAGGACTTCTGCGAGCGTGAGGGCGTGGAGAAGGGCGGCTTTGCCTGCGCAAGCGACGCATTCTTCCCGTTCCGCGACAACGTCGACGTGCTTGCCGCGCACGGCGTGACCTGCATCATCCAGCCCGGCGGCTCCAAGCGCGATGACGAGAGCATTCAGGCCTGCAACGAGCACAATATTGCTATGGTCTTTACCGGCGCCCGCCACTTTAGGCACTAAGTTTCGCCCCGGAACAAAATAATCTCTGCAAAAGACGGCTGCTCCGTTTGGAGGGCCGTCTTTTTGGTATAAGAGGACGGAATGACTAACACGAAAGGTACAACCATGCCCCAGATTGATGATGCCGAGCTGTTTGGCAATGCCGAGGATCAGCGTGCGTACGAGGACTTTTGCGCCAATCAGGAGGCGGTCGAGAAGTTTACGCTCGACAAGCCCGCGCTTGTCTGCCGTTGGCGCATGTCCAATAAAAAGGTGCCCATGCTCAACCGCCACATTCGCGCACTGTCCGAGCGCCTGGTGCAGGGCGAGCCGCTTACCCATAACATGCTCAGCTGGGCCAAACAGCACGTTGAGTGGTCGCTTGCCGAGGGCGATTACACTGCGCACGACGGCGTACTCATGCTGGTGATCGACATCAACGGCAACGCCGCCATGACGGTGGGGGAGTACGAGCCGCTCGCCGATACGTCGGCCAAGGCGCTGCGCGCCCGTTCCGCCGAGGCCCGCTCCGAGGCCGACGAGACCGGCGTGGCGCCCGAGCTGCTCGCCGCCGTCGATAACGGCGAGCTTGCCTTTGTGGCGCCAGCGGACGAGTGCCTGTGCGGCACGGCGACACTCATCGAGCAGCTGGCCCAGACCAAGGGCATCCCGGTCACGCGCGTAGACATTCCCGCGCAACTCAAGGGCGCGCTGTTCCTGGTGAGCGACGAGCACGGCGTGGTTCCCGCAACCGAGACGGACGCTGCGGAGGCCGACGCCGCCACGGTCGCCTTCTTCGCCGAAGGCTACGAAAAGCTCCGTGCCCGCCGCTAAATGATGTTTCTGGGACGGGGATTAAAGAATCATTTTGGTCCCCGCCACCGCTGCGAGTGCGAGGCGGACAAAACGGCCCCGCTCGCGAACAGTTCTGTCACCTGGCACCGCGCGAGGCGTGTACTCGCGACGCCGTGGGCATAATGGTGTGGAAGGTGCAAGTTACGCGAAATGGGAGGACACATGGCGCTGATCTATGTCGTTGAGGACGACGAGCCCATTCGTCGTGAGCTTATCGACATCCTTGCCCGCGCCGGGTTTGAGATCGAGGCCTGCGAATCGTTTGAGCACGTCTCGCGCGATATTCTCGCCGCCGCACCCGACCTGGTGCTGCTCGACCTGACGCTTCCCGTCAAGGACGGCCAGCATATCTGCCACGAGGTTCGCCGCGAATCCGAGGTTCCCATCATCGTCCTCACGTCGCGCACGACCGAGATTGACGAGGTCATGGCCATGACGCTCGGCGCGGACGACTTTGTTCCCAAGCCCTATAGCGCCCGTGTGCTCGTGGCGCGCATCAATGCCTTGCTGCGTCGCACCGCGGCGGCGGGCGAGCGCAGCACGCTCGTCCACAAGGGACTGGAGCTCGACCTCGCACGCTCCATGGTCACCAACACGCAAACGGGCGCCAGCACCGAGCTCACCAAAAACGAGCTGCGTATCCTCTCGCTGCTTCTGAGCCGCGCGGGCAAGATCGTTTCGCGCTCGGCCATCATGCAGGACCTGTGGGACTCCGACGCCTTTGTGGACGACAATACGCTTACCGTCAACATCAACCGCCTGCGCACCACGCTCGAAAAAATCGGCATCAAGGGGTATTTGACAACGCACCGCGGCCAGGGCTATTCGGTCTAGGGGCCGGCTATGTCGTTTGGCAAGTTCTTTAAAGATGCGCTGCTTCCCGTCGCCGTGTGGACGTGCGGTGTGCTGCTGAGCTGCTTTGTGCTGACGGTCGCCGGCGCACCCGTTTCTATCGTGGTCGTGGCGGTTGGCGTGTCCTTTATCTTCGGTATGCTCGGCATCGTGGTCGAGTACGCTCGCCGTCGCCGTTTTCTGCGTCAGTTGGAGCGCGCGGCCGAGGAGCTCGAGAGTCCCGCATGGGTGCAGGAGATGGTGCAATGCCCGACCTATGCCGAGGGCGAGCTCGAGTACGAGGTCTTGCGCCGGGTGGGCAAGGCGGCATGCGACGAGGTTGCCGAAGGCCGGCGTCAGACCGATGACTATCGCGACTATATCGAGAGCTGGGTCCACGAGGCCAAGCTGCCCCTGGCGACGGCCCATCTGATTTTGGAAAACCTGGATGGCAGCGAAGACGACCTGTCGCGTGTGGATGACCTGGGTCGCGAGCTGGCTCGCGTGGAGCGCTATATCGACCAGGCGCTGTACTACGCGCGCTCGGAAGTCGTGGAGCGCGACTACTTGATTCGCCGCTGGGATCTCAAGACCCTGGTGACGGGCGCGATTAAGGCCAACGCGCGCGAGCTCATCGCGGCGCACGTGGCCCCGGTGTGCGAGAACCTCGACTTTGAGGTCTTTACCGACAAGAAGTGGCTCGAGTTTATTCTGGGCCAGCTCATTCAGAACAGCATTAAATATGCGCGCGCGGATGGCGCAAAGATCGTGTTTTCGGGTGCGTTGCTGGACGAGGGCCTGGCAAGCGAGCGCATCGAGCTTACCGTCGCGGACAACGGCTGCGGCGTGAGCGCGGCCGACCTGCCGCGCGTGTTCGAGAAGGGCTTTACCGGCGACAACGGCCGCACCACCAAGCGCGCAACGGGCATCGGCCTCTATCTGGTGGCACGCCTGTGCTCCAAGATGGGCATCGACGTCACCGCGGCATCCGATTCCGGCGAAGGCTTTGTTGTCACGTTTGCCTTCTCAACCAACAAGTTCCAATACTTTGAGTAGTCAGCCCGTATAGCGTAGACGTTCAGGATCTTCCCATTTAAGAAGAAATCAGGCTTTTCGGCAGCTATATTCCCGAACGGGAACATTGCTAATGTAGTCAACACTATATTCCCGTACATGAACATAGTGCTACAGTTTTATACTATGTTCACGGGCAGGAATATAGCTGGAGGCGTTATGAGAACGGTGACAACGATTAAAAAGCTGGATGGGCGCGTCAAGCTCAAACCGTCGGAAGCCGCTTTCTCGGAGCGCACGGTTTTCGATCCCTCTGAGATAGGGAAGGCCCTTAGGCTCAGAAGGCGTGAGCTCGGCTTGACTCAACGTGACGTCGCGACTATGACGGGTCGCAGCCTTCGTGTGATTGGTGATATCGAACGGGGGCGGACAACGGTCGAAATTGGTGTCATTTTCGATTACGCCTCCATCGTGGATATTGATTTTATTCTGAAGGTGAGGGGGAAGTAATGGATGGCACGCTGTTCGTTCACCGTGAGTTTAATGGGTCTTACCAGCTGGTCGGCATATTGGAGGAAAATGCGGGGTTTCCGATATTCACCTATAGCCCCAAATATCTCGAGAGCGGTGATGCGGCGCCGATTTCGATCTCGCTGCCGTTGACGGCCGAGACATTTAGTCCGGATGCAACGGGTTCCTTTTTCTCCGGCATCATTCCGGAGGGGCAGCTCAACAGGGACCTTGAGAAAAGGGCGCGAGCGGAACGCGGAGATTACTTCAAGGTACTCGATTTGGTCCGCGATGAACCCGTCGGCGCCCTGGTTCTGACGCGAGAGCCTTCGGGCGACAGCCTCGAAATGGACTATGAAGAGATAGGTGCGGAACAGCTAAGCGGGCTGGCATACGCACCGGCGGAGGTTGCTTTTGATTTAGCGCTAGAGAGTCGAATCTCCCTTGCAGGTGCTCAGGCGAAGATCGGTCTCTACCATACGGGCGATGACCCATGTGGTGGATGGTACCTGCCTCATGGAGCGGCTCCATCCACGCACATTCTCAAGGCGGGGTCGAAAACGTTCCCGGGCGAGACAGTGTGCGAAGCGATGTGCGTGAGAGCCGCCTCTCTGATGGACCTATCGGCCGAAGAGTGTTTTCTTATCCGAGTTGAGGATGCCGAGCCAATTATCGCCGTGAAGCGATTTGACCGAGTAACGTCTGATGCCGGACGCTCGGTTGACGGATTGCCAATTCCATACCGTTTGCATCAGGAAGATGTTTGTCAGGCCAAGGGCGTCTCGCGTGAGCTTAAATATGAGCCGACGGGCGTCAATTACCTGGGGCTTATCGTCGATGCGGTGCGAAGGGCGTCGACGAATCAAATGGAGGACAGGTTCCTTGTCGGCTATAACCAGCTGTTCGACTATGCCGTAGGTAACTGTGATAACCATCTAAAGAACTGGTCGCTCGTATGGGACGAAAGTTGGAAGCAGGTGAGGTTGGCGCCGCTCTATGACGTGCTGTGCACACGGTTTACCCCAGTCTCGTTCGTGAGATGGGCGTCTCGTTTGGTGGGAGCCGCAAGATTGACGAAGTAACGCGCGGGTCGGTGATGAGCCAAATGATTGGGGCGGGTTTGCCCGGGGGAATTGTCGCCGGAATGATTGCTGATACCTGCAATGAGGTTCCAGACGCGCTAAGAGACGCCGCGCGCGGTCTCAAAGAAGAGGGTTTTCCCGAAGCGGAGGTAATGTTCGAGAAGATCATTCCAGAAGTGCAAGCTCGTCTAAGCAGGATCGCCTTATAGTAAAAACGTGCCATCCCAAACAAAACGTGCCGCCCCAAACGGGGCGGCACGCCATTTTTCTATCAGACAACTCGCTGAAGTAAGGCTGCGAAGGCCGCGGGGCCGGGAGGGGTTTCCTAAGGGCACATCCCGCAGCCGCAACGCGGCGAGGACGTGCCCGTGGAAACCCCGCAGGCCCCGCGGCCGGTGGGAGCAACGCTACTTCACGACCAAGATGTCGCAGTCGGTGTTGCGTAGCAGGAACGTCGAAATCGAACCCAGGAGCGCGTACTTGATCGAGGACAGGCCGCGTGCGCCGCAGAGCACCAGGTCGGGCTTGACCACGTCGAGCATCTCGTCTTTGAGCGTCTCGCGAATACGGCCGGCGCGAATCATGACCTCGACCTCGGGAATGTCGGGATTGGCTTTGGCCTCTTCGAGCTGCTTGGCGATGGAGTTCTTAAATGCCTCCTCTAGGCCGTTGACCAGATCGACTGGATATGAACCGGCGCTCTCGAGTGCCGTGGAATCGATAACGTGGCCGATGATTAGCTTGGCGCCGTTGTTCGCGGCGACCTTGATGGCGCGTGCGAGCACAAAATCCTGCTGCTCAGTACCGTCGAGTGAAACAAATACCTTGGTGTAGCCCTCGTTCATGGTTTCCTCCTTGGTCTATCGCACGGGCGTGGGGCTCGTGCATCGGGCGGACGCGGATGCGTGGCCGCCGGACACTTTATCTTGTTGCAGTTATACCCAAGGATTTGGGTTTGACCGCTCGCAATTCTGTGAACGGGCGAGTTTTTTGGTAAGGGTAGGCGCAGACGCGCCCGAACGGTTGATAATGGGACATCGCCCGCACCGTCCGCAGAACAATATCGGCGGGTGTCTAACGAGGGGGTCCTTTTGGATATCATCGAGCTTATAAAATCTGCCTTCATGGGCCTGGTCGAGGGCATCACCGAATGGCTGCCTGTTTCGTCGACCGGTCATATGATCTTGGTGGACGAGTTCGTCAAGATGAACGTGAGCGAGACGTTCTGGAATATGTTCCTGGTCGTGATTCAGCTCGGCGCCATTCTGGCCGTCTGTGTGCTGTTCTTCCATGAGCTCAATCCGTTCTCGCCCAGCAAGGGTAAGGAGGGCCGTCGCGACACCTGGGTGCTGTGGGGCAAGATTGTGCTCGGTTGCATTCCTGCGGCGGCGATCGGCCTACCGCTCAACGACTGGATGGAGGAGCATTTCTACAATGCTCCCGTCGTGGCGCTGGCGCTCATTGTGTACGGCGTGCTGTTTATCGTGATCGAGAACTGGCGCGCGAGCAAGCGAGAGGAAATGGCCGTTGCCGGTTCGTTTGGTTCGCGTGCTGTGGTGTCGGGTGGACGTCCCGCCGGTGCGCACTTTGCGGCGCCCGCCGCGGCTACCGCTGAGGATGAGGGCGATGACGAGGATCTGGATTTTGGCTCCATCGCCACGCTCGAGGACCTGAGCTGGAAGACTGCGCTGGGTATCGGCTGCTTCCAGGTGCTTTCGCTGGTGCCTGGTACGTCTCGCTCCGGTTCCACCATCATCGGCGGCCTGCTTTTGGGCTGCACGCGTTCGGTGGCGTCCAAGTTTACGTTCTTCCTGGCCATCCCTGTTATGTTTGGCGCGAGTGCGCTCAAGCTGGTCAAGTACTTCATCAAGGGCGGCACGTTCGGCGCCAACGAGGTCGCTATCTTGGGCGTGGGCTGCGCTGTGGCCTTTGTGGTTTCGCTCATCGCCATCAAGTGGCTCATGGGCTTCGTCCGCCGTCACGACTTCAAGTGCTTCGGTGTTTACCGCATCATCCTGGGCATCGTAGTGCTCGCATATTTCTTCGTTCTGGAGCCGATGCTCGGCCTCTAACTTAGTCGACGCTGCGCGGCGGCCGGGGCGACAACTTGTCATTCAAAGGGGGTGGCATGACCAAAAGGTCTATGCCGCCCCCTTTTCATGCCAATTTGTTCGCCCTGGCCGCCGCTCGCTGCTGCTGCCATGACATCGGCGGTTTCGTGATTGCCAATAGATTGGTGCAAAGTAACCTGACCCCATTGCGCCAAATCCGCTGGGCGGGCCTGACGGTGGCGCACGGAGTCGTGGTGTGATTTGCGTCGGTGTCCGCGCGGCTCGGTATACTGATACGGCTCAAACTATGGCGCTGCCCGCAGGCGCGCCGTCCGTCAGATGAGGAGTCGCCCATGACCCAGCCCTTGCCCTGGGAAAAGAACGCCACGGTATCCGTGCCGCCCGCGCCGGAACCCGTGCCGCTCGATGCATACACCGCCCCTGCAGCGCCGGAGCCCGAGCTCGTCCCGCTCGACATCTACGACGCTCCTGCGCTGGCACCCAAACCCGCCAAGCCGCTCGTCGACATCGACAGCCTGAATCCCGCCCAGCGCGAGGCGGTTCTGACCACCGAGGGCCCGTTGCTGGTGCTCGCCGGCGCCGGCTCGGGCAAGACCCGCGTCCTGACCTTCCGCATCGCACATATGCTCGGCGACCTGGGCGTTAAGCCTTGGCAGGTTCTTGCCATTACGTTTACCAACAAGGCCGCGGCCGAGATGCGCGAGCGTTTGGCGGCGCTCATTCCCAGCGGTACCCGCGGCATGTGGGTGTGCACCTTCCATGCCATGTGTGTGCGCATGCTGCGCGAGGACGCCGACCTGCTGGGCTACACCGGTCAGTTCACCATCTACGACGACGATGACTCAAAGCGCATGGTGCGTGACATTATGCAGGCGCTCGGCATTGAGCAAAAGCAGTTCCCCATCAACATGATCCGCAGCAAGATCAGCTCGGCCAAAAACGCCATGATCGGCCCCGAGGACATGCTCAAGAGTGCCGATAGCCCCAACGACAAAAAGGCCGCGCAGGTCTACTTGGAGCTGGAGCGCCGCCTACGCGCTGCCAATGCGATGGACTTTGATGACCTGCTCGTGCGCACGCTCGAGCTGCTGCGCACCCGCCCCGAGGTGCTCGATAAGTACCAAGAGCGCTTCCGCTACATTAGCGTCGACGAGTATCAGGACACCAACCACGTCCAGTACGAGATCGCCAACCTGCTGGCCGCCAAGTACCAAAACCTCATGGTCGTGGGCGACGACGACCAGTCCATTTATAGCTGGCGTGGTGCCGACATCACCAATATCCTGGACTTTGAGAAGGACTTTAAAGACTGCAAGACCGTTAAGCTGGAGCAGAACTACCGCTCTACTGGTCATATCCTGAGTGCCGCCAACGCCGTGGTGCGCCATAACTCGCAGCGCAAGGACAAGCGCCTGTTTACGGCCAAGGGCGATGGCGAGAAGATCCAGGCCTTCCAGGCGAGCGACGAGCGCGACGAGGGCCGCTGGATTGCCGGCGAGATCGAGAAGCTGCACTCCAAGGGTACGAGTTACGACGACATCGCCGTGTTCTACCGCACCAACGCTCAGTCGCGTATTCTCGAAGATATGTTCCTGCGCGCAGGCGTGCCCTACAAGATCGTGGGTGGCACGCGATTCTTCGACCGTGCCGAGATCCGCGACGTCATGGCCTATCTTAAGATGATTGTGAACCCGGCCGACGAGATGAGCGTCAAGCGCGTCATCAACACGCCGCGCCGCGGCATCGGCTCCACCTCGATCCAAAAGATTGAGCAGCTGGCGCGCGACAACCGTTGCTCGTTCTTCCAGGCTTGCGAGATCGCGTGCGCCGAAACCGGCATGTTTAGCGCCAAGGTGCGCAATGGCCTGTCGAGCTTTGTGTCGCTGGTGCGCGAGGGTCGCCGCATGGACGGCGAGCTCAAGGACGTCGTCGAGATGATTGTCGATAAGACGGGCCTGCTGCAGGCTTTCCGCGCCGAGGGCACCATGGAGTCCGAGAGCCGCGCCGAGAACATCCAGGAATTCCTGGGCGTTGCGGCCGAATTTGAAGAGACACACGAGGATATCGAGGGTACGCTTGAGAGCTTGGAAGAGCTGCGCGCGGCTGGCGTTGCCGATGTGCCTGCCGACGCTGAGCCCGAGCCCGTTGTGGTGAGCGCGCCTGCGCCCGAGCCGGGACCGTCCGCGCCCGCGTCCTCGTTTGAGGCGCTGGTCGGCGCGCGCGATGCCGCAGGTTCCAATCCGCTCGATAGCCTAGCCGCCCCGGCGCTCTCGCCGCAGGATGCTCTGGCCGCCGCCATCGCGGGCAACGCATATGCCGCGTCGACGGAGATGCCGGCGGGTGCCGTGCATGCCGACGAGATCGAGCGCACCTACGGTCCGCTCACCTGTAAGGCGCTGCCGGCGCTCATGGAGTGGCTGGCCCTGCGCTCCGACTTGGATTCCCTGGCCGGCGAGACGCATGCCATCACCATGATGACCATCCACTCCGCCAAGGGCCTGGAGTTCCCGGCGGTGTTCGTGGCCGGCATGGAGGAGGGTATCTTCCCGCACGTGCACGACTTTGGCGGCGGCGATGACCCGGGCAAGCTCGAGGAGGAGCGTCGCCTGGCCTACGTCGCCATCACGCGCGCCCGTAAGCGCCTGTTCTTGACCTATGCGGCCACGCGTCGCACCTACGGCTCGACCTCTGCCAACCCGCGCTCGCGCTTCCTCAACGAGATTCCGTTTGAGGATATCGAGTTTAGCGGCATCGGTTCTGCCGGTTTTGAGGGCACGGGCTGGGAGAAACGCGGCGACCGTCACGGCACCTTTGGCTCGGGCATGGGCTCGGATATGTACGGCGGCAAGGTGTTTGGTTCGCATACGCGCTCGACCGGCGGTTCCGGTTCGCGTGGTGGATCGAGCTTTGACGATTTCTTTGGCGGCAGCAGTTACGGGACCGAGCGCCATCGTGGGGTCTCGCCCGACGCCGGCCGTGTTGCCTCGACCTTTGGCTCAGGCGCGCCGCGAGCTAAAAAGCCGTCGTCCAAGGTGTCCCCGACGGTGGAGCGCAAGGTCGATCGTGCTAGCGCATCACAGGACTTTGCCGCAGGCGATACTGTAAGCCACAAGACCTTTGGCACGGGTACCGTAATCTCGGTCGCCGGAGACATGATCGAGGTTCAATTCGAAAAGACCGGCCAGACCAAAAAGCTTATGAAAGGTTTTGCACCGATCGTCAAGCTGTCGTAATCCCGGCGGACCTGGTCGGGCGTATAGGGCAACATCGCCTGCTCGGGCAGTCCTGCGCAAGACGGAGGCCACATTAAGTGGCCTCCTTTGCGTGCGGAACTCGCGACCGATGTTGCCCTATACGCCCGCCCAGGTCCTTGGGTAACGTTGCTGGACGAACGTCGCTTTGCTGGTTCGCTTTTTGATCTGGAGAACCGGGTGGGCTGAATACTTAGACATGGCAAGGGGCTCCCCCGTTAAAGAACGGGGGAGCCCCTTGTTGCGTTTTAAATGGTGCGCTTGGCTTTGATGATTGATGATTTTATACGATTCAGTATAATTTCAGTTAGATACTTAAATGTAACTGAAATGAAAACGGTGAGTGGACATGCTGCTAAATTGTCTCCCAAAAAGGCTCTTCTCTTTAGAGCTCGCCATCGACTCGGAGCCAGTTGAGATGCAGATTCCTCGCATGTATCTCGAGCGGTATTCGCTTCGCTTAGCGCGGCTCGGCATGTCTGAGCAAGGCCGTTTTATTGTTGCGGAACCAAAAGAACCGCCCAGTGTCATTTCGGCGCGAAATTTCGTCAATGCAGTGCGTAAGATAGATGCTCGCCCGGTGGCAATTTGCTGGGATGCTATGGATTTAGGCTTTATGCGCGCGCTTTCTTCGGAGGGGATCGCATATATCCGAGATGAGCGAAATGCGTTTCTGCCGTTTATCGGAGCCGTTATTTCCGATGAGGTGCTGGGTGCTTCTCCTGCTGCTTCGCTTTCGCCCCAATCTCAACGAATCGTTCTAAATCTCATCGCGGGACGATGGGTTGACTGCTCCGCCGGCGACCTAGCTCGTCTGTGTGGCAAAAGCGCGGCAAGCGTCAGCGGCTATCTTTCGGAAATCGCCGCTATAGCTCCTGGGTTGATTATGCGGGACGGCAAAAAGCGTATATTGTGCGACGCCGGGCTGTCGACCGAGACGTTGCTGGATGGATTTGAGGACTATCTTCGCACACCCGTTTTAGAGCGAATCCGGCTCAAGAAGGTTATCGAGAGAACAGAGCTACGCGCCGTTGATGCGCTGCTTTCCGGTGTGTCTGCCCTTAGCTATATGTCCGACCTTGCTCATAATGATTCTGTCCCAACCGTTGCTCTCGAAAAGTATCAGGTAGATGCCTTAAGAGAGCACATGGGCGACAGATGGTTGGAGGCCCAGTGGTACGAACCGGCCGCTATCGAGATTGAGATCTGGTCGTATCCCGTGGACGCGCCGTCCGATGTTAGTTTTGATACGACAGGTTTGCAATGTGTCGACCCGTTCTCCTTATACGTTGCCTGCGCAAAAGCGGATTACAAAGATGACCGTCTGCTCGATGCGGTCGAACAACTCAGGAGGACGATATGCCAAAAGTGAGGGGAATAGAGCGATTTGCCGACGCCATGAGCAGCTGCAAAGGTGGTTACGTCCTTATTGGTGGAGGGGCCTGCAGCGTTCTATTTGACAGCGAAGGTGATTCATTCAGGGCTACCGAAGATTTGGATGTCGTCGTAATTGTTGATGGGGAAGGCGTTGAATTTGCCACTGCATTGTGGGCATTTATCAAAGCAGCTGGATACGAGGTTGGAAAGGTCGGCGATGGAAAGTGCACTTACTATCGGTTCTGTTTGCCCAAAGGATCAAGGCGAGCCCTAGACTATCCCGGTCAAATCGAGTTGTTTGCCCGACATCCTGATTTTGTGCTCGAAGACGAAATGAGCGAGGTAGCTCCTCTTTCCTTTGACGGGGCGATATCGAGTCTTTCCGCCATTATTCTCGACGATGGCTACTACGAATTTATTCGCGACAACGCAACGAACGTAGAGGGCATCACGTTGCTCGATGCGCTCCATATCATTCCCCTCAAGATGCGTGCGCACATTGATATCAACAGGAGCTATGAAGAAGGGCGTCATTGCAACGATATAGATCGGCGGAAGCATCGTTCAGATGTTGCTCGACTTGCCGGTTTGTTGTCGTCCTCAGCGCGTTTGGAGCTAACGGGGCAAATGAGGGTTGATGCGGAGGATTTTCTTACGGACTTTGCTTCGTATGTAAATCGGCAGACCAACCGTAAGGAAAGGGCGCGGCTTCAGGACACGTTATCGTTTCTCGAAAGAGTGTATTTGTAGGCATCTTGATTCGTAATGTATGGCAGGGGCTCTTCCGTTGATGAACGGAAGAGCCCCTTGTTGCTTTTTGATTGTCGTAACTAGTCAGAGGTTCGCCGGGACGGGGCGCGGGATTTGGTCGATTGCGAGTTCTGCACGAGCCGGAGAGCACTTAATGTGCTCTCCGTTCGAGCGGGACTGTCCGAGCAGGCGATCAAACCCCGCGCCCCGTCCCGGCGAGCGCTTGGGGACCGGTGACCTACAGGTGGCTGACAATCAGTTCCATATTGCCCTCGAGCTCAATCTTGTCCACGGTGCTCGGAGCTAGCAGGTGGCTTCCCTTGTGGACGGGGTCGCCGCAGACGGTGCCTTCGCCGTCGATGACCGACAGGCACATGAAGGGCCAGCGCTGGTCGAGGGTCTTGCTGCCGTTGGCGCGCACGCGATCGACGGTGTAGCAGGGGTTGGACTCGAGCTCGGTCACGCCGTCCACCTCGGGCGCGGTCACCGTGCCGTCGGTCGGAGCCTGAGCATCAAAGTCGATGCAGTCGAGGCTCTGCTCAATGTGCAGCGGGCGCAGCTTGCCATCGGTGCCGGGACGGTCGTAGTCGTACAGGCGATATGTCACGTCGCTCGACTGCTGCGTCTCCAAAATGAGCGTGCCGGTCTTGATGGCGTGCACGGTACCGGAATCAATCTGGAAAAAGTCGCCCTTGTGGATCGGCAACACGTTGAGCATGTCGTCCCAACGGCCTTCCTCGATCATCTGTGCGGCCTCGGCGCGGTCCTTGGTACGCTGGCCGACGATGATTGTGGCGCCGGGCTCGCAGTCCAGCACATACCAGCACTCGGTTTTGCCCAAGCTGCCGTTCTCGTGCTTGGCGGCGTACTCGTCGTTGGGGTGAATCTGGATCGAAAGGTCGTCCTTGGCGTCCAGAATCTTGATGAGCAGCGGGAACTCCTTGCCTTCACAGTTGCCAAAGAGCTCGCGGTGCTCGGCCCACAGCCACGACAGCGTGTGGCCGGCGTACGGGCCCTCAGCGATCTGGCAGTCGCCGTTGGGGTGGGCCGAGATGGCCCAGCACTCACCGATGGGACCATCGGGAATGTCGTAACCAAATACGGTTTCGAGCTGGCGGCCGCCCCAGATCTTCTCGTGAAAGATCGGCGTCAGCTTAAACAAATCGGACATGTGCATACTCCCATAAGGTTGTGCAGGTGCCGCGTAAGACAGCTCAAAACGAGCACCCACCGGATTACAAAACTAGGCCAGCGTTACGTTGTGCAGCTCAAAGCGGTCGCCTACGTTGTGCGAGATAGAATATTCAAACGCGGTGCCGCTATCCAAGAAGCCAATCTGGTTGAGTTCGAGCAGGGGAGAGCCGGGTTTGGTATCCAGGCGCTCGGCTTCTTCCTCGGTTGCCGCCACGGCGCGTATGGTGCGATGGAAGCTCGAAATCTTCAGCCCGCATTGCTCGCGGATAAAGCCGTAGACCGATCCGTACAGGTCCTTCTTTTTAAGGCCCGGGATCAGTTCGAGCGGCATATAGGTGTACTCGATAACGATGGGCTTCTCGTCGACCTGGCGCACGCGCACGATGTGATAGGCAAAGTCATCCTCGGCAATTCCCAGCTGGGCTGCGATGTCCGCTGGTGGATTAAC
>CAUBQN010000002.1 GCA_958438125.1 uncultured Collinsella sp.
GCCGTACGCTTGAACTGAGAAGGGGGAGGCCTCGCGGCCTCCCCCTTTTTGCGTTTACCGGGCATAAATGACTCATTTACGCCAGACGATTTAATTCTTTTTGGTATTGAGCTTTTATTTAAAGAAAATAAAACGAATAACAAGGGCGACTGCTATGGCTGCAATGATCAAAAGCAGGATTGTCAGTCGATGCTGCTTGCGTCGTTTACTTGATGAAACGAAGATTGATTTTCCCTGTTTTGGCGTTTCGAGATAGCGAGCCGAATGCGTCAAGGTTTGCTTTGGTCGAGGACCTCTTTGTTGATGAGCGGCGGATGCTTTCATCGGCTCATCACTAGCTGCGCTGTTTTTAGATAATGGTGCGTCTTTCAGATATACAGGGTCTCCCGAGGCGACGCCCATATGTTTACGTCCCGTTTGGGCATCCTCGAGCGTTTGATATCGATTTCTCGTCACATACTCGGGCTCCGGATCATTAATGGGCTCTTGCGAGATGTGGGGGCGATGGAACCGTGGCGGCTGCGTGGAAGTATCTTCCCCCTGCGTCGGCATAAACATATTGTTCTGGTTTTGGTCGTCCATGATGCCCTTTAGCTCGTTACCAACAACGTGTACGCGCTCATTGTAAGCCCCTTGTTATTTGTAGCTGGGGACATACTCGGTATTTAAGCTCTGGTTCAAAGAACCTTAACCTTCCTAAAACCTGAGTCATACGCACTTAGATATGCTTATAGTACTGGACTCAAAAAACTTTATACTCGATGTATATATGAGCACTGGGTGGGCATATATAAAAGCGTCAAAAGAAGTCCCAGTCACCTGGAAGATGACTCGGCAGTCCTATAAAGGAGTGGTAAACATGGCAAGCATGGTTCCTTATCGTTCGGTTTTTGGCGTTCGTCCCTCTGCAAGCTCGCTGTTCGATCTGTTTGATGATATGAGCGACCTAGCGAACAGCTCGATTGCCTCTAAGGCGTTCCCCGTTGACGTTGAGGATAAGGGCGATGGCTATGAGGTCAAGGCTTATCTGACCGGCGTCGCCAAGGACGATATCGATGTCGAGCTTAACGAGGGCCGTCTGTCCATTAGCGTGAATGTCGAGGAAGACGAGGAGAACGAGGGCAAGAACTTCCTGCAGAAGGAGTTCAGCTCGTACAGCGCGACGCGTGGCGTGTATCTTAAGGACGCTTCGAGCGAGGGCCTCTCGGCTAAGTACGCTGACGGCATCCTGACCGTTACGGTTCCCAAGATCGTCGAGAAGAAGAACGTTACGAAGATCTCCATCGAATAACTTCGTTGGTGTTCTTCGCTATTAAAAGACAACAAAAGGGGCTGGGAAGCGATTCCCGGCCCCTTTTGCTGTTTAGGACAGTCTATTGAATGGTTGCTGGCCGATACTGGCTTGCGGGGCGTATCGAGAGTTTTCGCGATCCTTGGAGAAGGGTGGCGGAGCTGCCGAGCTCGTCATCCAGGGTTGCGGCCAGAGCTTTGGCATAGCTTTTGACGGTAAGGCTCGGACGATTGTTATCTTGGCTGATATGCATGGCAATGAGCTGTTCGGTGCGATCGGTAACAAGTTCGCGCGCGGCTTCGGCGGCTTGGCCATTGGAGAGGTGTCCCCTTGCAGACAGGATGCGCTCCTGAAGAAAGCGGGGATATTCTCCCTCGCGCAGCATGGTCGCATCGTGGTTGCTTTCGAGCGCGAGGACTCGACAATCTTTGAGGGTGTTCATGGCTTGGCTCGATAGCTCTCCGGTGTCGGTGGCAAAGCCGATGGAATCATCGAGAGCATTGAATCGATAGCCGACTGGATTGATGACATCGTGTGATGTTGAGTAGGTTTGCACGTGGATGCCGGCAATGGAAAGGGTGTCACCGGGATCGAATTCCTCGACAGGCAGATGCGAAAGATTTTCTTTGTTCGAAAGAGTGCCCCTGCTGGCAAAGAGGGGGCCGTGCCAGTGCTTGCACCAGATATCGAGGCCCTTGATGTGATCGCTATGCTCATGAGTAATGAGAAGAGCCGAGACGTTGTCAGCCGAGAGCCCCAGTTCTGCCATGCGCTTTAATGTCTCGCGGCGAGACAGTCCGTCATCGACCATAATGAGCCCCTGCGGGCCCTCGATGAGCGCGCAGTTGCCTTTAGAGCCACTGCCGAGGATATGAAGGTGCAGACGAGACATAAGATTCCAAAGGATACAATGGGTGCGGACGAATAGAGGAGGAAGCAAATGCCTACGGTATCTCAGCATTATGGACACCATGCCGTGCCTGGGGCAGTCGATGAGACCCGGACGAGACAGCAGGCTGCTCCTGTCGTGCTCATGGTATCAGGCGGCGCGGACTCGACGGCACTGCTTCTTATGGCGTGCACATCAAAGCTGGATATCCAAGACGGACGCGGTGTTGCCCCCATCGCGCGCGAGCGACTGCACGTGCTGCATGTGAACCATCATCTGCGCGGCAAGGCGTCCGATGGCGACGAGGCCTTTGTGCGTGAGCTCTGCGCACAATATGGTCTACCGCTGTGTGTTGAGCATGCCTATTTTGATGATGAATCGGGCAATATCGAGGCGGCTGCCCGCGAGGTGCGCTATGCCGCGGCGCGAAGGTATGTTCGCGAGCTCTGCGCCCAGACGGGGGCACCGCGAACGGCGGCTCGTATCTGCACCGCGCACACGTCTTCGGATCGCGCGGAAACGTTTTTGATGAACGCGATTAAGGGTTCGGGGCCCGCTGGTCTATCGAGCATTCCTCGCCGGAGGAATATCGTGGTGCGTCCCTTGCTCGACCTAACTCATGGCGAGCTCGTGGGCTATCTACAGGTACATGGTCAGCCGTGGCGTGAAGACGAGAGCAATGAGGATATCTCGTATCTGCGAAACTACGTGCGCCATCGGGTAATGCCGGTGGTGGCACAGCGTAATGCGAGCGTGTGCAAGACGATTGGCGCCGCCTGTGAGATCTTGGGTGATGAAGATGCGTTTCTATCCCAGCTGTCGGCACGGGCGTTTCGAAGCTGTTTGCGCAAAGAGGCAGCGGGCGCGCTGGTGCTCGATGCCAGGCGCCTTGCTGCGGCCGAGGTGGTAATCGCGCGGCGCATCGTGCGACTGGCGATCAAACGCATCGATCCGGATGCTCGTCCCGAGATGCGACATGTGGAGCGAGTCCTTTCCTGCGTTGCCGAGGGTGCCGGCTCGGTCACGCTTCCGGCGGGGATTGACGCACGCATTGAGTTTGGCATGCTGGCGTTTAAGGCGCCGGTGGCTCGCGAGGGCCTGGTCGCGGACTGGGTTACCGTGCCCGGTCGTTTGCCGTTGGGCGGGGGACGTATGCTGGTCGCAGAGTCGATGGTCGTTGAGCCGGGATGCGACATCGTGCGCCGCGCCCGTGAGCTCGCGGCTGCCGGGGAAGCGACAGCTTTGGTAGACGCGGCTGCCCTGGGTTTTGCCGACAGCGATAGTGAGCGGATCCTGGCGGGCTCGCGTGGCGAGATCCCTGCCGAGGCGCGATTGGCGCGCCTGTGGGTGGACGGTCCCGCACCGGGAGACGTGATGTGCCCGTTAGGGATGAGTGGCCGAAGCAAGAAAGTATCCGACTTGCTAGGTGAGGCTCGCATTCCCGTTTCCGAGCGCGCCGGTGTGCCCATGGTGAGGACGGCCCCGGGGGGTGCCGTGGTGTGGGTCGCCGGAGTTCGCGCGGACGAGCGTTTTAAGTGCACGGCCGCAACGCGCGTGGCATATCTGCTTCGTGTGGTCGATGCGGAATAGCGTCCCACGCCAGCTATTCTGTGCGACGTTGACGGTATTCCCGCGCTGATGGCGTACGGGCTGGAAAATATTCCCCGTGCGCTGCTAGAATGTGAAGTTCGGGTCCATACGGCGGGGTGTGGGCGATAAGCACAAGAAAGGGTTGTCATGGCTTCTCAACATCCGGATATCGAGAAGGTTCTGTTTACGCAGGAGGATATCGACGGTATCGTCTCTCGCCTGGGCGAGGAGATTACGCGCGACTACGCGGGTAAGGATCTGGTGCTGATCGCGGTCCTACGCGGCGCCGTGGTCTTTATGGGCGACCTGATGCGCAAGATCGAGCTGCCGACCAACATCGATTTCATGGCTGTTTCGAGCTATGGCGACGGTGTGAAGTCCTCGGGTATCGTGCGTATCATTAAGGACCTGGATATCGACATCCGCGGTCGCGACGTGCTGATCGTCGAGGACATTCTGGACTCGGGCCTGACGCTCAAGTATCTGATGAAGAACCTCGAGAGCCGCAAGCCCGCTTCTCTGGAGGTCGCCGCCTTCCTGTGGAAGGACGTTGAGGACCGCGTCTCGGCCATCACGCCCAAGTATGTTGGAACCCATTGCCCCGATGCCTTTGTGGTGGGCTACGGCCTCGACTATGCCGAGCGCTATCGTAACCTTCCGTATCTGGGCATTTTGAAACCGGAGGTTTATTCGTAAGATGCCCGACGACCATAACGATAACAATTCCCAGACTCCCCGGGAGCCTAAGATCCCGGGGATGCCCGGAGGCAAGAAGCCCACGCGTACGGGCTGGCTGTATTTTATTTTGGCTTGCGCGCTTCTGGGCTACGCCTTCTTTAACATGGGCTCCGGCTTTGCCAATTCCAGCAATACCGTTAAGCTCGCGACGAGCGAGATGGTGAGCGCCATCAAGCAGGATCGCGTCGAAGATCTGACCTATACGGTTCAAGACGGAAGCGTGACGGGTCATTACTGGAAGACGAAGAAGGACAAGGGCGATACGAGCGAGCTCAAGAGCTTCTCCTCGACCTATGTCGGCTCCGATTCGCTTGCCGAGCTCATGGCGGAGCACCCCGATACCAAGTACATCGTCAACACCAACGATCCCGATTTTTGGGGCGACTTGGCGATGAGTGTGCTTCCGACGATCGCCCTTATCGCCATCATGTTCTACTTTATGCGCCAGATGATGGGCGCCAACAACAGGAACATGCAGTTTGGCAAGACCAACGCCAAGACCAACGAGGCCACACGCCCCAAGGTCAAGTTTGAAGACGTTGCCGGCGTGGACGAGGCAGTCGAGGAGCTCGAGGAGATCCGTGACTTTTTGAGCGATCCGGATCGCTATCGCAAGCTGGGCGCCAAGATCCCGCGTGGCGTGTTGCTGGTTGGCCCTCCGGGCACCGGTAAAACGCTGCTGGCCAAGGCCGTTGCCGGCGAGGCGGGCGTGCCGTTCTTTAGCATCTCGGGTTCCGACTTTGTCGAGATGTTCGTAGGTGTCGGCGCCAGCCGTGTGCGTGACCTCTTTAAGGAGGCCAAGTCCCAGGCCCCGTCGATCATCTTCATCGATGAGATCGATGCCGTGGGACGTCAGCGCGGAGCCGGCTTGGGCGGCGGCCACGACGAGCGCGAGCAGACGCTCAACCAGCTGCTGGTCGAGATGGACGGTTTTGAGGAGAGCGAGTCGGTCATCCTGATCGCCGCCACCAACCGCCCCGACATTCTGGATCCGGCGCTGCTGCGTCCCGGCCGTTTTGACCGTCAGGTTACGGTCGACCGTCCGGACGTGAAAGGCCGCGAGCAGATTTTGCGCGTGCATGCCGAGAACAAGCCGATGGACGAGGACGTTAAGTTTGAGAAGCTCGCCCAGATGACCGTTGGCTTTACTGGTGCCGATTTAGCGAACCTGCTCAACGAGTCTGCGCTGCTGGCCGCTCGCCGTCATCGTTCCGTGATCTCGATGGACGAGGTCGAGGAATCGATGGAGCGCGTGATTGCCGGACCGCAGCGCAAGGGTCGCGTGATGACCGAGGCCGAGCGCACCACGATTGCCTACCACGAGAGCGGTCACGCCCTGGTGGGCCACATCCTGGAGCACTCCGATCCGGTCCACAAGATCTCGATCGTCAGCCGCGGCCAGGCGCTGGGCTACACGCTGCAGCTTCCGCAGGAGGACCACTTCCTCAAGACCAAGAACGAGATGCTCGACGAGCTTGCCGTGTTCTTGGGCGGTCGCGTTGCCGAGGAGCTCATGTGCGATGATATTACGTCGGGCGCGAGCAACGATCTGGAGCGCGCAACCAAGATGGCGCGCGAGATGGTCACGCGCCTGGGCATGAGCGAGGAGCTGGGCACGCAAGTGTTTGGCGAGGCGCAACATCAGGTGTTCCTTGGTCGCGATTACGCCGATCACCAGGATTACTCCGAGGAGACGGCGCGCCGCATTGATATCGAGGTTCAGCGCATCATGCGCGAGGCCCATCGTCGTGCTGTCGAGATCTTGGATGCCCGTCGCGATCAGCTCGATCTGATGGCGAAGGTGCTGCTTGAGCGCGAGACTGTCGAGGGCGATGCCGTGAATGCCCTGCTCGATAACGAGTGGGACGCCTACCTTGAGCGCGAGGGCGATATCCTGGCGGCCAAGGAGGAGCGCAATGCCAAGGCGGCCGGCATGCCGACCAAGAAGCGCGTGCCTCGCATGAGCGAGGAGGAGCTGGCGGCTGATGCCGCGGCCTTTGCGCAGGCGGCCATGCAGGAGGATGCCGAAGCCGCATCCGATGATGCTGACGATGACCATGCCGTCGTCGGTGCCGACACCGACAAATAGTCTTTGTGGCAAAAGCCTCCGCGGGGAAACCTGCGGAGGTTTTTTCTTTTGAGCGATATGGGGCCGTCTGTTGATTGGGGACAGACTTAAATGAGCGTTTTCACGCATTTAAGTCTGTCCCCAATCAACATTGCTGCGGCACTTTGCTCGGCTAAAGCGTACAATAGCGCCTATGCGAAAGGGGAACAGATGATCAACGAAACTATGTATGCTCGCGGCGCGGAAAGCTCCATCATCCGTGAGATTTTTAGCTATGGCCTTGAGCGCAAGGCGCAGATCGGTGCGGAAAACGTATTCGATTTTTCGCTGGGCAATCCGAGCGTTCCGGCGCCCGCTGCTGTGGCTGAGTCGATTAAGAAGGCCCTGGAGCTGCCGAGCGACCAGCTGCACGGCTACACGCCCGCACCGGGCCTGCCGCAATGTCGTGCCGCTGTGGCCGAATCGCTCAACCGCCGCTTTGGCACGAGCTATGAGGGCAAAGACGTATTTATGACGGTGGGTGCCGCGGCTTCGCTCACCTGCACGCTCAACGCCGTTACGAACCCGGGCGACGAGGTTATTGTTATCGCCCCGTACTTTCCGGAGTATCGCGTTTGGATTGAGAAGGCCGGCTGTACGTGTGTTGAGGCGCTCGCCGATGAAGATACGTTCCAGCTGAGCGTGGACAACGTGCTCAAGGCGATCAGCGATAAGACGGCGGCCGTCATCATTGACTCTCCCAACAATCCGACCGGTGCCGTATATACATGCGACACGCTGACGCGACTGGCCAATGTTCTGCGCGAGGCCAACGCTCAGCGCGATCCCGAGAATCCGATTATGCTCATCTCGGATGAGCCGTACCGCGAGATTGTGTACGGTGCCGAGGTGCCTTGGGTGCCCTCGATCTACGAGAACACCGTGGTGTGCTACTCGTATTCTAAGTCGCTATCGCTACCTGGCGAGCGCGTGGGGTGGATCTTGGTTCCCAACACCAATCCGCAGGCTGCCCGTCTGATGCCGGCTGTTGCGGGTGCTGCCCGTACGCTAGGTTTTGTATGCGCACCGGCACTCTTCCAGCGCGTAATCATCGATTGCATCGATGAGCCGAGCGATGTCGAGGCCTATGCGCGCAACCGCACCGCGCTTACCGACGCACTAGCGGAGTACGGCTACACCTATGTTGAGCCGGATGGTGCATTCTACCTGTGGGTGAAGGCGCTGGAACCCGATGCGAATGCGTTTTGCGAGCGTGCGAAGAAGTATGAGTTGCTTGCGGTTCCCTCGGACAGCTTTGGTATGCCGGGTTGGTTCCGCCTGGGCTATTGCGTGAGTTACGAAACGATTATCAATTCGCTACCCGCTTGGAAACAGTTGGCGGACGAGTATCGTTAAAAGTAAAGCGCTCTGCCTACAATGTTTTACGTGAAACGGGGTTTGGTGTTAAGCCAGACCCCGTTGTCATGGACGTTGTGTCTTTGGGATGGAGTGGTTTTACGACTATCGAAGGCTATGCGTACAATGAATATAAGCGACGGCCGTGCCAGATAAGGAGACCTGATGCCCTACCTGCTTTCTTGTGACATTCATACCCATACGATATTCTCTGCGCATGCATATTCGACCATTGAGGAGAATGTGTACTGGGCGGCAGAGCGTGGCCTGCAGGTGCTCGGATCTGCCGACCATCTGAGCTCTATGGTTACGGCTTGCCCCAATGACCTGCGCAGTTACCAATTCTTTATCAACCAGGATATCTGGCCGCGCATTTGGAGCGGCGTGCTGGTGCTGCGTGGTGCCGAGGCCGATATCGTTTCGCTGGACGGAAGCCTGTTTGGCGAGGACACTCCTGTCACGCTCGATATTGCCGGTGATTCGTACAGCCGTCAGCATTCGCTGTTCGATTTGGTTACGCGAAATTTGGATTATTTGGTTGCGAGCGTGCATAATCCGCAGATTGCTGAAGGCGCGACGCTGGCCCAGACGACCGAGATGTATATCAATGCCCTGGAGCACCCCAAGGTGTTCATGCTGGGTCACACGGGGCGTTCGGGCGTGCCGTTCGATATCGACGAGGTGCTGTTGGCAGCTAAGGCCAAGCACAAGATTATCGAGATCAACAACCATAGTCTTGAACACGGTGTCGACACTGAGCATTGGGCCGTATGCCGCAAGATCGCCGAGCGCTGCGCCGAGCTGGGCGTGGGCATTGGCGTGTCAACCGATGCCCACATTGGCATGGCCATTGGCAAGCTCGATTACGCGCGCAAGATGCTCGACGAGATTCACTTCCCGCTAGATTTGATCGTGACGCGCGACCGCGAGACGCTGCTGCGCGAGATGGCGGCAGCCGGCGTGTGCGATCTGCGCAATGGGATGTAGCGCAGTTTATAAACCAAGCGAAGGGGGCGGCCCAGGCGGGTCGCCCCCTTTCTTGTCCCAAAAATCTACTGAGGTCGGTTAGCGGCGTTCGAGGACCGCTACGGTTTCGGTGTGGTCGGTGTGAGGGAACATGTCGACGGGCGTGATCTTGAGCAGGCAATAGCCTCCGTCGAGGAGCTGATGCAGGTCGCGCTCTTGAGTTACGGGGTTGCAGCTGATATAGGTGATGCGGCGCGGCTTAAGCGCGCAGGCAGCTTCGAGGAACTCGGGGGTAGAGCCGGCGCGCGGCGGATCGATGGAAAGGACATCGACCCGCTCGTTGTTATCGGCGGCATCCAGGATGCAATCGGTGGCGTCGTCGGCCATAAACCAGGCGCTGCGGGTGAGGCCGTTGAGCTCGGCATTGCGACGTGCGTCGGCAATGCCCGCCGGGTTGCGCTCCACGCCGAGCAGCATAATGCCGATGCCCTTTTTCTGGGCATCTTTAACTGCGCAAAGACCGATGGTACCGCTGCCACAGTAGGCATCCATGAGCACATCGCCCTGGTGCAAATCCATGCCGTCGATAGCGAGCTGATAGAGCAGCTCGGTCTGTTGCGGGTTGGTCTGGTAGAACGCGGTGGGGGAGATATCGAACTCGCAGCCGAGTAGCTGGTCGCGCATGCATTCGGCGCCATACACGATGCGGGTTTCCTCGCCGAGGATGGCGTTGCCGGGGCGTCCGTTGATGTTTTGGGCGACGGTGACGATGCGCGGATCGAGTGCGGCGACAGCCTCAAAGAACTCCTGCGCATGCGGCAAGTCGCGCTGAGCGGTCACGAGCGTGACCATGACCTGGTCGGTACGCCAACCGCAGCGGACGACGGCATAGCGAAGCAAGCCAAGATGCTTGTCCTCATTAAAGGCGGGAATATGCAGCCGCTCAGCTTCGCGTGCGATGCCGTTGAGAATCTGACGGGCGCCCGGTGCCTCGACGGGGCATTCGGGTACGGCAACGATCTTGTGCGTGCCGCGCTCAAAGAAACCGCAACGGACAGCGCCCTCCTTACCGGGAGCAAAGGGAGTGGCAGCCTTATGACGAAAGCCACGCGGCGCAGGATATTTACCCGGATCGCCAAGGGTGACGCCCATACCGCGAATAGGATCGACAGCAATGCTCTCGCGCTCACAAAGCTCGGCAAACAGCTCCTCCATAGCAGCCTGCTTAGCCGCCAACTGCTTTTTATAAGGACGATTGAGCGCCGTGCACCCACCGCAAGATTTCATGATCGAACAGGGAGACTTGGGGTCCACGGCCTTACGCGCAGACGAAACCCGATCTTTATGCGAGCGCTTGGAACGAGTCTGAGGCGCTTTATCCCCGCCTCGACGAGAGTCAGAATGCTTGGTCTTAGCTCTGCTCTTGGTCGGTTTGCTTTTTGCAGCTTTATAAGACTTGGATTTCGTAGAAGATTTCTCCTCCTTCGACCCCTCAGCCGCCTCGATCAAAGCACGACGAGCCTTACGCTCCGCACGAGATTCTGCCATGAATTAACCCCACTAATTTACAAATTGAAATCTGAAAGCATTGTACCGTGCCAAGCTAGCGGACGATATGCAAGCGTCCATTTCGTGTCAGTGATAAGTCCAACGATGTTTGCTCCCCGCCCATGCCGGGCAAACCCTCCCTTGTACTTTATCAAGGTAGAGTGTATGATTCTGAACGTTACATGACTCACTTTACCTAACTAAAGTGTCATCAAGGGGGAATACTATGAACACCGATATGTCTCGTCGTCAGTTTGTTGGTCTAGCCGGCTCGCTCGCCACGGTGCTTGGCCTTGGTCTTGTCGGTTGCGGCGGTGGTGTCGGCAAGGGCTCCGCTGCTGGCTCTGCCGCGGCCAAGGATGTGAAGGGCGCTGCGGAGTCCAAGAAGCTCGTGGTGGGCTTTGATAAGTCCTATCCTCCGTACGGCTTTGTGGGCGACGATGGCGAGTACACCGGCTTTGATCTCGATCTGGCCAAGGCTGTTGCCGATAAGCAGGGCTGGGAGGTCAAATACGAGGCCATCGACTGGGATGCCAAGGATACGCTGCTCAACTCGGGCGCCATCAACTGTATCTGGAACGGCTTTACCATGGAGGGCCGCGAGGACGACTACACGTTCTCCGAGCCGTACATGCTCA
The DNA here is from genome assembly GCA_958438125.1 of uncultured Collinsella sp. GTDB lineage: Bacteria > Actinomycetota > Coriobacteriia > Coriobacteriales > Coriobacteriaceae > Collinsella. The sequence continues at coordinate 11,124 of CAUBQN010000002.1, forward strand.
ACGAGCAGGTGCTGGTGGTAAAGAAGGATGCAGGCATCAAGAGCTGGGACGATCTTGCCGGCAAGACCGTGATTACCCAGACCGATTCCGCTGCGCAGGATGTGCTTGAGGGTGACCAGAAGGATCTGGCGGCGACGTTTGCCACGCTCGACACCATCGGTGAGTACAACACGGCGTTTATGCAGCTCGAGAGCGGCGCGGTCGATGCCGTGGCTTGCGACCTTTCGATTGCCCAGTATCAGCTTGCCGCCAAGCCCGATGCTTATACGCAGCTTGATGAGCCGCTGTCCAGCGAGCACTACGCCGTCGGCTTTAAGAAGGGCGACACCAAGTCGGCCGACGCCGTGACCGAGTCGCTCAAGGCACTCTACGATGACGGTACGGTTAAGGATCTCTGCGACAAGTATTCAAGCTATGGTCTATCTTTCGATAATTGGGTGCTCAAGTAATGTCTATTCAGGTCATGATGCAGATGCTTGGCCAGGGATTCTTGGTCAGTTTGCAGTTGTTTGTGCTGACACTGCTGGGGTCGATTCCGCTGGGAATCCCCGTGGCGTTTATGCGCATGAGCAAAATCGCGCCGCTTCGCTGGATTGCGCGCATCTACATTTCGGTCATGCGCGGTACGCCGCTCATGCTGCAGATGTTTGCCATCTACTTTGCCCCGTACTACGTGTTTGGCATTTCGCTCACGCCCGATTCCAAGTGGACGGCGTGCGTCGTGGCGTTCATCATCAACTACGCCGGTTACTTTGCCGAGATCTATCGCTCGGGCTTGCAGTCCATTCCGCGCGGTCAATACGAGGCTGCCGAGGTGCTGGGCTATTCGCGCGTGCAGACGTTTCTGTATATCGTGATGCCGCAGGTCGCCAAGCGTATTCTGCCGGCGATGGGCAACGAGATCATCACGCTGGTCAAGGACACGTCGCTGGCGTTTGCCATTGGCGTGGGGGAGATGTTCTCGACGGCCAAGGCGCTGGTTGCCTCGCAGGTGAGCATGGTGCCGTTTGCGATTGCGGCGCTGATCTACTGGGTCTTTAACTTTGTGGTCGAGATGCTGCTGGGCGCCGCCGAAAAGAAGCTGGACTATTATCATGACTAACTCAGTGATGAAAATCGAAAACGCACGTAAGGCGTTTGGCGGCAATGAGGTGCTCAGGGATATCTCGCTCGAGGTCAAGCGTGGCGAGGTCGTGGCGATTATCGGGCCTTCGGGTGGCGGCAAGTCCACGCTGCTGCGGTGTGCCACGCTACTCGAGACACTCGACGGAGGCTCGCTCTCGTTTGGTGACCTTGCCGTTGCGACGGATGCGGGTTCGGGCGCAGTCTATGCGAAGGGCGATGTGCCCAAGCGGGCACGCTCGCGATTCGGCCTGGTGTTCCAAAATTACAACCTGTTCCCGCACTATACCGTGATGAAAAACATCATCGACGCGCCGATCCGCGTGCTTAAGCGTCCGCGCGAGCAGGCGGAAGCCCGCGCTCACGAGCTGATTGCGCAAATGGGGCTGACGGGCAACGAGAACAAGGTGCCGTGTGAGCTTTCGGGTGGCCAGCAACAGCGTGTGAGTATCGCCCGCGCCTTGGCGCTCGATCCGGAGATCCTGTTCTTTGACGAGCCGACCTCGGCACTCGATCCCGAGCTGACGGCCGAGGTGCTGCGTGTCATTAAAGACCTTGCCGCGCAGAATATGACGATGGTGATTGTGACCCACGCAATGCAGTTTGCGCGCGATGTTGCCGACCGCGTGGTCTTTATGGATGGCGGCCGCATTGTCGAGGAGGGGCCTGCCGAGCAGGTCATCGACCATCCGCGCGAGCAGCGCACGCGTGAGTTCTTGAGCCGTATCGAGGGGTAGGCTCAGGTATTTACTCAACTATTAATTGAGGCGAAGCCGCCGCAGGTCTTACGGTCTGTGGCGGCTTTTTGTTTGCATCGACGGAGTTCAATAATCGCCTCACAAGTTTGTCTCTTCCTCTCGCCGCCTGTATTCATACGTGCGCCGAAAGGTATGCATGGACAGCCGCCCGTGAGGGTAGGGTGGTGGCATAGGACATTTGGAGGGTGAGTCGGCTCGGTTGCCGACCATGCTGCTCCCGGGATGGCACCGACCGCGAACTCTCCCCGTTGGCGTCGCGCATTGCGCGCGGCCCTGCAAGGAGGTCATCATGGGTGCTCCCAAGACCGGCAATGTAAGGAACGTGGTGCTCGTAGGCCAAGGCGGGGTGGGCAAGACTTCACTCGCCGAGGCCATGCTCCACCTTTCCGGCAAGACCGCCCGCCTGGGCGGCCACGACGGCACCAAGCCCACGCTCGACTATGACCCTGAAGAGGTCAAGCGTTCATTCTCCATCTCGACGACCATCGCGCCGATCGACTGGAAGGGCGCGCGCATCAATGTGCTCGATGCCCCGTGCTACCCCGATTTTATCGGCGACGCCTTTGCCGCGATGAGCGTCTGCGAGACGGCTCTGTTTGTGGTCGACGCCGAGGCCGGCCCGCAGCCTACGACGGTTAAGCTCTGGTATGCCGCCGAGGACCTGCGCCTGGCGCGTGCGGTGTTCGTAAACCGCCTGTCGCGCTCCGAGGCCAGCTTTGCGACCACGATGGACCTGCTGCAGGAGCGCTTTGGCACGCGCCTGGGCGCCGTGACCCTTCCCTGGGGCGAGGGCGAGGACTTTGACGGCATCATCGACCTGGTGCGCATGAAGGCGCGCCATTGCAACGGCACCGAAGCCGTTGAGTCGGAGATTCCCGAGGAGTATCGTGCCCAGGCCGAGGAGGCCCATGACCATCTGTGCGAGCTGGTGGCCGAGGCTGACGACGAACTGATGATGAAGTACCTGGAGGGCGAGGAGACGCTGACGCAGGAGGAGCTTGAGGGCCTGCTGTCGAAGGCGATCGCCGAGCGCATCTTTGTGCCGGTCTTTGCGGGCGATTGCATTAAGGAGCAGGGCGTCAACTCGCTGATGGACGACATCGCGACGTACTTCCCGGCGCCGACCGACTACGGCGAGATGCCGCTTATCGACGGCGATTCGCTTAAGATCTCGAGTGACGATGACCGTCCGGTGGCGTTTGTGTTTAAGACGCTGGCCGATCCGCAGCAGGGTCGCATCAGCTTTATCAAGGTGCTGACGGGCACGCTTGAGCCGGGCCTTGAGCTGATCAACGCGCGTACCCGCAAGAGCGACCGTCTGGCCCACCTGTATGTGATGTGCGGCCGCGATATGACCGAGGTTGGCCACGCTTATGCCGGTGACATCATCGTGGCACCCAAGCTGGCGGCCGAGACGGGCGATACGCTCTCGATTACCGGCAAGGTCGAGGCTGCGGCGTTTAAGTTCCCCAACTCGCAGTACCGCATTGCCATCGAGGCCGAGAATCGCGGGGACGAAGAGAAGCTCTACACGTTTATTGAGAAGGCCTGCAAGGCCGATCCGACCATGAGCATCGACCGCGACGAGGAGACCGGCCAGACTATCATCTCCGCCGTGGGTGAGGCGCAGGTTTCGGTGCTGCTCAACCGTCTGGAGGATCGCACCAAGGTCGTGGCCAAGAGCGTGCCGATCCGCATCCCGTATCGCGAGACTATTCGCCGCACGGCAAGTGCCCAGGGCCGCCATAAGAAGCAGACCGGTGGTGCCGGTCAGTACGGCGACTGCTGGCTGCGCGTTGAGCCGCTCATTGGGCCCGACGGCACGAGCGATGGCTATGAGTTTGTGGACGAGGTCGTGGGCGGTCGCATTCCGCGCTCGCTGATCCCCGCCGTGGACAAGGGCGTCCAGGAGACCATGAAGGACGGCATCATTGCCGGCTATCCGCTCACGGGCATTCGCGTGGCTGTGTACGACGGCTCGTATCACAGCGTCGACTCCAACGAGATGGCGTTCCGCGCGGCAGCTCGCATCGGCCTGCGCAAGGCGTGTGCCGATGCCGACCCGGTGGTGCTGGAACCCATCGAGGAAATCACGGTGACGATCCCCGAGAGCTACGCCGGCGCCGTGATGGGCGACATCTCGGCCTCGCGCGGTCGCGTGACGGGTATGGAGACCGATGAGCGCGGCGATACCGTGGTCATCGCGCAGGCGCCGCTGGCCGAGCTGACGGATTACTCGACGCGTCTGCGCTCTATCACGCGCGGCACGGGTGACTTTACCATGAAGCCTGCTGGCTATGAGCAGGTTCCCTATGACGTTCAGGCCAAGCTCGTGGAGCTGTACAACGCGGGAAGGTAGCAAGCCCGCGTGTAACGTCGCGCGACATAACCCCAATTTGGGTTGGGGGCGGTTGTGGCCCGCTCCGGACAAGGTTCCGGAGCGGGCTTTTCTTCTGCGACGAGCCGTTTGTTTAACGCTGTATCATTCGGCGCGCGATGCGAGCCGGGCGCTCGGAGCCTGCCCACCTCCCCGGTGACAAAAGCGATGCAATCGGGGCACGCGGGTGACTCTTGGGCGTATGAGGGGCCCGGACGTGCACACCGCGGGTGACAAAGCGCCCGTTAAGCGGTTTGCCCATACCTCCTAAACTAAAAGGCGTAGAGAAACGACAACAAACGAGAGGAGGCAGACATGGCACTGTTCGATTCGACACACACGCTCGACGCCGTCGACGCCGCCGACCAGAACGCCGTCTTCGAGGCCCTCGCCACGAAGGCCGTGGAACTGGGCGTCGCCGCCGATGCGTCCGCTATCGTCTCTGACCTTCATGAGCGCGAGGCCGAGGCTTCTACGGGCTTTGGCAACGGCGTGGCTGTCCCGCATACCAAGAGCGCCAACGTCAGTACCCCCGCCATTCTCTTCGCGCGCCTGACCGCGCCCGTCGAGTGGCACGCGCTCGACGACGCTCCCGTCGACACGGTCATCAACATCCTTGTCCCCGAGAGTGGCAGCGACACCCATCTGCAGCTGCTCGCCAAACTGGCGCGTCGCCTCGTGCACAAGGATTTCGTCGACCATCTCAAGGGCGACTCCATCGAAGACGTGTGCGCCCTCATCCGGGGCGTCGTCGGATAGCAGGTAATGTTCAACCCCGTGTGAAAGGAAAGAGGGGAGAAGCATATGGCAAAGTCAATCGTGGCCGTCACCAATTGCCCGGCCGGCATTGCACACACCTACATGGTGGCCGAGGCGATCAAGACGAAGGGCACCGAGCTGGGTTATGAGGTTTACGTCGAGACCCAGGGTGCCAGCGGCGTCGAGAACAAGCTTACGCCCGAGCAGATCAAGGAGGCCGACTACGTCGTCCTCGCGCTCGGTCGCGGCATGAACGATGACGATCGTGTTCGCTTCGACGGCAAGAAGGTCGTAGAAGTGCCCGTTTCCGAGGCCCTCAAGCGCATCGACAGCCTTATGGGTAACCTTGAGAGTGAGGCCAAGGTCTTCCGGGCCTCCGCGGTCAAGCTTGGCGCCAAGCAGGAGAGCGTCACCACCGGCATCATGAGCTACCTCATGGCCGGCGTCTCCGCGGCCCTGCCGTTTGTCATCGGCGGCGGCGTGCTCATGGCCATCGGCTCCATCATGGCCCAGTTCGGCGCGCCCAACGTGGCCCCCGGCGACGGCCAGATGGCTTCGCTCGCCTGGGTGCTCAACACCATCGGCGGCCTGGGCTTCACGTTCATGATTCCGATGATGGGCGCCTTTATCGCCAACGCCATCGGCGATAAGCCCGCTATCATGCCCGCCTTCATCTGCAGCTACCTCGCCAACAGCACCGACTTGCTCGGCACCGAGGTCGGCGCTGGCTTCCTTGGCGCCTGCGTAATTGGCCTTGCGATCGGCTACTTCGTCAAGGCGATGAAAAAGATCAACCTGGGCAAGAACTTCCAGTCCCTGCTTGGCTTCCTGATCATCCCGGTTGTGACGCTCTTTATCTTTGGCCTGGGCACGTACTATATCATCGGCCCGGCCATGTCCTGGCTTATGAACGCCTTCGTCGGCCTGTTGAGCTCTATCCCGAGCTCGATGAAGCTCGTCGCCGCCTTCCTGGTAGGCGCCATGCTCGCCTTCGACATGGGCGGCCCGGTCAACAAGGCCGCTTGGTTCTTCTCCTTCTCCTTGCTGGGCTCCGGCGTGTACGACTGGTACGGCATTGTAGGCGTCGTGACGATCCTTCCGCCGATGGCCGCTGCCATCGCTACCTGGATCCGTCCGAAGCTCTTCACGCAGGCCGAGCGCGACTCCGCAATCCCTGCGCTCATTGTCGGCGCAACCGTCGCCACCGAGCCGGCTATCCCCTATGCCCTGGCCGCACCCCTGCCTATGATCTCCGTGAACGTCATCGCCGGCGGCGTCGCCGGTGCCATCTCCATGGCCCTTGGCGTCCAGCGCATCGCTCCGGGCATCGGCATCTTCGATCCATTCCTGGGCCTCATCTACCCGGCGACCAGCTACTACATCGCCGTCGCTGTGGGTCTGGTCCTGAACATCGCCCTCATCATCGTCTTCAAGTCCGCTTGGATGAAGAAGCGCGAGGCTCAGAACGCCTAAGGCTCGATAGAATAATTAGTCCTGCGGGGTCGCCGGTCTGTTCGGCGGCTCCGCAGGTTTCAATGAAAGGAATGGGGAAATGCGTTACGACTTCGATCGCGTCATCGACAGAATGGGTACCTACAGCACCCAATGGGACTATGCGGCCGACCGGTTTGGCAGCGCAGACGTGCTTCCCTTTTCCATCTCGGACACCGACTTCGCCGTGCCCGACGAGGTCATGGATGCCCTCCGCGCCCGCATGGAACACCCCATCTTTGGCTATACCCGCTGGAACCATAGTGACTACAAGGGTAGTGTTGCCGGCTGGTTTGCCAGGGACGGGGCGTCCCACGTGGACATGGACTGGGTCGTGTACAGCCCGAGCGTTATCTTCTCGGCCGCGACGGTCATTCGTCTGGTGAGCGAGCCGAATGACGCCGTGGTGACGCTCACTCCCATGTATGACGCCTTCTACGGCCTGATTGAGGGCAACGGGCGCGAGCTTGTGGCCGTTGCTCAGGCGAGCGCCATGGACGGCTACGGTCTCGATTGGGATGCCCTTGAGGTGGCGCTTGCCCGCCCCGAGGCAAAGGTTATGCTGCTCACCAACCCGCATAACCCCACAGGCAAGGTCTTCACGGCAGGCGAGCTTGCTCGTATTGTGGAGCTCTGCCATGCCAACGGGGTCTTTCTCATTTCGGATGACATCCATCGCGATATGATTCTGGGCGAAACTCCCTACACACCCGTGACGAACATCACGCGCGAGGGCGCGGCGCTGCTGTGTTCGGCCTCCAAGACGTTCAACACGCCCGGGCTCATCGGGTCCTATGCGCTCATCCCCGACGATGACCTGCGCGAACGCTTCCTGTTTGAGCTCAAGCAAAAAAACGCCCTGTCGAGCGTGAGTATCTTGGGGATGACTGCCCAGATGGCGGCGTATCGCTCGTGCTCCGAGTATGTGGACGAGCTTGTGGCCTATATTCGCGGCAACATGCAGGCGCTCAAGGATTTCCTTGCCGCCAATCTGCCCGAGATCCGCTTTGCGGTGCCGCAGGGGACCTATCTTGCCTGGATGGATGCCTCGGGCCTGGAGTTGGATGCGACCGAGCTCCAGCGCCGGCTCGTCGAGGTGGGCCATATTGGCATCATGTCGGGTGAGACGTACGGCGGTGCCGGGTACCTGCGCATGAATCTCGCCTGTCCGCGCTCGAAGGTTGAGAGGGAGATGGAGCGGATGCTCGCCGGCATCCGCTCGTAGCGGCATGATCAGCAAGAGACAGAGACAGCTCCTGCGGGCGCTCGACGACGGCCCACGCTCTGGTGCCGAGCTCGCCGAGATACTCGGCGTCTCCCGCCGCACCGTGGTGCGCGAAGTGGCGAGCATGAGCGCGTGGCTTGAGTCCGTGGGCGCCGGTAGTATCTCGAGCGATCCCAACTACCATCTGATGGTCACATCCGAGGATGCGATCGCCTCCATCTTGTCGCAGGACCTCACCGACGAGGCGCGCGTCCTCATGTGCGTGCTCTCCCGGCCGGGGATCTCGACGGCGCAGATCTCAGGGGAGACCTATCTCTCGGTCCGCTCCGTGCGCGCAGCGATGGATGAGATCAACGTCCGGCTGCGCGGGGTCGTCGCGCTCGAGGCGCGCGTGGGCTACGGGATCGATGCGGACTTTAGCGGCATGGGACCGGCGGACCTCTTGGCGGCGCTCGCCATCGACAATACCGGTATTGCCGCTGAGCTCGAGCGCTCATGCGGCTGGGACTCCCTGATGCGCCTGATCGGCGAACGGGGCGAGGAATACCGCCTGCTCATGGAGCCGTATCTGTCGCAGCGCCAGCTGAGGATGCAGACGCTCGCCGCCGTCTGGTGCAGCGCGTGGCTCGTGCCCGACGCCCCGGGCGGCGCCGGCGCCGGCGCCGGCGCGCGTGCCGTCACCGAGTTCCAGCAGTACAAAAAAGACCTGCTCTACCGCCTGGTCACGCGCCGTGCGGCCATTCTGGCGCGCATCAGCGAGGTGCTCGTCTCGCACGGCATTAAGTCGACGCGCGAGGACCTCGGTAGTCTTATCTTCGACCATGTGCTGCGCTGCGCTCTCTTTCCCACGCTCATGTCGGCGGAAATCCAAAAGCAGATGCGCGGGATCCGTATGGAGCACCCGTTTGAGTTCGACTTTGGCGCTGATCTCTCCGAGTGCCTGCGCGCATTTGACGAGCATCTGTTTGTGGAGCCCGACTTCCTCTCGCTCTACGTGCTGGCTTCGCTGGAGCACTTTACGCGCCATCCCGTGAGCCTACTTTTGGTCTGCGGGCGCCCTTCTGTGGCGACCATCAACAAATCCCTGATCGAGCGCGGCGTCGACGGCGTCGAGGTCGAGCTCGTGGACAGCGAGCCGCTCGCCCGGCACGCGCTTGAGGACGGATCGTTTGACCTGGTGGTGGGCGACGCCGCGGCAGCGCGAAACTTTAAGGCCGCACGTGAATGGGACCTCTCGTTTTCGGGCGTGCTCTCGGCCTACGAGGTCGACCGCATCCGCCAGATGGCGCTGCGTGTGCTCTACGAGCGCGATATCGCGAGCCTGCTACCGCGCGCGAGCTATCTTGAGCTGCATGTTGAGGCCGGCGACTACCTCGATGAGCTGTCGCGCGCCCTCGGCGGGCTGGTGGCAGCGCATGCGATCTCGGCAGATGAGGCGGCCCTCATCATGGACCGCGAATGCCAGGGCGACCGCCTGCAGCTGGGACATGTCGCGTTCCCGCATACCATCACGCCGGTCGCTGCCTCGACGTTTCGCCTGCTCGCTATCATGCCCGATGCGCCTCTTCGCGACGGCGACGAGCAGATCGACCTAGTGGTGGTGACGCTTGCGAGCCAGCGCCTGGCCGACAAGAGCAGCATGTTCAACTATCTGTTCTCCGTGCTGCACGATGCTGAGCGCGCCGGTGTGCGCTTGCCGCACACCTACGAGGAGACCGTCGCGTTCTTGGGGCGCGACTTTGGCTATGCCGAGGAGAAGAGCGATGAGTGACGAGGCGATGGGGGCGCGCGGGGCGCTTGCGGCCGCATATGGCGTGGCGGGCGCTACTGGATCGATAACGGGGGCTGGGCTGACGCCGGCTGCCGAGATCCGCGCCTATGTGGATGAGGTCTGGCCGAGCTTTCTTGATGATCTTGAGGCGCTCGTGGTCGTGCCGAGCGTGGTCGACGAGTCGCGCGCCGTGGCGGGCGCCCCGTGGGGCATGGAATGTCATCGTGCGCTTTGCGTTGCGATGGATGTGGCGCGCCGCCAGGGGCTTTCGGTCGTTGACTGCGATGGGTACGTCGCGTATGGCGAGCTTGCCGGTGAGACGCCCGAACAGGTGGCGACGATTGCCCATGTGGACGTGGTTCCAGCGGGCGAGGGCTGGACGGTCGAACCCTATGCTTTAACGCGTCGCGAGGGTGTGCTTATGGGCCGCGGCGTGCTCGATGACAAGGGCGCGGCGCTGGCCTCGATCTATGCTGCCGGGTTTTTGGCGCGCCGCGTGCGCAACGGCTGGAAGCCGCAGCGGACGCTCCGCTGCATCTTGGGCGCCTCGGAGGAGGCGGGCATGATGGACGTGCGTCGCTACCTAACGGATCACGAACCGCCGGCATTTTTGTTCACACCCGATGCCGAGTTTGCCGTCTGCTGCGGGGAGAAAGGCTGCGTCAACGCCGAGGTCTCGCGCGCGGTCGACAGCGCCGGGGCAATCATCGAGCTTACGGGCGGCGTGGCGAGAAACGCGGTGCCCGCCCGTGCCGAAGCGCTCGTGTGCATGGACGCCTGCGTGGATGGGTTACCCCGCGCCGAGGGGATCGATGTGGAGCCCGTCGGCGACGGCACTGCCCGCATTGTGGCCCACGGCGTCGCCGGGCATGCCGCCGAACCGGCGGGTACGGTGAACGCCATCGGCGTGTTGGCGGCCTATCTGGCCGCATGCGGTGTCTGCAGCGCGGCCGAGCGCGAGTTCCTCGGCTTTTGCAAGCGGGCCCTTGGTGTATGGGACGGCTCCGGCTTGGGAATCGATGTCGCAGACGAGCTGTTCGGCGGCCTCACGTGTATCGGCGGAACTATACGCACTCAGGCGGGGAGCTTTGTGCTCACGCTCGATGCGCGCCTTCCGGGTGCGGCCGATGTCGGGCAGGTGGGCCGTCGCATCGAGGACGTTGCGCGCGAGTACGGCTGCGAGGCGCGTATCATCCATGTGCGGGAGCCGTTCACCATGGACCCCCAATCGCCCGAGGTCATGGCGCTCCGTCGTGCCTACGAGGAGTTCGCGGGCCGGCCCGCGGTGCCGTTTGCTATTGGCGGGGGCACGTATGCACATCACTTTCCGCGTGCCGTGGGGTTCGGTCCGCTCGACCGCGCTGAGCCGCTGCCCGATTGGGTCGGCCCCGAGCACGGCCCCGACGAGGGTATCTGGGAGCGCCAGCTCAAGCGCGCCCTCGCCATCTACATCCGTAGCCTCGAATCCCTCCTCAACCCTAAAGTGAGGATAGACCCAAAATTGGGGTAATGGTGTCGCATGGGTAGCATAGTCCCAATTTGGGGTTAGTCTCCATTTTGGGATTAGTCGCCGTTGGTCTGGTTGCGGCCGGTGGCGTAGTCGATCTGCACGTGCGGCTGCAGGTTGTAGCAGTATACGTGGAAGCAGAGGGTCTTGCCGTGGTCCTCGACCGATTGCGCCTCAAGGCGCACGCCACGGCAGACAAGTTCCTCTTCGTTATACATGGGCGTGACACGGTAGAGCACATGGTTACCCGTATCGCGGATGTAGCCGAGAATCTGCTCTTCAAACGGCAGCATGCCCGTCTCGTTGAGATAACGCGTGCCGGTGAGGAGATTCTTGCGATTGGCGTTCTCGCCGCAGAGTGACCAGGCGATAAGGTGGCAGCGGTTGTAGAGGCTCTGGCCTGGAATAAAGTCGTAGCGCTGTTGGTGCCAACCGGCAGGATGGATGCGCGAGATGTCGCCGCGCTTTCCCTGTCCGAGTGATTCGGGGCCCACGCAGGCGAGCGCTTTGCGGGTGCGGCCCAAGCTGTCGAGCTTGGAGAACTTCTTAAAGCAACCTTCTTCTGTAGCGCGCTCGTATTCATCGAGGGTGAATGACGGCGTGCCGAGCGGGTGCGTGCTGTCGGCGCGCAGGGCAACGTAGGGGTTGCCGGCGTAGTCGGGAATGCTGCTGAGATATACGCCGCGGGCGCGGTGGAGATCGGGGTTTTCGACCTCGTCGATGGGGGTGGCGGCGCTGTCTGTGGAAGCACCGTCGCCGGTGTCGGTTGCGGCGGAATTGGAGCCATCGCCGGAGTCTTGGCTATTTTGAGAGTCCGAGGAGCTCGCTGTTCCCGATTCGAGTCGGGCAACCAGGTCCGCCTCGTCGTCGGTGCGGCTGGGACTCTCGTCTTGCTTCTCGGCCAGAGCCGCTGCCTGCTCATCGCTTTGCGGCGACAACAGCTTGGGCGCCCCGTCGAGCGACCCTGTGAACAGCGCAAACCCCAGCACCACGGCGGTGCCGATGGAAAGTACTTGCTTGTAGGCGGACTTGCGCGACATGGAGGCTCCTGGATGGACGGTTGGGAATCTACCAGTCTAGCAGGAGCCGGCAGGGGCCGTTCTGTCGAACAAATACTCAAGATTTGGGATAGACGCTACTGATTCATTTGCCTCATATGGAGCTGCGGTGGTTGTGTATGTGGGGCTATTTTGCGTTTCCCCAGATAAAACCTGCCAAAATAAACCTGTCCCTTTTTGGTAGGTCAGTTAACGCAGTCCAGGTTGAGCATATGCGAGCGAGCAGGCTCCGGGTGCGGTAAGGTGACGTGAAACAAGCGGGCGCTGACCTTTTGGTCGCGCCCGTGAAGTTGAACGTCAGATTGCCGTGCCCGGGGCCTGCGCAGCGCCGAGCAGTTACGCCGTTTGTAAAACGGCGTAACCTAAAGGTTCATGTTGCCGTGAATGTAGGGGGTGACCTCGGGGGAGATATGGTCGCAGCCCAGCTCGCGCAGCGCGGACTCGATGGCGGCGGGCAGCGGGGTTTTGCCCTCGGCGTCAACGGCGTTGCCACCGAGGGTAGCAATCTTGGCGACATCTGCGGGTGCGGCCTCGATATGCATGCAGCCGCCGATCAAGCGCGCGCGTACCTGTGCCAGATCAAGATCGTGCAGGTAATCTTCGCAGGCGCGGATTAAATCGACCTTCTCGCGCGTAAGCTCCTCGCCCGTGGGGACGCGGGTGGCAAGACATGCTCCCGCCGGCAGGTTCCAAACGGGATAGCCCCATGCGCGCAGCAGCTCGCGCTCTTCGTCCTTGGTAAAGCCGACCTCCATGAGAGGGGAGCGTACGCCGAGCTCTTTTGCCGCACGCATGCCGGGGCGGTAGTCACCGCGATCGCTTGCATTGCTGCCATCGATGACGGTGGGAAAGCCGAGCGACTTGGCGTGGTTGACGATGGCGGTAAAGCCGGCGTGCTTGCAGTGGTAGCAGCGATTGGCATCGTTGCAGGCTACCTGGGGGAGCTGCAGCTGATCCACCGAAAGATTGAGCACGGGGAGTTTAAAATGCGGTCCTTCATTGGCTTGTCCATCAACGGACCGCTCAAACGAAGCCTGCTCGGGCGTGCCGATGAGCGGCGTGGTGAGATGGACGAGGAGGGTATTGGTAGGCATGATGCGGGCGCATACGGCGGCCAAAAAGCTGCTGTCGACGCCACCGGAAAACCCGATAGCCACGCGCCCGTATGCCAAAAGCAGCTGTTCGAGCGCCGATAGCTTGTCTTGAAGCTCCTCTGCGGGTGCCGTGGTGTCTAAAATCATGAAACAATCCTTATCGTTGAGTACTCGATTGAAAACTATAATCCTAATGCGTTACTTGCCATAAGACTTCTATCTGTGTAACGAAAGTGCAATATGGTATATACGTTATATACAAGTTGTCAAATGCGGTAGAGTTGCGGCAATGCGACAGCGAGAGTCGATGGGGGACCGATATGATCAAGGCTGTTATTTTTGACATGGATGGAACGCTGGTCGATACCGAGCGTTTGGGGATTAGGGCCTGGAAGGCAGGCGCCGCTGAGCTGGGGCTCGCGATTGATGAAGCGCTGATCCATCAGTTTATCGGTCGCACGCTACCCGATGTCATGAACATCCTCGATAAGCATTACGGCAGCCACGAGACCGCCGAGGCGATCTATGTCCGCCACAAGGAGATTCGCGACGAGATGGTCAAGACCGATCTGGAGCTTAAGGCCGGCGCTGCCGAGTGCATAGACGAGCTGTTGGCTGCGGGCTATCACGTAGGCCTTGCAACGTCATCGCGCCATGTTACGGCCGAGCGCAACCTTAAAGCATTCGGTCTTTTTGACAAGTTTGAAACGGTAACGTGTGGCGAGGACGTCGTGCATGGCAAGCCCGACCCCGAGATGTATCTGCTCGCCTGCGAGCGCGCGGGCTTTACTCCCGAGGAATGTGCCGTGGTCGAGGATTCGCGCAACGGCTGCGTCTCGGGCATTACGGCTGGCTGCCACGTCTTTGCCGTCCCCGATATCGTGCCGCTGCCGCAGGACGTGGTGGATGGCTGCGAGGCCGTGCTCGATACGTTGTTCGATCTGGCGGCGGCGGTCAAGGCCGTGCGCTAGACAATTGCGGCGTTGAAACGAGCAATTGCTTACGTTTGCGCTTAAACAAAAGGGGTCCGGCAATGGTCGGGCCCCTTTTGCTTAAGCGGCGACTTAGCATACTCGCGGGCGTGCTATAGATACGCACCGAGGTTGATGGCCGTGGCGTCGGTCTGGCTGCTTGCCTGGGTGCTGGCGCGTTCCAGTAGGAACGGACGTACCAGTTCTTGGCGGTTGATATCCTCGGCGGCGACTGCGGTGACGGTACGCGCTGCGGAGCCGACACGGATATGCTTGATCTTTGCCGGGGCCTTGTTCTCGATTTGCTCCATCAGCAGTTGGACACCCTTGCGGCCAATCTCGTAGCCCGGGGGCGCTACCGTAGTGAGCGGGACCGATCCGCTCCAAGCGAGCGGGTTGCCATCGCAGCCTGCTACGCGTACTTGCCCGGGGACAGAGATGCCCTTGTCGACCAGTGCCGAAACGACGCCCGAGGCCAACACATCGGTCAGGCCGACGACAAAATCGGGACGTTCGTCCGCGGGGCGCTCGGCGATTTGGGCACCGATGCCGTAGCCGTCGGCAGCGGTATTCCATTCGCCGGCGTCGATGACTTCGATCTTGATATCGGGGTGCAGGGCGAGCGCCTTATGAATGCCAAGGACGCGCAGGGTGAGTTGCATAAATGCTGCTCGGCCGACGACGACAATATGGTGTGCGCCGCGGGCGATGGCGAGTTCGGCAATGATGCGACCCTGGGCCTCGTTGTCGGCCGCTACGTAGTAGCCGGGCTCGGAGCAATGGATGTCCAGGTGGACGATCGGCACGGGCATCTTGGCCATGACAGGGTGCCAGTCGGGGGATGCCATGGGCTGAACCATGACGCCGGACATCTGGGTGCCCATAAAGTAGCGCAGGTAATGGTCCTCGAGAATATCGTCGTTATCGGCGTTGGCGATGAGCAGGTCGTAGCCGTGCTTGCGGGCCTCGTTGTGGGCGCCGCTGGCGATTTGGAGCGAAAAGCCGTGATCGAGACGGGGGAGCACCAGGCCAAAGGACTTGGTGGCGCCGCCCGCGAGCTGACGAGCGCTTTGGTTGGGCAGGTAGCCAAGGCGATTGATGGTCTCGTTGATGAGCTTGAGGGTTTCGGGGCGCAGCTTTTCGGGGTGGTTGAGCGCGTTGGAAACCGTGCCCAGCGAAACTCCGGCCTCGCGCGCGACGTCGCTGATTTTTACCTTTGCCATAGCGGCCCCTTTGATGCGTTTCAAGTACAAGCCAGATTGTAGCATCCCAAACCAACCAAAAAGGGATAGGTTTATTTTGGCAGGTTTTATCTGGGGAAACGCTGTTGCCAACGCGACCACCACGAAGGGGGACAGGCGCTTTTGTGGTGGTTTGGACCGGCTGGACGTGTGTGCATCGGGTGGTATCTAAGTTGAGGTACCACTTCTGGTATATCAGCTTGCGTTTGCGTGAGTACAATACTCGAACGTTATACGTCTCAGCGCCCCCTGTGCGTGGACGTCTTGCAGTCACGCGAACGAAGGGATTTATCCTATGTGCGGAATCGTCGGCTACACCGGCTCTGATATTGCAAAGAACATCCTGGTCACGGGCCTCAAGCGTATGGAGTATCGCGGCTATGATTCCTCGGGCGTCGCGCTCGAGGTGGGCGAGGGCGCCGCGGCGCACCTCGACGTCATCCGCCGCGTGGGCAAGGTCGCGGGCCTGGAGAGCGAGCTTTCCAACATCGACAGCGACGCTACCTGCGGTATCGGCCACACCCGTTGGGCCACTCACGGCAAGCCTTCGGTCGTTAACGCTCACCCCCACACCAGCTGCGACGGTCGTATCGCCATCGTCCACAACGGCATCATCGAGAACTTCGCCGAGCTGCGCGAAGAGCTGGAGGGCCGCGGCCACCACTTTAAGAGCGAGACCGATACCGAGGTCTTCGCGCATCTGATCGAAGAGGCTTATGCCGAGACGCACGACCTGATGGCCTCCGTGCGCGAGGCTTGCACCCACGTGGTCGGTGCCTATGGTCTGGCCGCCGTGTGCGCTGACGAGCCCGGCGTGATCGCCGCGGCCCGCAAGGATTCCCCGATCGTGGTCGGCGCGGGCGAGACCGGCGCCTATGTCGCCTCCGACGTCATCGCGCTCATCGACGCAACCCGCGACGTCGTGGTGCTCGAGGACGGTCAGTTTGCCAAGCTCACGCCCGCAGGCGTCGAGTACACCGACGAGGCCGGCAACGTTATCGAGCCCAAGGTCACCCACATCGACTGGGACCTGGACATGGCAGAAAAGGGCGGTTATCCCGACTTTATGCTCAAGGAGATTCACGAGCAGCCGCGCGTGGTGCGCGACACGCTGGTGGGCCGCATGACGCCTGCTGGCGAGCTCGATATTGACGAGCTGGGCCTTTCGCTCGAGGAGCTCAACGACATCGATCGCGTCTACGTGATCGCTTGCGGCACCAGCTATCACGCTGGCCTCATTGCCAAGAATCTCATCGAGGGCTGGGCTCGCATCCCCACCGAGGTGGAGGCGGCCAGCGAGTTCCGTTACCGCAATCCCATCATTACGCCGACGACGCTTGTCGTTGCCGTATCCCAGTCGGGCGAGACGGCTGATACCCTTGCCGCCATTCGCGACGCGCGCATCAAGGGTGCCAAGGTCTTCGGCATCACCAACGTGGTGGGCAGCCCCGTAGCGCGTGAGAGCGACGGTGTTATCTACACCAAGGCCAACAAGGAGATCGCGGTCGCCTCGACCAAGAGCTTCATCGGCCAGGTTGTGAGCCTTACGCTTTTGGCCCTGCTGCTGGCGCAGGTCAAGTACCGCTTGACCACCAAGCAGGCGCGCATGCTGTTCCGCGAGCTTTCCGATACGGCCGAGCAGATCCAGTGGATTTTGGATACCCAAACCGAGGCCGTGCATGAGGCCGCCCTGCTGTGCAAGGACGCGCAGTCCGCACTGTTCGTGGGTCGCGGCATGGGCGCCGCTATTTCCTACGAGGGTGCACTCAAGCTCAAGGAGGTCAGCTACCTGCACGCCGAGGCCTACGCCGCCGGTGAGATGAAGCACGGCCCCATTGCCCTGATCGACCCGGGCTTCCCTGTCATCGCTGTGGCCACCAAGAGTGCCACCTACGACAAGACCGTGTCGAACCTCATGGAGTGCAAGGCGCGCGGCGCCAAGGTCATCGTCGTTGCCACCGAGGGCGACGAGGAGATCAACAAGATCGCCGACTGCATCATCCGCGTGCCAGCAGTCCGCGACGTGTTCAGCCCCATCACGGCGAGCGTCCCGCTGCAGTTGCTCGCCCGCGAGGTGGCCATCCTGCGCGGTTGCGACGTTGACCAGCCCCGTAACCTGGCGAAAAGCGTTACTGTCGAGTAGTTGGTTCCGCCGTTCTAGCGACTAAGGCCCGGCTCCGCATTTGACGGAGCCGGGCCTTGTTGCATTTGCCCGGATAAAACCTGCCAAAATGAACCTGTCCCTTTTTGGCAGGTTAGCGGAGCTTGCTGGTCTCGAAGTACTCGGGGAACTGGTCCAGAACCTCGGTTTGATTGCGGAACATCATGTGCAGGTGCTTGCTGACCAAAAAGCTCGCTTCGATGGGGTCGCGACCGGCGATAGCGCGGCGAATCTGCTTGTGCTCGTTCACGATGTCCTGATTGTCGAGAACCTGCGTGGCGGCGCGCAGCCAGCGGAAGCGCTCCAGGTCGGCATTGGTCTCTTCGAGCCACGACCACACGGTGCTGCGACATGCGATGCTAAAAATCATGTGATGCATGAGGTTGTCGCTCAAAAAGAAGCCGATGCGATCCTCTTCGGCCATGGCCTTTTCCTGCAGCACGATGGCGCGGTCGAGCTGCTCGATGCCAGCCGACGTGGCGCGAGCACAGCACTCCACGATCACCTGCTTTTCCAGATGCTCGCGGATGTAACAGGCACTCTCGGCAAGGGTGAGGTTGATGGGTGAGACGTAGGTGCCGCTTTGGGGCACGGTGCGCACCAGGCCTTCCTGCGCCAAGCGAACCAAAGCCTCGCGCACGGGCGTGCGACCCATGTCCAGGTCATCGCAAAGCTGCTTGACGCCCAGCTTTTCGCCCGGCTTGTAGTCCAGGTAGACGATTTTGCGTCGAATGGTGTGGTAGGACTGGTCCTGTAGGCTCGTTTCCTGCTCGCCGACGTGCATCGATTCTTCCATAGCGCCTCGCAACTGTTCTATCAAACTCATATGTCAGTTGTTAATTATGCCGCGAATCAGCTCTCCGCGGTGGGTAATTCGGCTGTTGCTCAAGAACGATTGCGGCATCTTAGTCTGTATTTGCGCAGGGCTGTGCTCAATGTTGCCGTATCATAAGCCGTCGCAAACGTGAAATAGAAAGAAGGAATCCCATATGCAACTGGCAAATATCGTACGCGAGCGCTGGAAAGGCGTCTTGTTCTGCCTAATCATCGCCATTCCCGCGACGTTGCTCGGCAAACAAATTGAGGTGGTCGGCGGTCCGGTATTTGCCATCCTCTTTGGCATGGTCCCGGCGCTCGTCTTTCCCAAGAATCGTCGCGAACAGCTCGCCGCCGGCGTTACCTATACGTCCAAAAAAGTCTTGCAGTACGCGGTTATTCTGCTTGGCTTTGGCATGAACCTCTCCCAGATTCTGTCCAAGGGCGCCCAGTCGCTGCCGATTATCGTGGCGACAATCTCGACCTCGCTTGTCATCGCCTTTGTGCTCTGCCGCGTCATGAACGTACCGGGCAAGATCGCGACGCTTGTGGGTGTGGGTTCGTCGATTTGCGGCGGTTCTGCCATCGCCGCGACCGCACCCGTCATCGATGCCGACGATCGCGAGATTGCCCAGGCTATTTCGGTCATCTTCCTGTTTAACGTTATCGCGGCGCTCGTGTTTCCGACGCTCGGCGGCATGCTCGGGCTGACCAACGAGGGCTTTGGCCTGTTTGCCGGCACCGCCATCAACGACACCTCGTCGGTAACGGCTGCGGCGAGCGCCTGGGACAGCATGCATCCCGGCGCCAATGTGCTCGAGAGCGCCACAGTGGTCAAGCTCACCAGGACGCTGGCCATTATTCCCATCACGTTGGTCCTCGCATGCTGGCAGATGCATCTGGCACGCAAGGCTGGCGGCGACGCCAAAAGCACGTTCTCCCTTAAACGCGCGTTTCCCATGTTTGTGCTGTTCTTTGTGCTGGCGAGCGTGATCACCACGGTGTTTCAGCTTCCCGGGTCCATCACGGCGCCCATCAAGGAGCTGTCGAAATTCTTTATTGTGATGGCCATGGCGGCTATTGGTTTTAATACCGATATCGTCGAGCTGGTCAAAAAGGGCGGCAAGCCCATCGCGCTGGGCTTTTGCTGCTGGATTGGCATTGCGTGCATGAGTTTGGGAATGCAACACGTACTGGGAATCTGGTAGAGAAGTAGCTTGTTTGCGTGCTGCGTGCTGCGTGCTGGTGAGCGCAAGCCTGCGGTGGAGCGATAGGAGCTCTTGCGGGTATGGCTTGTCCGCAGGTTTATAAGTCCCGAAGAGCTCTTATCGCCCCGCCAGGATGGCGATGCGGGGCAACACCTATACTCGCAGGACGGCGCTTTCTGCCCTATAGTGTTTGGTGAGCAATATCGTTCAATTTTGAAACACTCGGTCGTGCGACCGTCGGCGGTTGCACGTCGCTGCGGACAGGGGCAAATAATGGATAGCGATGCCAAGCTGAACATCTTGACCGAGGCCCTGGCTGCTGCCGGGGCCTCGGCATTGGCAATCGATGCGCGTGGGGACGTCGCGATCTCGACCATGAATGACGCGGCGCTCGAGCGGGATGTGGCGGCTTTTGTCGCTGAGCGCCTCGACCGTATAGGAGACGGCGCGCGTCTGGTTATGGGGCGTGCGGGTACGCGCCTGAGCCTGACCGTTCGCCCCACCGACAAAGAGGGCGGGGGCCTTTGGGTCGTCGTGGTCCGCGAGGTGCGCGGCGCCGCGGCGCATGCGGGCATCGAGTGGCTCAACGCCGACGAGGTTGAGGCCCGCTACGAATCGAGCGCGTACGGCATCGTTGAGGGGGCGGCCTCGGTGGCTGCGCCGGTTGCCGAGAGCTACGCGCGCGGTGTGCCCCTTATGCTCGAGGGCGAGCTGGGAGCGGGTCAGATCGAGATCGCCAAGCGCCTCTATCTGGACGGTCCTTTTGCCGATCAGCCCTTTGTTTCCCTTGCGCTTGATGAACTCACCGAGCGCGGTTGGCGCCATGTGCTCAAAAGCGCCGAATCGCCGTTGTTCCAAACGGGGCTGACCCTTTGCATTGAGGGCTGGAATGCGGTTGGCCCCCAGCGCCTCCGCGAGCTGGTCTCCACGATGACCGACACCGCGTTGGCGACGCGCTGCCATGTGGTGCTGACGGCGAATGACATGCCGGGCGGCGGCGAAAGTGATCAAGCCGCCTTTGTGACCGAGCGCTTCGCCTGTGCGGTGAGCGTGGCGCCGGCAGTCGCCGAGCAGGGAGCCGCGTCGACGAAGGTTGCGCGCTATTTGGAATATCTCGCTGATGCATTTGAGACGGCAGCACCCACGCTGTCTGCCGCGGCGACGAAGACGCTCGATGCTTACCGCTGGCCGCGCAATTATCTGCAGCTCCGCGAGGTCTCGGAACGACTGTATATATTGGCGGGGACGGGCACGGTGGACCGCGCTGTGGCGGAGGAAGTGCTCGCCCAAGAGGACGTGATTAAGACCGCAACCTTTGGCGCCCCGACGCTCGAAAGTGACCTGTATATCCTGCGACCGCTGGCCGATACCGAGCGAGATATCGCGCATCTGGTTGTAGACCATCTCCACGGCAACCGAACCCGTGCGGCGGAGGTGCTGGGCATAAGCCGTACAACGCTGTGGCGCTTGCTGAAGGACGATGACCGTTGAGCGAGGCGCCCGTGACCGCGCGCGACGCGTGTGCTACAGTCCAAAGCGTTATTGTTTCGATTTGGTTACGGCGTGCGAGGGCATATGGCTGAGACTTCAAAACCGAGCCGCAGAAGGCGGAGCGCCGCGCCGGTTAACCGACGCACGACATCGGTGACGTGGGGCAAAAACGCCTCGGGGTTTGATGGCTCGTTCAAGCGCACTAAATACGGCTATCCTTCGGCAAGCGCCCGCTTGGCAATGCAGGCAGAGTCCTCGCTGTTGGGCCGCAAACGCGTGGTGGGCTCAAAGCTCAAGCACGACGGAACGCTCGGCTACATCAGCCGCGGGGCGGCTCGCCGCAGCGGGCTCAATCCCGCCGGCTGGCATCGCTACGTGCCGATCGTGGCCGCCGTTGCAGTGATCGTCATCGCGCTCGCTGCGCTTGGCTACGCCGGCGGTGGCGCCAACTTGGACGCAATGTTTAAATCGCCCGAGCTCGCGCATGTAGGTACAGAAGTTGTCGAGGGCGCTCAGGCCCAGACGGGCGTCGCGCCCCAGCGCGGTATCGTTGCGGCGGCCTCCACCATCGCCGATGCGCAAAAGGACGAGGACGAACAAGGCGACGACGTCGATGCGAATCAGACGAGCGAAACGGCAATAACTCCATCGGCGGGATAAGTTGCGAGTGGGGCAGCTAATTTGGGACGGGGCTTTTTTAGCTGCCCAAGACAGTGGCTCATTCGATGTCAGTCGCCAAAAGCGAGCGAGCCGCATTTGCGCCAAGGTGACGTGAAATGAGAGGGCGCTGACCTTCTGGTCGCGCCCTCGAAATTGAACGTCAGATTGGCGTGAATGCGGCCCGCGCAGCGTCAACGAGCCCGCCGTTCGGTAGAATGGCGGAACTAATTACCTTACGTAGACCACGTTGTCGCGGCGGGGTTTGGGCTCGGGCAGCGTGTCCTCGGCATAGCCCAGAATGCAGTGACCGACACCGCGCAGGCTGCCGTCGGCGGGTAGACCCCAACTGGCCAGTAGCTCCAGGCCCTCGGGCGAATCGAAAACCTCGTGGGCGCGATGAATCCAGCACGAATCAACGCCCAGCGCATAGGCAGCGTTGAGCAGGTTGCCCATGGCGAGCGAGCCGTCTTCCAGATGTGTGGGCACGCTGCGGTCAACCAGCACCACCACAACGGTCTTGGCGCCATAGAAGGGGTCGCTGTTGCTGCCCATGACTTGCGCGTTGAGCTGCGAGAGACGCTCGACGGTCGCGGGGTCGGTGACGGCGACAAACGTCACCGGCTGGCGGCCCATGCCGCTCGGTGCATATTGGCCGGCTTCGATAATACGTGCAAGCTTTTCGGCCTCGACGGGACGATCGCTGTAGTTGCGGCAGCTGCGGCGGTGAATGAGTGCTTCGATAGTCTCCATGGTGTCTCCTTGCGGTGGCGTTGCAGATGCCCCGTTCATACCCGTCGGGCTCAAACGATAGACGGTCAATTGCCCAGCCAAAAGGATAGATTCCAATCGGGAAAGTAGGTTTGCATAAAAGTACCTTCAGAATGTGACAAACAAATGGGATGGTTAAACGTTTTATCCCGTCTACCCTGCGGTTTTTTACCACTTGCCTAAATGACGAACGCATAACCTCTGATAAAGGTTTTACTAAAGGAGTACCAACGTTTATCAATGCGCCGTGGTGGCGCCGGGCCAGGAGGTAACATCATGTTCCAGGCTGGAGATGTCGTCGAGACCGATTTCGAAGGATTTCTGAAGCTGCTGCGTTCCAAGACGCGCGCTTTCGTGTCGATCAACGATCACGAGTACTACATCACGCACACCGATGGCTATTGGCGTGTTCAGGATTGCGAGGCCCTCAACGACAAGGGCCACTTTACTGACTGTTCTGAGTTGGTCAACACGGTCTGCGAGGTCGTCGAGCTGCCGTGGATTGCCGGCAAGAGCCTGCATGACAGCTTCTCGGGCGCTACGGTCTATGAGGCCGTCGCCGCTTAACAGGCAATAAAACCCGATTTTCACGTGACCGCTGGCGCCGCCCCCGCGCCGGCGGTCTTTTTCTGCCGATAGGCCATAAAAATGCACGCATTTGCGGAGAGCCTGTTGACGATAGTCAAAACTCGGACTAATCTAGAGACACATAATTGGTCAAAAATCGGACAATTGAATGGTGGGATAGATGAATAGTGCGGTTACGCTGGTCGACTTCGATCGGTTGCTCAATGGACTCGACCATATCTATTCGGAGTTCTCGCGCGCCTGCGGCCTTTCGGACTGCGCCTACTGGATGCTCGTCGACACGAGTGCAGCGGGCGGAAGCGTTGCCGTGAGTCGGCTGACGAGTGAATGGTTCTACAGCAAACAGACCATCAATTCGGCGATTAAAACGCTTAGGGCGCGAGGGCTTGCGACGTTGGAGTTTGCCGAGGGCAGTCGTAAAAACAAGGTTGTACGACTGACCGAAGAAGGCGTGCGGTTTGCCAAGCGCTACGCGTTGCCGGCGCAAAAAGCCGAGCAACAGGCATTCGAGGCGCTCGAGCCGTGGGAACAGTGCGAGATCATGCGCTTGGTCGGTAAGTTCTCCCATGTTCTTAACGAAGAGTGCGAGGCATTTAAACGGCAAGTGGCCGCCGAGAACGAGACTGACGATAAGGGCGAGGGGGACGCATGCGACTCTTAATGAGGTTTATGAGGCCGTACCGCGGTCTGATTGCGGTGACGCTGTTTGCGGTGCTGATAGATAACGTCGGTACGCTGTTGGTTCCCACGATGCTGGCGAACATGGTCAACACCGGTATTACCACGGGTGATGTCGACTATATATTACGCAACGGCCTGTACATGCTTATCGCGACCGGCATGGCCAGCGGCGGCACGGTGCTGGGCTGCTATCTTTCGGCGCGCCTGGCCGCCAACGTGGCCTGCGATATCCGCAATGCCGTGTACGACAAGTCGCTCGAGCTCGCTGCCAGCGACTTTGAGCGCTTTGGCACGGGTTCGATGATCACGCGCTCGCTCAACGACATCAACGTGATTCAGCAAGCTGTCCTTCAGACGATTCAGCTGGTGCTGCCGGTGCCGTTCTTGGCCGTGGCAGGCATCATTTTTGCTTGGTTCATCGATCCCGCCATGGGTACGCTGCTGGGCGTGGTGGTTGCGATCGTGCTGGTGGCGGCGGTCTTTACCGTTGCCAACGCCGCGCCGATCTTTATGCGCCTGCAGAGCTTTATCGACCGCATGAACGTGGTGCTGCGCGAGAACATCGTGGGCGTGCGCGTCATCCGCGCATTTAACAAGGAGCGCCACGAGGAGCAGCGCCTGGACGAGGTGTTTAGCGATTACGCGGCCAATGCCATCAAGGTCAACCACCTGTTTGTGGGTCTCGACAGCTCCAGCTTCTTTTTGATGAATATCGCCGAGGTGGCGGTGCTGTGGGTGGGCGGCAACCGCGTGGGCGTCCACGCCATGCAAATCGGTAGCATCTCGGCCGTGCTGGAGTACGCGATCCTGATCCTGTTCTTTGTGATGACGGCGCAGATGGTGATTCTGACGCTCCCACGCGCCGCCGCATGCCTGAACCGTGCGCAGCAGGTGTTGGAGATTGAGCCGAGCATCGTGGACGGCAAGCGCACGCTGGACACGTGCGCGGCGGAGTCTGTTGACGGTGCCGACGCGGTGGCCGTGTTCGACCACATGTCGTTCCGTTTTGACGATGCCGACGAGGACACCCTGTGCGACCTGAGCTTTGCCTGTCGCCGTAGCCAGACCACGGCGATTGTAGGCTCGACGGGTTCGGGCAAGTCGACGGTGGCCAAGCTCTTGCTTCGCTTCCACGATGCCACGAAGGGCGCCATTCGCCTGGACGGTGTCGATCTGCGCGAGCTTTCGCAAGATGAGATCCGTGGACACATCGCCTATGTGCCGCAGAAGGCGTGGCTGTTCTCGGGCACCGTGGCAAGTAATCTGCGCTTTGGCAACGAGGACGCGACCGAGACCGACATGCTTCACGCGCTTGAGGTTGCCCAGAGCACCTTTGTACTCGATCAGCCGCAGGGGCTCGATACCCCGGTGGCGCAGGGCGGCACGAACTTTTCAGGCGGCCAGCGCCAGCGCCTGGCCATTGCTCGCGCGCTCATGAAGCAGGCCGATCTGTACATCTTCGATGACAGTTTTTCGGCCCTGGACTTTAAGACTGATGCCGCCCTGCGCCATGCGTTGCAAGATGAGACACGTGACGCTGCGGTGCTCATCATCGCGCAGCGCATCTCGACGATCTTGCACGCCGACCAGATCGTGGTGCTCAAGGACGGCGAGGTTGTGGGCCTGGGCACGCATGGCGAGCTTATGGAAACCTGCGAGGTGTACCGTGCCATCGCGGAATCGCAAATGAAGGGAGGTGAGTAGCATGACCAAGGAGCTCAAGAAACAGGGCGGCCTTGTCGATGCCGCCGCTGCGGGCGCGGTCGAGGAAGCGGTCGAGCAGGCTGCCGTGGCACCCGAGCTGGATGACGCCGCCAAGGCTGCAGCCGAGCGCGAGGCTCGCCGCCAAGCGCTCTACGAGGAAAACGAACGTGCCGAGGACGAGCGCGCCCGCGCTGAGGCAGAGCGCATGCGCGATGTGGACGACGAGGACGAGGACGAGAAACCCCGCGACACCTGGGCAACGGTGCGCCGCCTGTGGAGCGAGGCTGCCGGCGACCATTGGCGCTTCTATATCGTGTTCGCGAGCATTGTGTTCTATGCCATCTTTAACACTGCCGCGCCGGCATATAGCGCCCGTGTGATCGATGAGCTGTGGGGCCACATTCAGGTGGCGTTTGCCAACGATACCACCTTCAACATCACCTGGGAGAACTGCGGCAGGACCATCTTCATCTACTTTATGATCTGGACCGCCGCCGCCTCGTTCTACGCACTCCAGAGCTTTTTGATGTCGAGCGTTGCCGAGCGCCTCAACCTGCGCCTACGCAACCGCATCGCACAAAAGCTCAACCGTCTGCCGCTTGCCTTCTTTGACGCGCATCGTCCCGGTGAGGTCGTCAGCCGCGCGACCAATGACCTGGACAAGATGTCCGAGAGCATGCAGCGTGGATTGCTGCAGCTGCTGGTGTCGATCGGCACCGTGGTGGGCGCCGTGAGCGTGATGTTTGTGTTCAGCGTGCCGCTCACGCTAGTCTTTTTGTTCTTTATGGCGCTGTCGCTGCTGGTGACCAAGGTGGTCTCGCGCCGCACGCATGACGTAACCGGTGAGCGCCAGGAGTGGGTGTCAAAGATTACGAGCGCGGTTGAGGAGGGCTACTCGGGCCGTCTGGTGATTCGCGCGTTCAACCGTGAGCGCCAGAGTTCTGCCGAGGTGCATGAGGCCTCGAGGGAGCTAGCGCGCGTGAGTACCAAGGCCGACTTTATGATTAACGCCGTCGGCCCCGCGGTGCGCTTTATCGGCCGCCTGGCACAGATCGTGATTGCGATTGTGGGCTGCAGCATGCTGGTTGCCGGTCACATGACCGTCGGCGTGTTCCAGGCGTTCTTCCAGTTTATCTACGAGGCGTCCGAGCCCATGACGCAGTTGTCGTTTACCTTCAACTCGCTGCAGAGCGCGCTGGCGAGTGCAGAGCGCGTGTTCGACCTGCTCGATGAGCCCGAGATGGAGGCCGATCCGCTGCCGGACAAGGCCGCCAAGCTGCCGGGTCGCGTGGAGGGCCGCGTCTCCTTTGAGCATGTGCGCTTTGGTTATTCGCCCGACAAGCCGCTTATGCGCGACGTGTCGTTTACCGCCGAACCGGGCCAGAAGATTGCCGTGGTGGGAACCACGGGCGCAGGCAAGACGACGCTCATCAATCTGCTCATGCGCTTCTACGAGATCGACGGTGGCCGCATTACCCTTGACGGTGTGGACACGAGCCGCATGGACCGCGGCGAGCTGCGCCAGCAGTTTGGCATGGTGTTGCAGGACGCCTGGCTGTTCGATGGCACCATTGCCGAGAACATCGCCTATGGCTGTCCCGAGGCGACGCGCGAGGAGATTGTCGCGGCCGCGCGTGCCGCTCAGGTCGATTTCTTTGTGCGCACTATGCCGCAGGGCTACGACACGCGTGTGGCTAACGATGCCGAGAGCATCAGCCAGGGCCAACGTCAGCTGCTGACCATCGCGCGCGTGCTGCTCAACAACCCGGCGATCCTCATCCTGGACGAGGCGACGTCGAGCGTGGACACGCGCACCGAGCTCGCCATCGGCCGCGCCATGGACGCGCTCATGCGCGGGCGCACGAGCTTTGTGATCGCGCACCGTCTGTCGACGATCGTCGATGCCGACCTCATCCTGGTCATGGATCACGGCAATATCATCGAGCAGGGTACGCACAAGGAGCTGCTGGCTGCTGAGGGCGCTTATGCCGACCTCTACCTAAGTCAGTTCGCATAAGGTGACAAGGGGACAGTCCCGCATGTCACATCGAAAAGAAGGCGCGCCGGGGGCAATTCCCTGGCGTGCCTTTTGTGTTGGCGTCAATGTTGTCGGTGGCCGTCCGCTTCTAGCGCTCGTCCACGAGCTTGGCGACGAGGGCTTTGAGCTCGGCCACCTCTTGCTCGAGTTCTTTGACGCGACGGGCGTTTTCGGTGATGCCCTGACGGTTGAGGGCGCTCTGCTCGGCGGCATCGTCGGGCATGTACTCGCGATGCTGCTTGGCATCGAAGCTCTCCTCGAACACGCGACAGCCGTTGCGCTTGATGATGCGTCCCGGCACGCCCACGACGGTGCAGTTGTCGGGCACGTCCTTGACGACGACCGAGTTGCCGCCGATCTTAACGTTGTTGCCAATGTGGATGTTGCCAAGCACCTTGGCGCCCGTGCCCACGGTGACATTGTTGCCCAGGGTGGGGTGGCGTTTGCCGGTCTCGTTACCGGTGCCGCCGAGCGTGACGCCCTGGTAGAGCACACAGTTGTCGCCCACGATGGCAGTCTCGCCAATAACGACGCCCATGGCGTGGTCGATAAAGAAGTGCTTGCCGATCTGCGCGGCGGGATGAATCTCAACACCAGTGATATGGCGGGTTAACTGCGAGAGCACACGGGCGAGTGAGCGATGACCGTGCTCCCACAGCCAGTGCTCGGGCACGTGGTTCCACTTGGCGTGCAGGCCAGGATAGGAAAGGAAGATGACCAGGCCGTTTTGCGCGGCAGGGTCCTGCGCCTGGACGGTCTTGATGTCCTCGCGAATGGTATTGATAAAGCTCACCGGCCGCCCTCCCTTAGCGCCGTGACAATGCGATTCAATAAAGTATAGCGATTCGCTAGGGATTAGGAAGGGCGATCTTGCTTCGCTTTGGGCGACAAGTGTCAGTTATGCAAACTTGCTGGTAATGAAGTAAGACTTTTGAGGGGTTTGGCCCGTGCTCGCGCCGCAACCGTATACTGGTCAACTTGGACGTGTCCGCGCCCACAACTGAGAGGTTTTACTTCATGGGTTTCATCAACGCAATTGTCGAGCTGCTTAAGGATCCACGAACGGCGATTAAGGTTTGGATCGCCGCCGGTCCGCTCACGGCATACGGTTTTATCTTCTTGATTATCTTCATCGAGACGGGCGTGGTCTTCATGCCGTTTTTGCCCGGTGACTCGCTCTTGTTCGCCAGCGGCTGCTTAGCCGCGGACGGCAGCTTCAATATCTTTACGCTGTTGGCCGTGGCTTGGTGCGCGGCGATTCTGGGCGATCAGTGCAACTTTATGATCGGTCACTTCTTTGGCAAAAAGATCATCGCTTCGGGGAAGGTCAAGGCCATGACGCCCGAGCGCATCGAGAAGTCCGAGGCGTTTCTCGATAAATGGGGCCACCTGGCCATCTTCCTCGGTCGTTTCTTCCCGTTTATTCGCACCTTTGTGCCGTTCCTCGCCGGTATGGGCGGCATGCACTGGCGCAACTTCGTCATCTTTAACGTGCTGGGTGGCATTACCTGGTCAACGCTCTTTACACTGCTGGGCTACTTCTTTGGTGGTCTTCCCTTTGTGCAGCAACACTTTGAGCTGCTGATCGTCGGCATTGTCGCCGTGTCGATCATCCCGACCGCGGTCGGCCTGGTTAAGGCTAAGCTGGGCAAAAAGAACGCCTAGCTCGAGCCGGCGCGAAAATCGTGTCATTGAGGCCCGTCGCCGCTTACGGTGGCGGGCTTCATTAGCTTCGGTCAAATGAAAATACTTTACTTAGTTAAAGAAAAGCGTTTTATCAGACGCGTGCGGGGAGTACAATCTCGTGCATGCGAATCGACGTGCCATGGGCTTTGGCGTTGCCCGCGTGTCCCGTCCGGCTCTACGCTCCGGGCGTGCGACGTTGCGACGCGGTCGGCCTCGGTCCTTGCGTGCGAGTTCGCGAGTATGCAACTGTGTATGTAAGGAGCGACACATGACTGTCGAGAAGAAGGATATCGATTGGGGTAGCCTCGGCTTTGGCTACATGAAGACCGATTACAGCTACGAGGCCCATTGGAAGGACGGCGAGTGGGACGAGGGCGGCCTGACCACCGACCACACCCTGCACGTCTCCGAGTGCGGCGGCATCTTCCATTACTGCCAGGAGGTCTTTGAGGGCCTGAAGGCCTACACCGCCGAGGACGGCAGCATCGTCTGCTTCCGTCCCGACATGAACGCCGAGCGTATGTACAACTCCGCCCAGCGCCTCGAGATGCCCCCGTTCCCCAAGGACAAGTTTGTCGAGGCCGTCAAGCAGGTCGTTTCTGCCAACGCTGCGTGGGTTCCGCCCTTCGGTTCCGGCGCGACCCTGTACGTGCGTCCGTTTATGATCGGCTCCGGTGACGTGATCGGCGTGGCTCCCGCTCCTGAGTACACGTTCCGCATTCTCGTGACCCCGGTCGGTCCGTACTTTAAGGGTGGCCTCAAGCCCGTCAAGCTGCGCGTTTCCGAGTACGACCGCGCTGCACCGCACGGCACCGGTAACATCAAGGCCGGCCTGAACTACGCCATGTCCCTTAAGCCCACGATGGAGGCTCACCGCGAGGGTTATGCCGAGAACCTGTATCTCGACTCCGAGTCGCGCACTTATGTCGAGGAGACCGGTGGCGCCAACGTCCTGTTCGTGAAGGAGGACGGCACGCTCGTCGTTCCGCAGTCGCACACCGACTCCATCCTGCCCTCCATCACCCGTCGCTCGCTCGTTCAGGTCGCCGAGGACCTGGGTATGACCGTTGACCAGCGTCCCGTCGAGTGGGCCGAGGTCAAGGCCGGCACCTTTGTCGAGTGCGGCCTGTGCGGCACCGCTGCCGTCATCTCCCCGGTGGGCGAGATCGACAACAAGGTCTATGGCGCCGACGAGACCGTGACCTTCCCGGCCGGCTACACCGAGATCGGCCCCGTGATGAAGAAGCTTCGCGAGACCCTGACTGGTATCCAGTCCGGTGCTGTCGAGGATAAGCACAACTGGGTTTACACCGTGGCGTAAGCAGTCTTAGCTGTCCGGTCCGAGGGCAACCTTCCTTTCCGGCGCGTCCTCGGACATGAAAGAACCTCCGCTGCGCACTTCGTGCGGCGGAGGTTCTTTCGTCCTGCGGAGTGCGCCGGAAAGGAAGGTTGCCCTCGGGCCTGCGTTACCTCGGTGCTGCCGTTACGGGCAATATATATCTGAATTAAAGATGGCGCGCGGCCTTTTGGGCCGCGCTTTTGTTTTGCTTCGCGCCATGTGGGGGTGGTGGCGACGTGCATTTTTGCGAGTATTCTGCAATCGAAGGCCCTTGCATACCGACCTCGGGCGAAATATCGGGATTTATCGATGTTTTCTACGAATGATGGGCGGGGTTATGGGCTGACAGCGTTTGATTTGCAGGGATATGCGCGGTCTTTGGCATTTATCGTGGTGCTCGAAGCTGCCGGGCATGCTGAATACTCCCAAAAATGCACGGCGCCTTGAGGGGGACCTTCGCGAAAAAGGAACCCGCCCCGTCGAAGTATGCATTCGACGGGGCGGTTTATGCATATACCCGATTAAAGATACGCTGCGGATCTGTTAGAACTTGACAGTCGGAGCCTGACGGGCAGCCTCGGCGGCCTCGAAGCCCTGGCGCTCCTTAAACTGGAAGATGCCGGCAAAGATGACGGCCGGGAACGTCTGGATGGCGTTGTTATAGCTGAGCACGCAGTCGTTGTAGCTCTGGCGCGCGTAGCTCACCTTGTTCTCGGTGTCCTCGAGCGATGCCTGGAGCTGCGTAAAGTTGGTGTTTGCCTTAAGGTCGGGGTAGGCCTCGGCCACGGCAAAGAGCTGGCGCAGCGCACCGGTCAGCACGTTGTCGGCTTCCATCTTGGCCTCGGGGGTGGTGGCACTCACGGCGGTGTTGCGCGCGTTGACCACGGCGGCGAGCGTGTCCTGTTCGTGCTTGGCGTAGCCCTTGACGGTCTCGACCAGGTTGGGGATCAAGTCGTTGCGGCGCTGCAGCTGCGTGTCGATGTTCTGCCAGGCGTTATCGATGCGATTGCGCTTGGTAACCATGTTGTTGTAGATGCCGGCGATGGCGCAGACAATCACAACGACAACAACGATACCGATGATGATGGTAGCCATGATGTCTCCGTTTCGAATGGCCGCGGCGTTTCGCGCCAGCTGCCGTTGGTGTAACGGTATTTAGTATACCCACAACCTTTGGCGGTGCCGAACTTTCCGGTAAGCGTTGTGTTTCAACCAGGGAGGGGGCGCCAATAACGAACGGGTGGTGCAGGTGTAAGATATGCGACAAATTAAGGAATGCTGTCTACGCCTTGAGGATGGCGATACGGATGGACCTTCGCATCAAGAAAACCTATCGTGCCCTGTTCGATGCCTTTACCGAGCTTTTGGAAGAGCATCGGTTTGAGGATTTGACGGTTGCTATGCTTTGCGACCGGGCCATGATTCGCCGCACGACGTTCTATAAGCACTTTCGCGATAAAAACGATTACTTCGCCTTTTATATCGATGAGCTCATGTCGGGCTTGCCGCAAAAACAGCCCGATGAGGCCGGCGCAGTGTCTGCCGAGGACGTGCGCGCGCTTCGACACGCGATTTTGGACGATGCCATGGATTTGATTCTGGCGCACGAGCAGCTCATGGATAACATTTTGGCAAGCAGCATGTCGGGCATGTTGACCAACGTTATTTGCGACCGCATTGCCCGCTCCATCCGCGAGCGTGTGATGAACGTGCTTGCCGAGGATGCCCTGGCCCCCGTGTCACTCGAGACGACGTCTGAGTTTGTCGCCGGCGGCATTATTCGACTTTTCACGATATGGTGGGAGTCGGGTCACGATCTTGAGCGTCGACCCGAGATGGCCGACGTGGTCGATGCTCTGTTCGAGCGAACCATGACGCCGGTGCATCACTAGAAGTGGCGGAGAGAGGGGGATTCGAACCCCCGGAACGCTCTCGCGCTCAACGGTTTTCAAGACCGCCGCATTCAACCGCTCTGCCATCTCTCCGTGAGTCGTAATGATAGCATCGTTTTGAATTTGCAACAGGGAAGGCGAACGATGACGATCACCGAAATCGACGAGAAGTTCATGCGCGAGGCGCTGGCGGAGGCGCGCGCCGCCGCGGCAGTGGGTGAAGTGCCCATTGGCGCTGTGGTGGTGCGTGCGGGTGAGATTGTCGCGCGGGCGCATAATCGTCGCGAGCTCGACCAGGACCCCTCGGCTCATGCAGAGTTCGCGGCCCTGTGCACTGCCGCTCGGTCGCTCGGTCGCTGGCGCCTTTCCGATTGCACGGTCTATGTAACGCTCGAGCCCTGCTGCATGTGCGCGGGTCTTATGGTCAACGCGCGCGTGGGGCGCTGCGTGTATGGCGCGGCTGATGCCAAGGCGGGTGCGCTGGGCTCCCTGTATGACCTGAATGCCGATTCGCGCCTGAATCATCGTTTTAACGTTAATGCCGGTGCGCTGGCGGATGAGTGTCGTGAGGTGTTGAGCGGCTATTTTAGTGGACTGCGTGACACCGATGGCGCTGGCTGCGGCTGTGGGGCCGATCTTGAGGCGCATGCCGCTCATGCCGAGGCACTCGCGTGTGCCGAAGATATTGCCGTTGAGGCGGTTGACTTTGGCCCCGCATGCCGCCGGCCCCGCCGTGTACTGTTGGCGATTGACTCCTTTAAGGGCAGCGTTTCGAGCGCGCAGGCGGAGGCGGCGGTTGCCGAAGGCGTGCGCCGTGTGTGGCCCGATGCCGAGCTGAACGCGTTGCCGCTGGCGGATGGTGGCGAGGGAACGCTCGACGCCATCGCCGCGCGTGGTGGCGAGCTTGTGACCTGCGAGGCTACAGGTCCCTTGGGCGTCCGCGTGTCTGCCCGGATGCTGCTGGACGGCGAGCGCGAGTCGGCTGTAATTGAGATGGCCGAGGCGGCGGGCATCGGGTGCTCGCCTTGCACGGAGTCGGCGGCGTTGGCGGCCACAACCTATGGCGTGGGTGAGCTCATGCTTCGCGCGGTTCGTGCGGGTGCAAAGACGATCTATATTGGCTTGGGCGGCAGCGCCACCAATGATGGTGGCGCCGGCGTGCTGCAGGCGTTGGGCGCGCGTGTGGTCGATGATCAGGGCCGCGATATCGCCCCTGGTCTTGCGGGTCTCGAACACGTGGTGAGTATCGATTTGGCGCCGGCGCTTCGGGCGCTGAATGGTGCGCGCGTCGTGGTGCTTTCCGATGTCGAGAATCCGCTCGTGGGACGCCGAGGCGCCCTAGCGGTGTTCGGTGGACAGAAGGGTCTGCCGACGGGGGATGCCGAGGCGCTCTACAAGTACGACAGCTGGATGGTCGGCTATGGTCGCCTGCTCGATGCAGCGATTGTCGAGGCGCGTGAGCAGGGGCTATTGCGTGTGCCCGAGGGTGCACGGACATTTGGCTCGGTGCTCGGCGTGCCCGGCTCTGGTGCCGCCGGCGGTCTGGGTGCCGCACTGTTGGCGTTCGGCGCCGAGTTGCGCTCGGGCGTGGAGATGGTGCTCGATCTGATTGGGTTTGACGAGCGCGTGCGCGACGTCGACTTGGTTATTACGGGCGAGGGCAATATGGACGAGCAGTCCGCAGCCGGTAAGGCGCCAGTGGGTGTGGCCCGTCGTGCGAAGCGATATGGCAAGCCGGTAGCCGCCGTCGTGGGCGGTCGTGCGGATAATTTGGATGCGGTGTATGGTCAGGGCATCGACTTGGTCCTGCCGGTCTGCCGCAGGCCCATGCCTCTTGACCAAGCGCTCGACCCCCAGGAAGCCACAACCAACCTCATCTGCGCCGGTGAAGCAGCCGCCCGAGCCTACGACCTTGGCCGTATCTAAAACCCATCCCCTCGATAAGTTGCGGTGAAATACGGAGTGTTTTTGCCTTTAAGGTGCCAATTCAGTCCGTATTCCACCGCAACTTCGAGAATGGCCAACCGAGGCTGGCTGTCTTGGGCCTTGGGTCGGACCGTCCGCCATGAAATGCGGCCATCTACTACGTTTAGCCGAGCACCCTTGACCATCCCGGGATATACGAAAATAAAACCGCAGGTAGACGGCTTGCCGATTTTTGAAAAAGCCGGCTATGGTTGACCCCCGCGGCTTAAACGTAGTAGATAGGCCCCTTTCGTGGCACGGCGTCAGACCAGTCTAATTGGGATGGGGCTTATTTGACCACCTGTCGATCTGATTGCCCAAGTAGTCAAAAAAGCCCCGTCCCAAATTAGCCACCTTGCCCCATCGGGCTGGAGCGGGTAAGATATACCGAGCGCCTAGCGCGTTCGATGGGTTCGGATGACGACATGTTCCGAATCTGGTCAGGTCCGGAA
>CAUBQN010000003.1 GCA_958438125.1 uncultured Collinsella sp.
CGAGCTCGGTGTAGGCAAAGTAGGTCTTCTCTTTGCAGTTGATCTCGTAGAGCGGCGACTCGGCGATATACACGTAACCTTCGTCGATAAGCGTGGGCACCAGGCGGTAAAGCATGGTGAGCACGAGCGTGCGGATGTGGTAACCGTCGACGTCGGCGTCCGTACAGATGATGACCTTGTTCCAGTTGAGGTTGTCCAGGTCAAAGGCACCGAGGTTCTTGATGCGCTTGTCCTTGATTTCCACGCCGCAGCCCAGCACGCGCATGAGATCCATGATGATGTCGGACTTAAAGATGCGCGGATAGTCTTCCTTCAAGCAGTTGAGGATCTTACCGCGGACGGGCATAACGCCCTGGAACTCGGCATCGCGCGACGTGCGAATGGCGCCTGCTGCCGAGTCGCCCTCTACGATGTAGATCTCGCGACGGCTCTTGTCCTTGGAGCGGCAGTCGATGAATTTTTGCACGCGGTTGGCCATGTCGGTCTTCTGCTGCAAGTTGGTCTTGATGCTCTGGCGCGTCTTCTCGGCATTCTCTCGCGAGCGCTTGTTGATGAGCACCTGCTCCATGATCTTGTTGGCGGCGTCCTTGTTCTCGATCAGGTAGGTCGAGAGGCGCTCCTTAAAGAAGGCAGTCATGGCCTGCTGGATAAAGCGGTTATTGATGGCCTTCTTGGTCTGGTTCTCGTAGGACGTCTGGGTGGAGAAGCAGTTGGTCACTAGCACCAGGCAGTCCTGGACGTCCTGCCACTTAATGCCGCTCTCGTTTTTGTTGTATTTGCCCTGTTGCTTAATGTAGGCATCGATGGCGCTGGTCAGAGCGCTGCGGGCCGCCTTCTCGGGTGAGCCACCGTTCTCGAGCCACGATGAGTTGTGGTAGTACTCCTGCATCATGAAAGTGCGCGAGAAGCACATGCACGCGGTGATTTTTACGTTGTAATCGGGCAGGTCCTCGCGATCGCGACCGCGACGATCGGCCTCGATAAAGAAGGGCTCGGTGAGGTAGTCGGTACCGACCTTCTCGAGCACGTAGTCCTCGATGCCCTTGGGATAGCAAAAGTCCTCTTCGGAAAACTCGCCATCGTCGCCCTCAATGCGCAGGCGGAAGGTCACGTTGGCGTTGACCACGGCCTGGCGGCGCATGGTCTCGCGATACCAGTCGTGGGGAATGCTGATCGAGGTAAAGACCTCAAGATCGGGGCGCCACTTGATGGTGGTGCCGGTGCGGTTCTCGTCGCTGGGCTCAATCTCGAGTGCCTTCTTTTTGGCACCGACGACCTTGCCCTTCTTAAAGTGCAGGGAGTACTTGTTGCCGTCGCGCCAAACCGTGACGTCCATGTATTCGGAGGCGTACTGGGTCGCGCACGAGCCCAGGCCGTTGGTACCGAGCGAGAAGTCGTAGTCGCCGCCCTGGTTGTTGTTGTATTTGCCACCTGCGTAGAGCTCGCAAAAGACGAGCTCCCAGTTAAAGCGCTTCTCGGAGGGGTTCCAGTCGAGCGGGCAGCCGCGGCCGTTGTCCTCTACCTGAATGGAACCATCGCGAAAGGCGGTAAGGGTGATGAGCTTGCCGTAGCCCTGGCGCGCCTCGTCAACGGCGTTGGACAGGATCTCGAAGGCGGCATGCGCGCAGCCGTCGAGTCCGTCCGAGCCAAAGATGACGGCGGGGCGCAGGCGTACGCGCTCCTCGTCCTTGAGCTGGCGGATACTGTCGTTACCATAGTTTGCGGTGTTTTTTGCCATACTCGCTCTCTCGGTGCTCCTTTGCTGCGTTTAAGTCATATAGATAGTCAAGGTAGCATAGCCCAGCCCACAGACGATTCCAACCAACACGAAATCCATCGAACAACCGTTCGATTAGATAATGAATGCTTGGAATGCGGGAGGGATCTGTCCTGTCCTATCCAAACATCTGCGGCAGGTCGATGAAGACGGTTCGATCGCTTTCGCCAGCTTCGAAGCCCGAACGGGAGAAGAATCCATAGCGATGGCACTTGAGTCCCGTTGCCTCGACTTGGGCGATTTCCTCGTCGACCATTTTTTGCGTGATGGGGGATTTGCGGAACTTTGCTTCGTAGAATGCGTAGCCCTCGGGGTCTTGCGTTACCACATCGAATTCGCCGCTCGTTTTGTTTGCGGGGTCGTCGTACCAGTACTTGCCTATGGCGTCGAAAGCCGGTTCGATCTTGCCGGTCCTGTTCTGCCGCACGAGGTATTGACGGCAGATCTCCTCGAACATATGAGGAACGTAGTTTTCCTCGAAGTCTTGGAAGACGTGACGATCATAGAAGACTTCCGGGTCGAGCAGCTGACGCGCTGAGGCATTGCGGAAAACATAGCGATAGTAAAAGAGCGAAAGCGGATCCACTACAAAGTAGCCAGACTTGCGCTTGTTCGTAGGGTCGTTGATGGGTGCACGCTTTTGGACGATTTCGAGTGACATGAGCTTGTCGAGCACGTCTGCCATGGCCGGACCGCTCGAGACGTGCGACTGTGCCAGCACGTCCCCCCAACGGGAGTAGCCTTGTGCGAGAGCCCCGAAAACTTCGTTGGCGTTGGTCATCTTCGAGATCTCGGCGTTGAGATAGGACGGCACCTCGCTTTCTAAGCGGGCGCCAGGTTCCGTGACGAGCTCGATGATGTTGTCGCGTACGCTTTGGGATTGATCGATGAGGCGATTGTAAAAGGGGATACCGCCAAAAACGCTATAGAGCCGCACCTTGTCCTCGGGCGAGAACGCGGGATAGAACTTCGCAGCGTCAAAGTAATCCATGGGCTTAAGCTCAAGCGCGAGATCAATTCGCCCGTAGAGGGGGCTTTCATGCTCGATGAGGGATTTCATAATCTCAACGTAGGAGCCGCACAGGACAATGTTTAAACGTGAGTCTTCCCTGTGGGCGTCGATTGAGGTCTGAAGAATGCTGTCTAAGCCTTTAACCGCATCTCTCAAGTAGGGGTATTCGTCGAGAACGAGGGTAATGTTCTTGTCTTTAGCTTGGGCAAACAGAAATTCGATGAGCTCGCGGATGCCTGTGAAGGCGAGCGGAGGAAAGCTCAGCGCTTCAGCAACAAGGACGGACAGACTCTCGAGGTTGTCTGCCTCGGAGGTTTGGCGGCACTCGTAATAGACCGTTGCGACGTCCGACAAATCGGTTAGCGCCTGCTTGATGAGCTCACTTTTTCCGACGCGACGCCTGCCGTAAATGAGAACATTGCGCTGCTCGGGTGCTTTGAGCGTTTTCTTAATACGGGCGAGCTCACGCTCCCTGCCAATAAATTCCACTTACTCGGTTCCTTCCGACTCGGTTTTGTCCGAGTTAATTGTATCGCATGGATCAGTTTATGCTCGAGTTTACTCGGACAAAACCGAGTCGGTTCTGCCCGAGTAAATTTGAAGGCGGCCGAATGCGTCTTGCTGCGTTTGCGGTTGGATACGTTGTCGAAAACGTGTCGTGCGGATTGTTGGATCGAATCGAACATTGGGACAGACGTCTCGTTTTATGGGCCGGGGGCGTGCATGTGCGAGTTCTTTTGGCCCATAAGGAACGCTGGTGGGTCGTTATTTGGGCCACGGGTCACTTCGCCGGCGCCGTGTTTCGTCATACGCTCATAGTGGAAGCCGATGCCACGGGGTCGACTTGGGACTCGGGCAATGGATGAGCTGCAAGCCGAAAGGAGCGGTGAGAATGATGAGGCCCATGACAAAGAAACTGCTGTTAGGAATTCCCACCGTGACGCTTTCGGCCGTGCTGGCGTGTACAGTGGCCGGCTGTGGCGGTAGTGCTCCGAGCGGCTCGCCTGGCGGTTCGGGCGGCAGCGCGCCTGTGCAGGAAAAGCCCAGGGCCTATGATTCGCAGACGGTCGAGGTGGCAGGCATTACCTATGAGTCGGTGGCTCACGGTACGTTCTATCGCGGCGATGCCAAGCTGCAGGACGGCTTTTACCTGCACATCAAGATCACCAACAACAACACAAAGAACAGGACGTTCAGTTCCTTTAACGTGCATGCTGCCCAGGGCGATCTTGAGGCAGGCGACCCGTTGTTTACTTCCGGCAAGGCGGCCGTGCTCGACTACGTTGCAAGCGAGGCTCCCGATGAGCTGCACGAGGGCATCGACCTTTCCGAGAGGCCAGATATCGGCCCGGGCGAGACCGTTGAGTACGTGTATTTCTGGGCGCCCAAGACGGCGTACTACGGGCCCATCACTGTCGAGTTCGTAGACGCTTATGCCCCCGCCAAGAATCATGAGGCCATGCACTTTGACACCACGGGATGCGAGACCAAGGAGTTCAAGGCGGCCGGCGGCGTGGCCGATTCTGGCGAGAAGGCAGATTTAACGGGCATCGACTGCGCATCGTACAGCATCGAGGCCGCCGATGGGTACACGCTGGATTCGTCCGACGAAGAGCGCGAAAAGGCAAACTTCTTCCACGACGAGACTGGAGGACGCCTGAACATCAGCATCTTCCCGCGCTCGCCGGAGGAAGAGGTTGCAAGCCTAGAGCAGGTCTACGAAGGCAAGGAGACAACAACCGACCAGGTCGAGTACAACGGCATAACGTGGCTGCGCTTTACCGGTCCCGACAACGGCCATACGCTGTTTGCGACGGCTCCCGCGACGGGCGAGACCGTCCGCGTGTCGATTGGCTGGAAGATCGATTGGGACGCCGCCGCGCCCATGATGGAGGCATTGAAGCTCAAGTAGCGGGTTGCGATTCCCATGTCAGGCGACTCAGGGCTGGCTCCGAGTTATCGGGGCCAGCCCCTTTTGGTGTTCGATGAGCCGAGTCGGCGTCTCTCACAAAAGTAACTAGGAGCTAGCGAGACCTATCCGAATTGACCTCATTGGCGGTGTCTTTTTCGAGCGCCGTGCGGCGGGCGCTGTAGGCGATGAGGCCGGCGCCTGCCGCGGCGAGTGCTGTAGCGGCTGCCGTAAGGGGAGCATTGACATCGCCCGTGCCAGCGAGCGCGCCCGCTTTTCCGGAGCGCTTGTTATTGCTGTGGTCCTTGCCACTGCCGGAGCTCCTTCCGCCGGAGCCGCCGCCCTCGTCGGTACCGCCGCCACTCGAGCCGCCATCGTCGTCTGCTGTCATCGGGGCGTCGTGAAGTTCTGTCGTATCCGCGCTGTCGCATACGCCGACCTGAACTTCTGAGCGTTCGCATGCCGCGTCGGGCACATGAAGCTCGTGCAGTACGGCACCCAGCGCCGAGTTTGCGCCCGGTCGAATTTCCTCGAGCGTTACGGGATCGAGCGCCACCAGATTACGCGCCTTCGCATACAGCGTTACGCGTTTGCCCACTTCGTCGCTCCAACTCTCGGGGATAGCGAAGCTCATGCGGAACTGTGCCGTGCAACCCGGTGCCAGCACGGCGTTGCCACTGTCGGCTACCAGCGGGTGCGTTGCAAAAGGTGTGCCCAGCGTTTCGAGCGCGTACTTCACGTGTGCCATGTCGTTGACCGAAGCGTCCTCGGCAAGCTCTGGATCGTAGATCGATGCCATGCGTGTGTTCGCTCCGAACCCGATGGATGCGCTGGAGAACGGCTGGCTGGAGCCCTCTCGGTACAGATCGATTGTGCCGGCGGTCAGCAAGGTGTTGCCGTCGTTTCGCACCGTGACCATGAAGGATTCGCCTGCTGCTCCGGGCACCACCGCGCCCGAGGTAGCGACTGCGCCCGTCGGAGTGGCACACGCCACCAAGGGCACTTCGATGCCGTGTAGTTCTGCCTCGCTCTTCTCCGCGCTCACAATGTGCGTGGCGAGCGCGGAGAGCATGCTCCCCGACGTCAAAAATGTCGTTATCTGATCGACGGGATGGTCCAGCTCGCACATCACGAACGGCTCCGTAAACAGATCGCCTGCCAAGGTGCTGGCGAAGATGCGGAAGTGCTTGCCCATCACTGCTACCGGGTTGCCTTCTTCGTCGTAGGTTTGCCCCACCTTGCCATCGGTGTTCTCTACATAGAGCACGCACCTGCCGTTGTTGCTTACGCTAAACGATGCCGGGCCACAGCCTGCGGCACCCACGGGCTGCGTTGCAAATGCCGATGCGCCTCGCGTCCAAGTAATATGCTGCAGTTGCTCGTTGACGGTAGCCAAAAAGCCCGTGTGCTGCGGCCACGGCACCGCGTGGGGTACTGTGGCATCTGGCGACATAACGCCCCAGCTCGCAATGGACTGGCCGATCACGGCGTACGATGCACAGCCACAACCGCCTGCGGTCTCGTATGCAATGGGCACCACCATTTTGCCGTTGATATTCTCGGGCGCGCCGAGCTCGATGCTCGACGGTGCCTGCGGAAAGCGGAGGACCTGACGGAACGTGAGACTGTCGCCCGAAACGTCCGACCACAGGGTAAAGCACTCCAGCGCAACCTCGGCCTCGCTGCCGAGCGTCTTTTCTGCGGTGGTTCCGCGGCGGTGGAGGTAGGCGCCCGACAGGCGCCCGTCGACAAGTGTCTTGCCCACCGTGATGCGTGGGCACTGCAGGCAATGGTAGCCATCCTCCTGAAGGCGGCCGCGCGAGATGCTGCGCCACGACGTGTGCGATATCACGCGAACTCCGTCGTTGCTTATGCGCAGGCGCACAACGGACAGTATGCCGGATGTGCTCGCCGTATCGAAAAGGGTGTTGTCGCCGGCGGGGCGCTCGCCCGAGACCAGCAGCACGTAGGCGTCCTGGTTTCCTCTTCCGTCCGTATATTCCACTACGTCGAAGTCGTAATCGTATATGCTGTCGCGCTCCACGTCGCCCTCGCCAAACCCAAGGGGAAAGTCCACAGGCGTGGGAGCGGACCACGTCCCGTTTGCCTTTGTGTGTACCACCAGGCGCGAGCGACCATTGTCGCCGTAGCGCACCGAGGCGATACGGAACAGGCATTCTACGCCGGCAATCATTGCCAGCTTCATGTGGGCTTCGCTGAGCACGCCAGCAAACAGCACGTTGTCGCTCGAGGGCTTGATGCCGCCACGCTCGTCCTCCGACACGCCGGCAGAATCGGCGTTCGGGTCGTCAACGGTGTTCGTTGCCTGACCGATGTAGGTGTACTCATACATCGGCGCGGCGTTTTCGTCGTTCTCTATCAGTGCATGGACGAAATGCTCGATCTGTCCCGTGTCGTCGCTTTCTGCATCCGCCTCGAGCTCAATGCGCGTGACCGCCCGATCCCAATCGCGCACGACAGGCGCGGCGTTTACGGCAGTGGCCTTAACCTCGGCGCGTGCGAGCAGCTCGGCGTTGGTGACGATGGTGGCCGATGCGATAAATTGCGGAACGCCGCCCGCCTCGATGTTGCCGGGCGTGCCGAAGCGGGCGTCCAGCGTGTAAGGCGTATCTCCACCCAATGCGAGCTCAGAGCGCTGGAGCGCATACTGGTCGCCATTGTTCACCGACATATTCCACGAATCGATGAGTGTGGGCCACGACCCCGACCAAGCCTTGGTGGTCCACTTGAACATTACGAACTGGAGTATCACATCGACATCGACGTCTGCACCTACGCGCAGTCGCGGAAGCTGGTGTCCATCCGCCTTCTCGTACCCAATGAACAGCGTGAGGGATGCGGCGCCGCGCACGGCAGACGAAGCGACGCCTGCAACGCCGGCGCCAAAGGTGACGGCGAGCCCGATCTGGATGGTGAACGAGCCCGACGTGTTTGAATAGTCGAGCGAAATGTTTTTAAAAAACGCCGCGCCGCTGCCGTGCGTGTGGGCACCCACGGCGAGCGCCAGTTTTGCCAGCACCCAGGGGTTGACGTTTAGGAAAAATGGCACCGGTCCTAGGGTAAACTGCTCGGTCCAATTGAGGTCGGTTCTTACCTGGAAGAGGGCCTTAATATTGCCGTATGCGGGGTCGTTGTTGTTACCCCAGGTTTTGCCCACCCAATCGTAGGCGAGCGAGCCGTACAGCTGTGTGGCGATATCCATCGTGAACAGCGGCGTGCAATGGTGGCGAAGGAGCTTGGTGTTTCTTGGATCGGTGCCCGAACCGGCACTCATCCTCTTGTACTGATTCCACTTCCCCTCCATCTCGTCGAGGTAGCGGTTTGCCTGCTTGGCGCCCGACTCGCGCGGCGATTTCTTCCAGTATTCCGGATCAGGGTTGCCCGAATCGTTCATATAGCTAGCTGGTTTGTACCCTCCGCCAAACAGCACGTATCCAGCAAACGAGAAATCGAACAGAATGGGAAATGTGGGCATCCAGCACGTGAACTTATTACCACCGATGCCGGGAAACGCCGCTGGGAAATCAAACGGAGTGACCTCTTGGTCCATGGTGGTGGGAATGATGGTGGTCGAGCCCGATTCCGCCTTTGCGGCCGGCGCGGTGACAACGGCCATAGGGGATGAGAGCGTGTAGGTTTTGCCCTGGTAGTCGAGGACAAAGCGCAGCTTGCACCCTTCTTCCAGAAGGCCCGATGCCGCATCGAGGAACTTGTCTTCGAGTGTGAACGTTGCCAGATTATCCGCGCCCGATGCGCTGGCCTTGATCTGGCCGATCTGCGTGACGGTTTCGGGTGAGCTGCCCGCAGCATGCGTCACTTTGTTGATGCGCAGCGTTGCCTGTCCACCCTGTGGCAGATGTGCCTGCACAGTAAAGGCATGCGTATCGGGCTGCTCGTTTGCCGTGTCGTCCTTCGGCAATGCCATAAACGTGGCGTCGGCGTACTGGATGTCCCATTCGTCGAACGTGAGCTGTCGAAAGTACGGCTCGCCATCGGAGAGCGGGCGTGTGGGTGCGGTAATAGCGGTGCCGCCTTGGACACGCGCGAGGGGAATCTCGACATCGCGGTAGCCCGCCATGCTAATGGAGATGCCGCCGTTAAAGTCGTACGCGTCGAGAAGCGTTGCCTCGTCCACGTAGCCTTCCGAAAGCGGCGCGATCTCAAAGATGGCCGTGCCCTCGTCGTCGGTCGTGGCGGTGAGCTGCTTGCCCGCGGCATAACGCGACGCGAGCGTGACCTGGGCTCCCTTGATGGGCATATTCTTGTTGGCGACGTCGACCACGACCACACCAAACATTGTGCGCGAGAGAACGAGCACCCTGAAGGGGTCTTTTTCGTCGGCATAGGCTTCGGTAGCCACGAACGGCAATATGAAGGCGTTTGCGCTTCCCGGCACGCGCGGCAACATAATGCTCGCCAGCGAGGACACTCCGGCAACAAGTAACGAACGGCGATCAAGCATCTTTGGCTCCCATCCCGCAGGTATCGGTGGAAATAATCCAATTTTGCGAGAAGGCATCCTGTCACGGTAGTGCCGTCCGAGGGCCAAAATGTCCAATTT
Organism: uncultured Collinsella sp.; assembly: GCA_958438125.1. Lineage (GTDB taxonomy): Bacteria > Actinomycetota > Coriobacteriia > Coriobacteriales > Coriobacteriaceae > Collinsella. The sequence goes on from CAUBQN010000003.1 coordinate 9,281, forward strand.
GAGCGAGCGGAGCGCCGGGGCTCCGGGACGCACGTGCCGCGCTAGGCAGTCTGGCTGCTAACGCAGCATATGCGCGACCAGCTCAGTGCGCGTGCCGATGCCAAGCTTTGCATACACGTTGGACAGTCGATTTTTGACGGTGCCCGGCGATACTCCCATATGGCGTGCGATTTCGGCGTTGGTCCACCCACGACAGGCGAGCATGGCCATGGTGAATTCCGTGGTCGTTAGATCGTCGGCAACGTCCTCGCCCGAATCGGGGTTGTGGATGCGCCGCCAGCCGTAGCTGAATCGATACGTAATCTCGATGATGCGCGCGAAGTCGTCAGGGTATTGCGTTTTTAGGCATGCCTCGATAAGCCCCTGTAAAAGGCCGTGATGCTCGCCAATGAGCTCAATAAGGCCGTCGGGACGCGCAATGTTCCAAGCAACTCCGAAGTGCGTTTTTGCGGCGTCGATGGCCTTGAGGCTCATGCATGCCATGGAAGCTGCCAAGTGCAGGAACAGCTCCGAGATGGGATAACTTCCCTGTTTCATGATCAGGGCGTTTTCCGCCATGCCCAGACTGCGGCCATATTCGCCGCGCAGGTACAGGGCATGCGCCATCACGTAGCTGGCGAACAGGCGCAGGCCTTCGGGCAGATGCGCCGCAAGCGGATAAAACTCTTCGGCAGAATACGGGGAAGACAAGTGCAGCAGGACGCTTGCGGCCGAGGCGAACAGGATATGCGTGGCGTGGACGGCGGGTGATTCCTCGTCAGTTGGCGTATCGAGGATGCCCGCAAGACAACGGCGGGCGTCGGCGATACGGTTGAGCGACAGACTGGCGTATCCGCAGATAAAGCATGCGGAATAGCGCAGTGCGGAATCGGTGGCGTCAAGATAGGGACGCGCCGTCTTGGCAGCGAGGGCGGCCTGTCCGCGAAAGTACAGCGCTTCTGCCGTGGCAATGGCGCGCGAATCGGGGTCGGAAATGCCTGCAACCGCAGCGTCAATCTGCCCCGGCACAAAGGCAGTGCACATCAACGGCATGGGAACGCATGGGTAGCCATCGCAGTCCATCTTCCATCTCCCAACAGCTGGCAACAATAGCAGCAATTGTACTCCTGTTGCTCGGGACCCCTTTCGTTTTACTGTTCGGTTAACGCTACGGATCGTTTTGGAAGGCTTACGAGCATGGCGGTCCCGCTCTCGGAACTTGCTTCGACCTCTACCGTGCCACCGTGAAGCGCTGCAATCTCCCAAACGAGCGCTAGCCCGAGTCCTGCGCCGCCGTATGCCCTGCTGCGGGATTTGTCTAGACGAAAGAACGGTTGGAAGATGCTCTCACGGTACTGCTTGGGTATTCCCGGGCCCTGGTCCTCGACTCGCAGGAACACGTGGCTGTCGTTGTCGCAGATGGAGACGTTGGCAGTCGAGCCGGGGTGGCTGTAACGGATGGCGTTTTCGGCCAGGTTAAACACCAGCCGATAGAGGAGCGCATCGTTCCCGATTACTAAAGCGTCTCCAGCACAATTGAGGGCTATGCCCTTATTTTCGGCAAGTGGCGCAAGGTCGGTGAGGACCTCTGCGGACAAGGGACCGAGTTCAACAGCGTCCCCGCAAGGGACACTGCGGAGCTCACTCATCTCGAGCAATACCTTGGTCATTCGAGACATGCGTTCAGTTTGTTCTTGTAGCAGGCCGAGCAGCTCGGCTGTTTCGGGTTGCAAACCGGAGTGCTCGGAGATGAATAGTTCAATCTGTGCTTGCATAAGGGCGAGCGGGGTGCGCAGCTCGTGTGCGGCGTTGCCGGTAAACTGACGCTGTGCAGAGAACCCTTCGCCAAGACGGGAGATCATGTCGTTGAAAGAGGCGCTGCATCGTTGTAGCTCGGTGGGCACATCTTCACTGAGTCTGATTTCGCTTAGGTTGTCAGGCTGCACACGCTCAACCTGGGCTGCAAAAGCCCGTAGCGGTTTGAGTGCACGGCCGCTCACAAAGTATGCCAGCGCGCCGCCAAGGAGTGTGACTCCAGCCGTGATGTACCAGGCTGTCGTGCCAAAAGACTCCTGTGCGTCGTTTACGACGATTGTGACCTTGTCATCGAGGGCCGTTTTCGTTGGGTCGAACACCTGGGGCGAATCCGCGCCGGCAGCGTTAAAGGCCGAGATGTCACTGCCGATGGCATCCATATAGCGCATGCCCGTATAGCCGACCAGGCAGTTCGTCAGCACGCACGCCGCACACGTCAGCAGCGCCGTCATGATCGTTATGCGCCATTGCAGCGAAAGCCTTTTCATTCGCTATCCTCCATAACGTAGCCCTCTCCAATCCGATTGCGAATCGGGTCGTATCCCAAAGCGCTGCGCAACTTTTTTCGGAGCGACGAGATGTGAACGCGGGTTGCGTTGCTAAAGCTGTTCACGGTGCTATCCCAAACGTGCTCGATAAGCTCCTCTTGGCTTACCGGTCGCCCCTGATTAAGCATCAGGTATTCCAAGATTCCCGTTTCCTTGCGTGTAAGAGATAAGGCCTCGCTGCCCACGGAAGCGATGCGCGCCTTGGTGTCAAAGCTGAGTTTTCCGCAGGTTAATACTATGTCGCTTTGTGCGAAGCGCCTGAGGGTAAGGCTGCGGATCCTTGCCGCAAGTTCGTCCAGATGAAACGGCTTGGTGAGGTAATCGTTGGCGCCGGCATCGAGTCCGTCGACCTTATCGGATACTTCGCCACGCGCGGACAGAATCAGCACCTTGGTCTCGCAGTCGGTTTTCCTAAGTTCCCTGAGTACGGTCATGCCGTCGATACGGGGAAGGTTGAGGTCGAGTACCACGAGGTCAAAGACTTCGACGCCCAGCAGGTCGAGCGCCTCCCGTCCGTCGTGACAGCAGTCGACGCTGTATGCCAGGTTTCGCAAGCTGCGCGCGATTGCGTCACACAGCGCCCGCTCGTCCTCGACGATCAAAATACGCATAACAGTCTCCTTGCACATTTCAAATCGCACTTAACACGGATTTTATAGTCGATATGGTCCAATGGTCGCGTAACGAAAGGAGTGGTCGAGTTGTTCAAAGCGGTAAAACCCATGGTACAGGTCGCTTTGTTGATCGTCGGAATTGCCATGGTGTGCTTTGGTGTTATGCGCGGCGAGGCGGATGCCGTGCTGGCCAAAGCGATTAGGCTGTGCTTGGAGTGTATCGGAATTGGATAAAAGAGAAAACACTGCGTCGCATGTTTTGGCCCGATTTCGCGGATTCATTCAGGCGGCGGCGACGCTGGCCACCAATATTCACCTGCCAAACTTTGCCAAAGGCGGCATCTATCAGGGCGCGGGGAAAACAGTCTGCGTACCTGGACTTAATTGCTATTCGTGCCCCGCGGCATCGGGTGCGTGCCCCATCGGGTCGTTCCAGTCGGTGGTAGGTTCATCCAAGTTCAACTTTTCTTACTATGTCACCGGTACGCTCATTTTGCTCGGCGTGCTGCTGGGACGCTTTGTATGCGGCTTTCTGTGCCCGTTTGGCTGGCTGCAGGAGCTGCTTCATAAGATTCCCGGCAAAAAGTTCTCCACGAAAAAGCTTAAGCTGCTCACGTACATCAAATACGTCGTGCTGCTGTTTGCCGTGGTGCTGCTGCCCGTCTTGGTGGTCAACGATGTGGGCATGGGCGACTCGTTCTTTTGCAAGTACATCTGTCCACAGGGTGTGCTCGAGGGCGCCATTCCGCTGGCCATTGCCAATGCCGGCATTCGATCTGCGTTGGGGCATCTCTTTACTTGGAAACTTGCCGTTCTCATTGCCGTGGTAGTGCTGAGCGTTTTGTTCTACCGCCCCTTCTGCAAATGGATTTGTCCACTCGGCGCATTCTATGCGCTCATGAATAGGGTGTCCCTACTGGGGATTCGGGTCGATGCATGCAAATGTGTCTCGTGTGGCAAGTGCTCAAAGGTTTGTCAGATGGACGTTGATGTGGTCCGCGCGCCCAATCATGCCGAATGTATCCGGTGCGGAAAGTGCATCGGGGCCTGTCCTGTCGATGCCATCAGCTATCGCTATGGCCTGGATGTGTCGGCGGAAAAGCTTCCCTTGACCGCCGATAAAAAGTAAACAAGCTTCGACAAAACGGAGGAATGACTATGAAGCTTTCTAAGATTGCGGCCCTGTTTATGGTGCCGGTATTGGCCTTGTGCCTTGTGGCATGTTCGGCGCCCGGTGGCAATGTGAGCGAATCTGCGAGCTCCGATCCTAAGATCGCAGAACTCACTGCGCAGAAGCCGGCCAATGCCGACGAGGCCGCCGAGCTGTATGCGAAGCTCATGCAGAAGGAGAACGAGATCTTTTCGAGTGATAACGCGCTGTGGGAAAAGGTATTCAATGCGGCAAATAAAGACTCGACAATGATTGAGGACGGCAGCAATTACGGCGATTTCTTGCTCAAGACCATCGACGGCGCCAAGGATGAGTTTACGGCGGATGAGCTTAAGACGCTCAAGGCCGGTGCGCAGCAGATCAAGGAAATCGAGGACAAGCTCGAGAGCTTGGAGAAGGAGTTCCCCGGCTGTGGAAGCACGCCGAGCGCAGGCGAGAGCGTCGACGCTTCGACCGCTGGCATGACGGCTGGTGCCAATGCTTCGAGCGAGGCGACGAAGTTCCCCAGCTTTACGGGCAAGGACCTGGACGGCAACGACGTGAGCAGCGACGAGCTGTTCTCTAAGAACAAGGTTACCGTCATGAACTTTTGGTTCACCACTTGCAAGCCGTGCGTGGGTGAGTTGGGCGATCTTGAGAAACTGAATCAGGAGCTTGCCGAGAAGGGCGGCCAGGTCGTGGGCGTCAATTCCTTTACGCTCGATGGCAACAAGGGCGAGATTGCAGATGCCAAGGACGTGCTGAGCAAGAAGGGCGTGACATATAAGAACATCTGGTTCAAGTCGGATAGCGAGGCCGGTAAGTTTACGTCAAATTTGTTCTCGTTCCCGACAACGCATGTCATCGATCAGAATGGCAACATCGTAGGGGATCCAATCGTGGGAGCCATCAGCTCCGCCGAGCAGCGCGCAGCACTCGACAAGCTTATCGACCAGGCGATTGCGAATAGCGAGCAGTAAAAACCGCGTAAAGCATAGCGAGGATCGTGTGTTGCTGTGCGAAGTAGTCTGCTGCCTTTCAAGATAATCTCCACCATTTTGAGGTCCCGCTCGGGACCTCTTCTTTTGGGCACCATCCCGTTCGTTTTTTGGCGCGGTTCGTTACATTCCTCACTGGCTCCGGCAAAAATGGGGATAGAGTAGGACAAACGCGTCGAATACGAACGGCGGGGGAGAGTGGGCGAGTGCGCCCGCGTGGGAGAGGTTGCCGTCCATGTTGGAGCTCAAAGGTATTTGCAAAAGGTACGTCACGCAGTCGTTCACGCAGGTGGCGCTCGATAACGTGAGCCTGGCTTTTCGCGATAACGAGTTCGTGGCCATTCTGGGACCTTCGGGGTCGGGTAAAACTACGATGCTCAACGTTATCGGTGGGCTCGATCATTTCGATTCTGGCGACCTGCTGATCGACGGTATTTCGACCAAAGACTTTCACGATCGCGATTGGGATGCCTACCGCAACAACCGCATCGGCTTTGTGTTCCAAAGCTATAACCTCATTCCGCATCAGACCATTTTGGAAAACGTGGAGCTGGCGCTCACGCTCACGGGCGTGGGGCATGCCGAGCGTCGCCAGCGTGCGCGCGAGGCGTTGGAGAAAGTCGGCTTGGGCGAGCACGTTAACAAGCGCCCGAGCCAGCTTTCGGGCGGGCAGATGCAGCGCGTGGCCATCGCCCGCGCCCTGATTAATGATCCCGAGATTGTGCTGGCAGACGAGCCGACCGGCGCTTTGGATTCAACGACATCCGTACAGGTCATGGACCTGCTCAAGGACGTGGCGCGCGACCGCCTGGTCATCATGGTCACGCACAATCCTGAGCTGGCGTACCAGTACGCCACGCGCATCGTCAACCTGGCGGACGGCAAGATCACCGACGATTCCGACCCCTTTGATGTAGCAAAGGCCGCGCGTCGCGAGGCTAAGCCTACGCGCAAAACTTCGATGAGCTTTGTGACAGCGCTGGGACTTTCGGCGCGAAACCTTATGACCAAGAAGGGCCGTACGGCCATGACTGCCTTTGCGGGGTCGATTGGCATTATCGGTATTGCGGCAATCCTGGCGCTCTCCAATGGCGTGAACAATTACATCAAAAAGGTCGAGGAGGATACGCTCTCGAGCTACCCGCTTACCATCTCCAAGCAGGACTACGACCTGTCGTCCATGATGGGCGGGCAGGGGGCTGCGGATGACGATACGTCCAAAAACGAGGGTTCGTCCGACGACAGTGCCGGCGGCAAGGCTCAGGGAACCGATAAGATCCCTGTGGTCACGGCCGTAAAGGATATGTTTGCAAGTGTTAAGTCCAACGATATGACGAGCTTTAAGGCATGGCTCGATGCTGGTGGCGACGGCATCGATAAAGAAGTCAATGCCATCCAGTACGGCTATGGCGTGACGCCAGTTGTCTATCGTGCGGGTAAGGGTGACGAGAAGCCCGTTCGGCTTGTTCCCAACGCTATGACCGAGGCCATGAGCGGCGGCGCAAGTTCGGCGGCAACGGTGAGCATGGATTCCATGGGAACCTCGGTCTTTAACGAGATGATTGACGACCAGAGCTTGCTCGACAGCCAGTACGATGTCGTGGCGGGGCATTGGCCTACGTCTGCTAACGAAGCCGTGATGGTGCTATCGAGCCGTGGCACGGTGGGCGATTACACGCTCTACAGCATCGGTGCGCTGGATATCGATGAGCTCAACGACCTGGTAAACAGCGCTATGACGGCTGACGGTGGGGTCGAAACGCCCGAGACCGGCACCGACTTTACCTACGATGATGCGTTGTCTACCACGTTTAAGGTGCTGTCGCCGGCCGATGCCTATCGCAAAAACGAAGAGACCGGCATGTGGGCCGACATGTCTGACGACGCCGACTTTATGGCTGCCAAGGTTGCCGACGGTATTGACGTGCACATTGTGGGCGTGGTGCGACCTAACGAGACCGCCAACGCGAGTGCGTTGTCCCCGGGCATTGCCTATACGCATGCGCTGACTCGCCAGCTTATGGAGCGCGCCGCCAATTCGCAGATCGTAAAAGAGCAACTTGCCCATCCCGAGACGGATGTCTTTACGGGCAAGTCTTTCGATGAACTGCAGGGCGAGGCCAAGCAAGGCGTGGATCTGGGCAGCATGTTCAGCGTGGATGAGGTGGCGCTCAAGAGCGCGTTCTCGTTCGATACCTCCGCGCTCTCGGGTGTTGCCGGCGGTATGGACCTGTCGGGTCTTGACTTGTCTGGGCTGGACATTGACCTTTCGGGCGTTGGTAGAGACATCGACTTCAGCGACATCATGGACAAAGCGCCGGCACCAGATTTCTCGGGCATCTTTGACGGTCTAGAACTCACGCCCGAGCAAATGCAGCAGGTGGGAACGCTTGCCAACCAACTGTTTGAGGGATTTTTGCAGTCTGATCAGTTTAAGGCCCTGACGCCCGAAGACCTTAAGGACGCGTCAAAGCTCGCCGCCGCATTCTCGACGTATCTTGAGCATGATGCTGCAGCCCAGCAATGCCTGGCTCAGCTGAAGGCCCTCGGCGGCGATGCCCTGGCCGAGCGCCTGCAGCAGGCGATGACCGACTATGTGCAAAAGCAGCTGGCTCCGTATCTGCAACAGGCTATGGGTCAGGTGATGAAGGCAATCAGCGAGCAGATAACGTCGACGGTATCGTCCCAGCTTAAAGCAGGCGCGGCGGGGCTCATGGGCCAGATGGCGACGCAGATGTCTTCGAGTTTTGCCAACCTAGCGAGCGCTATGCGTGTGGATGCGAGCGCTTTTGCGCGTGCCATTCACTTCAACATGGACGCCGAGGACCTGAGCTCGCTCATGATGAGCTATGCCAAGGCGTCGAAGCTCACCTACGATAACAATCTAACCACGTTGGGTTATGCGGACGAGGCCGACCCCATTTCGGTCAAGATTTTCCCGCGTGACTTTGAGGCCAAGGAGCGCGTACTCGACCATATCGATGCGTATAACAAGCAGGTCAAAGCCGCCGGCCACGACGAGCAGGCAATCTCGTACACCGACTACATGGGCATCATCATGGGCTCGGTGAATGATATCGTGAATACCATCAGCTTGGTGCTCATCGCATTCGTGAGTATCAGCCTGGTGGTGAGCTCCATCATGATCGGCATCATCACGTACATCAGCGTGCTGGAGCGCAAAAAGGAGATTGGCATTCTGCGCGCGATCGGCGCGTCGAAGCGCAACGTGGCAAACGTGTTCAACGCCGAGACCTTTATCGAGGGCCTCATTGCCGGCGTCTTTGCTGTTGTCGTCGTGGTGGCCGTGAGCTTCCCGGTTAATGCCTGGGCGCTTGCTGCCAAACAGGTCCCCAATCTGATGAGCCTGCCCGTGCAGGATGCGCTGGTGCTCATCGCGATTTCGGTGCTGCTGACGGTTGTCGCCGGCCTGCTGCCGGCCCGCAGCGCATCCAAGAAAGACCCCGTGGAGGCCCTACGCTCCGAATAATGTGACAAAGGGACGGTCCCTTTGTCACATTGAGACCCTTGCGAAATCGGGGTCTAATTACCGTTCGGCAGGTTAAGAACTCCCTCTCCCCGCTTAATGCTTGACGAAGAGTCCTCTGGTTTATATACCTATCGGTAGGCATATAGGATGTATTGCCGATAGAAATGGAGCAACCATGACTCTCACCACACCAGCCAAAAAAGATTGTCTCCGTGAAAGCGGCGCATTTGCTTGGGTCGTCGTTATTGCGCTCGGCTTAATGTCCGCCGGAACAACTGGCACATATAGCATTATTGCTGGCTCATTCGTTGCTCCAGTATGTGAAGATCTGGGCTTTGACTACACTTCTTTTTCTTTCTATTTCACCGCGATTCTTCTTGGCCTTGCGCTTGGGCTTCCGCTTTTGAGTCGCTTCATTCCAAAAGTAATCGGCAAACCATGGCATATTTGCATTGAACTCGTCCTTATTGCTGCCGGCGCCGCAATGGCGTTCTACACCGAGGTCTGGATGTTCACCGTCTCCGCCGCAGTGATCGGCATCTGCTTTTCGTTTACAACGGGCGTCTGCATGTCCGATGTCATTGACCAATGGTTCAGCAAATCGTCCGGTCTTGCCATCGGCCTCGCTTGGGGCGTTAATTCTCTCTGCACGCTGTTATTGAGTCCTGTCGTTACGCTGGTCATCGAGCAGCAAGGCTGGCGTACGGGATACATCGTGCTTGCGGCCGTTTCTGCAGCTATGATTTTGCCTGCAAGCGCATTTATCATTCGCCTTAACCCCTCTGATCGCAACATGCTTCCGTACGGAGAGACCGCCTCCGAAACCCATGAGAGCTGCAGCGCCGATGAGCAGGAAGATGTCCTTTCGGGCATGGCACTCCGCGATGCCGCGAAAACGCCGTCTTTTATTCTCTGTGCCCTTTTGCTTTGTGTGGCGCAGCTCACCTGCTGCATGAACCAGCTGTTTCCAACCTATGCAAGCGAGGTCGGTTTCAATCCTATCGTAGGAAGCTTAATGGTCTCGGCAGCTTCACTCTCCGATATCTTCCTAAATCCCTTCGTGGGCAAAACATGCGACAAGCTTGGCGCTATTAAAGCAACGGTCGCATGGACAGGTGTCAGCATTCTTTCATTCCTGCTTCTTATCATTGGCGGAAGCAATGAGACCGTTTCCATCATTGCAGTTGGTGTAAACGATGTCATGTTCGCCATCGTTGGAACCGCAATGCCGATGCTTCTCCTCTCGCTTTTTGGATCACGCGATTTTGGAAGGATCTATTCGATCGTTTGCTCAGCGGGCTATGTCGTCGGTGCTTTTGGAATGCCGGTCATGATGAAAGTTTACGGCATGGCAGGGTCATTCCAGGGAGTATTTATCTTCTGCATTGCCTGCAACCTTATGATTGCTGCGTTTGCTATCGTTTCCGGCTTTCTCAGTAAGGCTGCTGAAAAGTAATAAGCGCCGATTGCATCGGCATAGATTGCCACGCAACAGGGGTCGACTCCAAGCCAGACTGGAGTCGACCCCTGTTTTCGTTTTAAAGGTTGCCCGCAGGCACCATGGGTGCCAACATGCGCTTCAGCTTGGCTGGCCTATTTGAACATAAGCTCGACTATTCCCGCCCAAACCGCTTTTTCATCAATATCCTCACCTTGAGCGACCGTATTGCTCGCTCCCTCCAGAACGGTATAAAGAATTTGTACGTAGAGCATCACGTCAGCACTATCGGAAAACGCGCCAATCTCTGCACCATGAAGAAGGATGTCTTTAAGCGCATCCATGGTTCGTTTGGTCGCCGTCGCTTGACGTTCCTGAACTGCAGGAATTCGATTTGCTTGAACGCTAACCTCGGCCAGCACGCGCCGGCGCTTTTCATCGCTTCGATAACCACCTATAACTGAATTGCCGAGCTCGATAAGCGCGGCCTTGAACCCGTCCCTATCGACTATTAGCGAGTAGTCGCGCTGATAGTCGATGGTCGGAAACATGCTGTCCAAGAGCGTAGTGAAAATCTCCTCTTTAGAGGGAAAGTAGTAGTACACCGACGGCTTGGATATACCGACAAAGTCGCAAATCTTTCCGATAGACGCTTTGTCATAACCGACTTCTGCCACAAGATCGTACATTGCGTCCAATATTTTTTTTCTTGTGCTCACGCTGCATTTCTCCATTGCAAATCATTTCCGCACTACCAACATTATTAAGGATGGCAACGGAACATCAATTCGTGTCCAAACATGACCACTATATACGGTGAACGGTATGTATCAGTAGGCGAGCGGCAATTATTCAAAACAATATACCGAACGGTAGGTATAGTAGTACTATAGCAGGTGAAACCCCGCTATTGTCGCGGCCGGACAGCATCGCGGGAAACCCGACGGAAGGACCAACCATGTACGAGAACTATCGTATGCCGGGCGAGTTCGAGAAGCGCTCCAACGTCTATGTGACATGGCTTCCCGATTACATCCGTGCAGAGGGTTACGATAACCGCCAGCCCTGCGTTGACGTGATCAAGGCTCTGCTCGAGTATGGCGACGTTACGGTCAACCTCAATTGCGGCACCCCCGGCTCCTATGAGGAGGCTTGCTCGCGCTTGAAGGAGGAGGGGGTTGATCTCGATCGCATCGAGATCACGCAGTTCGAAGACTCCAACTTCTATGTCCGCGACAACGGTCCCAGCATCATGGTCGACGACAAGGGCCATTCTTATATGGTCAACCCCGCTTGGACTTATTACGGCGTGTGGGACAAGAACTCCCCGGAGTGCCAGTCCGCACGTAAGGCAGCCGTTCACATGGCGGTTGCGCTCGGTTGCTTCGATATCGTCAATTCCGAAATGGTTTCGGAGGGCGGCGACCGCGAGTTTGACGGTCACGGCACTCTGATCGCCATCGAGGATACGGAATGCCGCAAGCGTAATCCCGAGTTCACGAAAGAGGAAGTAGAGGCCGAGTATAAGCGCATCTACAACCTCAACAAGGTTATCTGGCTTCCGCAGCCTATGCTCGAGGACGACGACTATCGACTGGGCATCCTCGACGAGAAGGAAGACGGAACTCCCGTCTTTGGCATGAGCTTTGCGGCTCACATTGATGAGATGTGTCGCTTTATCACTCCGAACAAGATTCTTCTTGCCGAGGTGTCCGATGAAGAGGCAGCTTCGAGCAAGGCTGGCGCAGAGTCTCGTCGCCGCATTGAGGCTGCCTACGAGATCCTGAGCAACGAAACGGACTGGGAGGGCAAGCCCTTCGAGATCGTTCGTATGCCCACTGCCGAGCCGATTGAAGTCGTTATCGCCCCTGGCGATGAGGATTACGAGCTCTATAAGGGCTTCATCGACGAAATGGGCGGCAAGTTTATGGATGGCACTCCCTGGCCCGAGGGCCCCGTTCACTTCTACGCAGCAGCGAGCTACTGCAACTTCCTCATCTGCAATGGCGTCGTTCTTGGTCAGCGTTATTACCACGAGGGCATGAACGAAGTCGTGAAGGAGAAGGACGAGCAGGCCAAAGCCGTTCTTGAGAGCTGCTTCCCCGATCGCAAAGTCATCATGATTGACTCTCTCGCGCTTAACCTGTCCGGCGGCGGCGTGCACTGCTGGACCAAGGACGTGGCAGCCAGCTGCTAGCGAGCCTTTGAGCCTGCACTGTCTGATTTAGGCGCCACACTTACTGCTCCCCGAGGGATATCCGTGTTTCCCTCGGGGACACATTCGACATTCATCTATCACAAAATGGAAAGGAAATAGGCATGAACAACAGCCTCCGCGGTCGCGACTACATCAACATCCATGATCTCTCCTCCGAGGATTTCCGCTATCTCATCGATCTTGCCTGGAACCTTAAGGCTCAGAAGAAGTCTGGTGTCGACCAGCGCTACTTCCCCGGCAAAAACGTCCTCGCCAACTTTGAGTGGGGTTCGACCCGTACTCGTTGCGCATTCGAGACCTCCTGCAATGATTTGGGCATGGGCTTCACTTATCTGACCAACTCCCACATGGGTGACTGCGAGACCGTCAAGGATGCCATGCGCGTCTTTAACGGCATGTACGATCTCATCGTCTACCGCGCACAGAAGGACGAGCAGTTCCTCTATGACGTTGCCGACCTGGTTGACATCCCGGTCATCAATGCCCTTACTCTCGGCGATCACCCGACTCAGATGCTCGCTGACGCTCTTACGATGGAAGAGCAATGGGGCGGTCTGCGTACAAGCCGCGGCAAGAAGATGGCTTTCGTTGGCAACTGCGCCGGCGCCCCGGTGTGGTATGGCCGTCTGTGCGCTATGCTCGACATGGACTTCCTCGCCATCGGCCCCGACGACCTCCGTCATCAGATGTGCAAGGAAATGATTGAAGAGGTGGAGGCCTGCTACGCCAAGTACGCTCCCAATAGGACCTTTACCATCACCTCTGACCTCGATGCCCTGGATGGCGTTGACGTTATCGTTACCGAGGAGTGGCGCTACATCAACCCCGAGTGCGGCGAAGAGGTTCTGGATCCCGACGACTACAACTCCTGGCTGGGCGATGCCGAGTCTTTGTACCCCTATCGCGTCACCAGCGAGCTGTGCAAGCGCACCAACAATCCCGACATCTTCTGCATGCATGAGCTTCCCTCTGTCCATAACGCAGATCACCGTGTTGGCAAAATGCTCCTCGACCAGTGCAAGAACGACCTTCATCGCGAGATTATCACCGAGGGCTTTGAGATTGCCGACGAGTGCTTTGAGGCCAACGCTTCGGTCATCTTCCGTGAGGCAGAGAACCGTCAGCACACCATCAAGGCCGTTATGTGTGCCCTTCTGGGTCTCTAGGAGCTGTATCAATGGAAAATGCAAAGTTAAAGAGCAGCAAGGTCTACGCATGGGTTCTCGTAATCGCGCTTGGCCTCATGTCTGCTGGTACGACCGGATCCTATAGCGTAATCGCCGGCTCCTTCGTCGCGCCCGTGTGCGAGGAGTTCGGGTTTGACTATTCAATCTTCTCGTATTACTTCACCGCGACGCTCATCGGTCTTGCGGCGGCGCTTCCGTTTGTCGGAAAACTCATCCCCAAGGTTGTTGGCAAGGTTTGGCTCCCCGTCGTCGAGCTTATTCTGCTCGTCGCCGGCGCAGGCATGGCCTTCTACACCGAAGTTTGGATGTTCATCGCCGCTGGCGCCCTGATTGGCATTTGCTTCGCCTTCACCACCGGCGTCGCCATGTCCGACGTTATTGGCCAGTGGTTCAAAAAATCTGGTGGCCTGGCAATTGGTCTCGCTTGGGCAGTGAACTCGATTTACATGCTCATCATGAGCCCCGTCATCACCTCTGTCATCGAGGCCGCTGGCTGGAGGACTGGCTATCTGGTGCTCGCTGGCGTCTCCGCCGTGCTCATTCTCCCCGCTTCCGTCCTGATTATCCGCTATAAGCCTCAGGACAAGGGCATGCTGCCCTATGGCTACGTCGAGGGCGAGACGGTCACCGAGACCGAGGAGACGACCGAGGATAGCACGCGTGGCGTTAGCTATGCGCGCGCCATTAAGTCGCCTGCCTTCTTCTTCTGCATCGGCTTCCTCTGTCTCGTTCAGCTCACTTGCTGCATGAACCAGCTCTTCCCGACGTATGCTTCCGAGGTTGGTTTTAGCCCCATGGTGGGCGGCTTCATGGTATCCGCTGCATCGCTCTTCGATCTGTTCCTCAACCCGATCGTCGGCACCACTTGCGATAAGTTCGGCAGCACGAAGGCCATTCTGGGCTGGCTCGCTGTCTCCATCCTCTCCTTTGTCATGCTCATGATGAGCAGCGGCAACTCGACGCTTAGCATCCTCGCAGCAGGCGTGAACGACGTAATGTACGTCATCGCTGGCACTGCCCTGACCGTTTTGGTTATGGATGTCTTTGGCTCCCGCGATTTCGGTCGCATCTTCGCGCTGATCTGCTCCGTGGGCTATATCGTCGGCGCCTTTGGCATGCCCGTTATGATGAAGGTCTATGAGCTTGTCGGCTCCTTCCAGGGCGTCTTCATCTTCTGCATCGCATGTAACGTTATTATCGGCCTGTTCTTGCTGCTGGCAAAAAAGACTGGTAAGAACCTCTCCTGGGACGAATAGTTCGATTCGTCTTAGACATACGCTGTAGGGCTTAACCTGCAGCCGCTTTGGGGCATCGACTAACATCGGTGCCCTTTTTCATCGAATGTGACAAAGGAGCAGCCACTTTGTCACATTGAGTGGCATGTAAATCGAGGTCTAATACTTTTCCGAGAAGTGAACGGCCATACTTGGACCTCCGAAGCATCGACATTTTTAGACGTCAAACCCGCAGGATTTGGCTGGCAAAACCGCAGGAAATTGCATCTCGAAAGTGCCGATGCTTCGGGGGCCCGTTTTCACTCGTTCACTTCTCGGAAAAGTATTAGACCTCGTTGTATGGGGTGCGGCTGGAGGGTGGTCATCGTTCAGTAGCTACCTCTTCCTTGTGAATCGCCTGAAGCGCAAGGCATAATGCATGTGACAAAGGGACGGCCCCTTTGTTGTGTTGATATGAGAGAAGAGTAGATGATCCTTTCGCTGGCCCCCATGGAGGGGATTACCGGGCATGTGTTCCGTCGCGTGCATGCGGAGTGCTTCGGTGCGCTCGATTGCTATTACACGCCGTTTTTGCCGCCGCCGCGGGTGGGAAACCGCTTTGGCGGCAAGGCGTTTAAGGAGATCGATCCTGCCAATAACCAGGGGCTCAACGTGGTGCCTCAGCTGATGTCCAAGAACGCGGACGAGTTTGTGTGGGCGGCACAGGTGCTCGCCGACATGGGCTACCGCGAGGTCAATCTCAACCTGGGTTGCCCTTCGGGAACGGTTGTCGCCAAGGGCAAGGGCTCGGGTTTCTTGCGCAATCTCGATGAGCTCGAGGTGTTTCTGAGCGACGTGTGCGAACGCTCTCCGCTGCCGGTGTCGGTCAAGACTAGGTTGGGGCTCGAGGACGACGGCGAATTCGAGCGCGTGCTCGACCTTTACTGCCGCATGCCGCTGGCCGAGCTAATCGTGCATCCGCGCGTGCAAAAGGATCGTTACACGGGCTCGCCGCGCAAAGCGTTTTACGGCGAGACGCTGGAGCGCGCGCCGTTCCCGGTGGCATACAACGGCGACATCTTTGATCTTGAGGACGTGGGCGCGCTGGTGGAGGCCTATCCTGCTACGCGCCACGTGATGCTGGGACGCGGGTTGCTCGCGAACCCTGCGCTGGCACGCATGGTCAACGGCGGCCCTGCTGCAACGGCTGCTGAGCTGCAGCGCTTCCACGACACGCTGTTTGCGGCATATGCAGAAGAGATTGGCGGCAATGCGGTCTTCCGCATGAAGGAGTGGTGGTTCTACGCCAAGTGCGCTTTCGCTGATCCCGCTACCGTCCACAAGATCGTACGCAAGACCAAAAAGGTCGACGAATACCGCGCTGCCGTCGAGCGCGTCTTTCGCGAACAGCCGCTTGCACCCACAGCTCGCTTCCACGGCTAACTAGTCATCGGGGGCGTTCTTTAACGACTGGTCATTTAAGGACGTCCCCAACGACTATGTAGCAAAAAGCTGTACACCAGCATCCAAAGATGTCGAAAAATGTCGACTTTGGATGCTGGCGTACATGTTTGGGTCCGACGGGGGAGCGGGCCTAGGCAATCAGTGCATCAAGTGTAATGAGCTCTCTGAGCCGCTCCGTGCGTGTTTGCCCATGGCGTTTGGCTTTTTCGTCAAACGCCTCAAGAATCGATTCGCCCACACGTGCTGGTATAACGACGCTCGGCTCATCGGAGATTGGTGGCCTTCCCAACTTGATGGTGCGACCTTTCGGCCACTCATCTTTTTCGTAGGCTTCCGCGGCTTTCTTCAACTCTCCGGGAGCAAACCCCATCATCTTTTCGAGCTGCTTAGCATCCATGGCGCCTCCTATCGATCGACATAATGTCGAGCGCCGGTTCTCGGATTCTTTTTTTGTATACAATTTTGTAGACAAAAATACAAGCAGTTCATCGGGCTAATTAGCTTGTTTTGACCCGCCTGTTCGATAGGAAATGAGCATTGACGGCTTCGATACTCCTTTGCTTTTCAGCTTGGAATTTGGATGCTCATTGAACTTCCGGAGGGGAGCCCTTTATTAAGCTATCGAGATTCTGGGCAGGAGCTCTCACTGGTCTTCGGTAATGGGGCCAGCTTAATTCGCGACACAGTGTGTCGCGAATGGGAGTAGTCGTTAGGTGTCCTTCAATGGCTACTCATATAAGAACGTCCAAGTGTCGGATTTTGTCATTTAGTGTCGTTCTCAGCGACTATTCTGGAGGGTCGTGGTCAAAAAAGGGCAAATATGAGTACTGTTGCCATTATGGTTGCATTTATTTTGCTATAAATTGTAGCTCCTGATGAGATTTGTTCCCATTAAGAGCTACTTTTATTGAACATATGAGGAGAAATAACGTCGTCTGCGGACGAGTGGAACGTTGAATAGTTCCTGAAGTGATCAAAATCGCTGCTACTAAACAGGTAGCAGTACTCATATTTGCCCTTTTTTGACCACAGCCCTCTCGGAAACCTTTCCAGAGGCGTCAAACAGTCATAATCCAAAGGTCGCCTCAAACAATTAGCCGGCTAAGAGCCTCCGTGACTACCCAAAAGCTGTACGCCAGCATCCAAAGATGTCGAAAAATGTCGACTTTGGATGCTGGCGTACATGTTTGGGTCGTATGGGTTGGGGCGAGTCGGTCGCAACGCGAGTGCTAGAGCAGGTTCTCCTGTACCCATGCGATGATGTCACTCGATTCGTAGAGCGGCGCTCCGTCAATGAACAGGCAGGGAACCTGGCGTTTTCCGCCGACGGCGATGAGCGTCTGCTCGGCCTCGGTATCGGTCGAGATATTGCGCTCGGGGATGGTCGCACCGTTATCGGCAAGGAATCGCTTGACTTTTATGCAATACGGGCAGCCGGTCATAACGTACAGCGTGAGCTCATGATTAGTAGCCATGGGTTTCCAATCGGTTGAGGTTTCGATTGAAATACCCAAAGCAGCCGCGGTCTATGCGCGGACCAGTGACGACTCGATGGCTTGGACCAGAAACGCCGTGGCTCCGGTGCCGCAGGGCTTGTCGTAGTAGTCAACAAAGCGCTGGTCGGCAAGATAACCATTGGCGAGGCCCAGGTACGCTTCGTTCTGGGGTTCGCGTCCCCAGTTGAGACCAATCCAACGACGATGCATCGCGACAAGCTTGCGAGCCTCGCTTCCATTCGCATCGCCATCGCCCATGGCAATCGAAAGCTGGCCCAGAATAGCGCGTTCAAGTTCCTTCATGTCGTTCCATGTCTCGGGGTCCATATCCAGCAGTGCTTCGTTTGCTGCATCGATAGCCTCATCGCCATAGCGCACCCGCGCTTCGGAGCCGTAGCGCTCCTCGTTTTCCTGCACGGTGCGCCAGCGCTCCAGTTGCGGCAGGACGGCGCCCATGAGCGAGACGGCTTCGTCGAGCGACATGCCGGTGTTTTGCGCCAGCCGCGGGGCGCAATCCTCGATCATCGCCTCCATGGTGGTGTCATAGGTGTACTTGCCGTGGTCGTAGCACCACTTGCAGTAATGGTCGGTCGTGGCGCCCGTGGCATCGGTGCCGCAGTCGTTGGGCGTGAGTATCATGCCGCAGCTCTGGCAATAATGCTCGGGCATTTCGAGCAGGTGGGACAACGGCTCTCCGGTTACGGCGGCAATGAGCTTCATCATGTCGATGCCCGGGGTGACCTCGTCGCGCTCCCAACGGCTGACGGCTTGGCGCGTGACAAAGAGTTTGGCGGCGAGCTGCTCTTGGGTAAGGTGATGGGCGCGACGGATGGCAATGAGCTTTTCTGCAAAGGCCATAGCGGCTCCTTTCTGCTGGTTGATGGCTTAAGCATACGCGGCAGCAGGTGCCCTTCCAAGCAACCGTTGGTTGCACGACGGGGACCGCGGCGAAGAATTGCGCGCAACGCCCTACACCTCCATGCCGTACAATGACCGGTATGGAACCTATCGCACACATACATACCGACCTGCCGCAGAAGTTCGGCATTCCGCGCAACAGCTTTTTGGCGCCTCATCTGCAGGGACGCATCGTCTTTGAGCCGGAATTTGCCTCCAACGCAGCGGTTGAGGGCCTGGACTCTTTCTCTCACCTATGGCTGTTGTGGCGCTTCGAAAACGGAACGCCCGGCGGCACGGTTAAGGACATAGCTACCGATGCCAAGACGCAGGACAGGTCCGGCACCAACGTCAAGTGGTCGAAGACCGTGCGCCCGCCGCGTCTGGGTGGAGCCGAGCGTGTGGGCGTGTTTGCCACGCGCAGTCCGTTTCGCCCTAATTCCATCGGGCTCACCTGCGTCAAGCTCGATCGTGTTGAGTTCACCGACGATGGTCCCATCATTCATGTGCTGGGGGCCGATCTGCGCGACGGCACGCCCATCTACGACATTAAGCCCTACATTCCATTTGCCGACTGTCACCCGGATGCGACGGGCGGCTGGATTGAGGACGCGCCGTGGCAAGAGCTCGATGTTGAGTTCCCGCAAGCGCTTCAAGACATGGTCCCGCCCGCAAAGATTCCTGGCTTGGTTGAGGTTCTTCACCAGGATCCGCGCCGCGCGGGCAGCAAACACGAGCCAAACCGCATTTACCATTTGGCTTACGCTGGGCTCGACATATCGTTTACGGTCGACGGAACCAGGTTGACGATAACCGCCATCACCGACGCGCGAGACTAACCAGCCATTCGTCCGCACCCGTCAAATTAAGCGCCAAACCCCATGCCAAAACCGCCCACGCTGGTGGACAATAACGCCTACCAAAACAATCACTTTGCACGGGAGCTCAGCATGAAATACGACTTTAGTTCGCTTATAGACCGCCACGGCATGGACTCCATCGCCGTTGACTCCTGGGGTGAGATCCCCGGTATGGCTCCGAACGCACCCGACGAGGGCTTCGACCGCATTCCCATGTGGGTGGCCGACATGAATTTTGCCACGGTGCCCACGGTCCAGGAGCACATCATTCAGCGCGCTCAGCATCCCATGTTTGGCTATTTCAATCCGCGTCCCGAGTACTTCGACCGCATCATCGAATGGCAGAGCCGTCGCAATGGCGTTGAGGGCTTGGCGCCGGAGCATATCGGCTACGAAAACGGCGTGCTGGACGGTGTCGTGTCCACGCTGCGCGCATATGTCCAGCCGGGCGATGCGGTGCTGGTCCACAGTCCCACCTACATCGGCTTTACCAAGTCCATCGAGGCTGCGGGCTATCGCATTGTCCACAGCCCGCTTAGGCTCGATGACCAAGGCGTGTGGCGTATGGACTTTGAGGACATGGAGCAAAAGCTCGCCCAAAACCATATCTATGCCGCGGTGTTCTGCTCGCCGCACAATCCCTGCGGCCGCGTATGGGAGCGCGACGAGATCGAGCGCGCCATGGATATCTATCGCCAGCACGATTGCGTGGTGATCTCGGATGAGATTTGGTCCGATATCATCCTGCCGGGTCACAAGCATATCCCGACGCAGTCGGTGAGCGAGGATGCCCGCATGCGCACGGTTGCCCTCTATGCGCCCAGTAAGACGTTCAACCTGGCGGGCCTGGTCGGCAGCTACCACATCATCTACAACGAGACGCTGCGCGACCGCGTGTGCGCCGTGTCCAACAAGACCCACTACAACGAGATGAATGTCCTTTCCATGCATGCGCTTATCGGTGCCTACCAGCCGCAGGGCTACGAGTGGGTGGACGAGCTCAACCAGGTGCTTGCCGACAATATCGAGTACTTCTGCAATTACGTGGACGAGCATTTTGAGGGCGTGGGCTATTCGCGTCCGCAGGGCACGTACATGGTGTTTCTGGACTGCACCGAGTGGTGCCGCGAGCATGGCTGCGATATTCAGTGGCTGCTCGACGAGGGGGCGCGCGTGGGCGTTGGGTATCAGGATGGCCGTCCGTTCCACGGGCCCTGCCACATTCGCGTGAATCTGGCGCTGCCGCTTTTGCGCGTTAGGGAGGCGTGCGACCGCCTGGACCGTTACGTTTTTAATGCACGGTAAGTGTGCGCTGCATGCGGGGCCTTCTGCCGCGTCGGCTGGAAGGCCCCGTATGGTAAGGCGTCTGTAACCATTGGGCGCTCGAGTGGATTCATTTGCTATTATTTTTAACCATTTCAGTCTGTAAGCAGGATCGTCCGGAGCTCGATGAAAAGACCTCGCCGCTCGGTTGCCATATCGTTGTTTGTTGCGCTTGCGGTAGCGTGTGCCTTTGTCGTAGCGATAGCCGGCTGTTCCGGGTCGAATGACGGAGCCTCGACGTCTGCATTAGAAGAACTGGACGCCTCGCAAGTCAAAGACGACGATCTTAAGACGCTCAACGTCGGCAGCGACCTCTATCCACCGTTTGTGTATACCGACGAGTATGGCGATATCGTTGGCCTGGATGTCGAGATATTGACCGAGGCTTTGGCCCGCATTGGTTACAAGCCAAAATACCAGCTGATCGATTGGGAAAAGAAGAAAGAGCTGCTGGCGAGTGGCGAGCTCGATTGTGTCATGGGTAGCTTTAGTATGACGGGTCGCGAAAACGAGTATCGTTGGGCCGGCCCGTACCTTGCGAGCCGCCAGGTGGTCGCGGTCGATCCCCAGAGCGATATCTACACGCTTGCCGATCTTGAGGACAAGGTCGTGGCGGTCCAGTCCACCACCAAGCCCGAGGGCATTTTGCTCAATCGTACAAATGAAAACGTTCCGCAGATCAAAGAGCTCTACAGCTTTTCGGACCGCTCATACCTGAACCCGGCGCTCGTCGAGGGTCTGGTCGACGCCATCGCCGCGCATGAGTCCTCGCTGCTCACCTACGAAAAAGACTATGGTGTGACGTATCGCATTTTGGATGAGCCGCTGCTAGAGGTCGGTTTGGGCACCGCTTTTGATATCAACGATACGCGTGGCATCGACGTCAAGCTCACCCATGCCTACCAAAAAATGCTTGCCGATGGCACCATGGAACGTCTGGTGTCAAAGTACTTTGATGACCCTTCGCCATTTTTGAATATGGAGGGCCTGTCATAATCGATGCGCCCGACCACGCCGCTCAGGAGCGGGGCAATCGTTCGGCAGGGGCATGGCTCCTTGTCGCTCTGCTAGGGATAGCGCTCTCGGTTGTTGCCGGCATGATGAGCTACGGTTACACGACGGCCCAAGCCGAGCAGCGCTTTGCCGACGTTGTCGATTACGTGGCGACGCAGAGCCTTTCCTACGATGCATTCAATAGCGCCTATACGACCAAAAACCTGATTCGCGTTATGGAGATCGCCGGAGAGACAGCGCGCGATATGGAGCGCGACGGTTTGGTGGATAACGCTACGCTGGAGCAATATGCCGACCAGTTCAACGTGAGCGCACTGATCGTGACGGACGCATCGGGCAATTTGGTGTCCGAGTCCTCGACGGATGGCGTGGGCTACGAGTCGATCGCTACGTATCTCAAGGAAGCGCCCGTGCTGGAGGTAGCAGCCTATCCGCTTAAGTCCTATACCGCCCGCATCACACTTGCGGATGACTCGGTCGCAGACATTGGCTGCGTGACCCGGCAAGATGGCGAGGGCATCGTTATCGCGGTAAGGCATCAGAGCGCGAAGGCAGTTGCAAGCAATACGCTCAAACTGCAGAGTTTGCTCGAAGGCTATGAAACCATCGATAGCGGCAATATCGTGATCGAAAGCGACGGCAAGGTCGTTGCGACCAATGCCGTTGAACCCACTGTATTGGGCGTATTCGATCTGCCTGCGACGGACGTCTTCATTGTCGACGGTATTAAGGATCGATGCCTGGCCGGTAAGGTCAAATTGATTAACGCCGACGGCGAGTGGTATTTGGGCACATTTGGAAAAGCGCACAAATTCTATGTGTACACCTATGCTCCGGCACGGCGTTACTTCGAGGTCGTCGCGGCTGTTGCTGCCGGCGTGCTGGCGCTCTACAGCGGATTTATAGCCGTTGTTGTGATGGTGCGTCGCCGCGCTGATCGCCGACGTTTGACGGACTTGCTGCAGCAGGAGCGCGACTATGGCGACAAGCTGGCAAAGGCGGCGCGTGAGGCCTCGTCTGCCAACTCGGCAAAGACAGAGTTTCTGCGTCGCATGAGCCACGATCTGCGCACGCCCATCAACGGCATTCGCGGCATGGTCGAGGTTGGCGATGCCAATGCGGACGATCTGCAAAAGCAGGCTGAGTGCCGCTCGAAAATCTGGACGGCATCGGGACTGCTGCTCGACCTTGCCAACGAGGCACTCGATATGAGTCGCCTGGAGAGCGGGCAGGTCGACCTGAACCTCGTACCCACAAATTTGGTGGCACTCAACTGTGAAGTGCGCGATATTCTGGAGCGCCAGGCCGAGGAGCGTCTGGTGACAATTATCTGCGACCAGCAGACGCTTAATCATCCCTATGCGCGGGTGAGCGTGACGCACCTCAAGCGCCTGTTGCTCAATATTGCCGGCAATGCCGTCAAGTACAACCGCCAGGGCGGCTATGTTCGCCTGGTGTGCCGCGAGGTGGAGCCAGCGGATGGCGTCCCCGTCTATGAATACACGGTCGCCGACAACGGTATTGGCATGAGCGAGGAGTTCCAACAGCACCTCTACGAGCCGTTTTGCCGCGAGGAGCAACAGGTGGAAGGCGCTTCATCGGGAACTGGCCTGGGCGCGCCTATCGCAAAACAGTTGGTCGAGCTTATGGGCGGAACCATGAGCTTTACGAGCGTCTTGGGGCAGGGGACGACGTTTACCATCCGCCTGCCGTTTGAGAAATGCAAGCGCTCCGAGATTCCTCAGGCAGTTCGCGCGGATGCGGGCGATGGCGATGCGCTCCAGGGCTTGCACGTTTTGCTCGTAGAGGATAACGATCTGAATGCCGAGATCGCGCAGTTTACGCTCAGCCGTGCCGGTGCCGTCGTGACGCATGCTAAGGATGGCGAGTCTGCCGTCGAGATGTTTGCCGCGAGCGCGCCGTACGAGTACGACGTGGTGTTGATGGACATCATGATGCCCGGTATCGATGGCCTTGAGGCCACGCGTCGAATTCGAGCACTCGATCGCGAGGATGCCGCGACTACGCCGATTATCGCTGTGAGTGCCAACGCCTTTGCCGACGACCGCAGGCTTTCGCGTGAGGCGGGCATGGACGCGCACCTGAGTAAACCCGTGAGCTCGCAGGAACTTGTTGAGGCGCTTGCACACATAGCTGCCGACGCTTTATAAGCATATGGCCCGGTTCCAATGTTGGTTGGACCCGGGCCATATTGCTATTGATGAGGCCTGCTGAGGGACTTACTTTTCCTGAATCTGCTTACCGCAGAGATGCTCGATCGTAATCTCGTAGAGCTGGACGCCCTTGATGTCTTTGGCGATTTCCTCTTCGACTTCCTCGGCGGAAGGGTAGTACTTAAGCGCGAGCTGGCGGACTTTATCCTCGATAAACGCAGGAGTGTCATTCGCCAAGCGACAGCGGCCAAAGACCACGGTACTCATAACGTAGGGAGCCCAGTCACCGTCCTGGTACCACTCGTTGCCGTAAACGGTAAAGCAGACCTTGTCATCGCGCTTGAGTGCGTCGACCTTGTGCCCGGCTTTGGCGCCATGGAAATAAATCTTATCGTGCTCGGCGTCAAAGAAGTAGTTGACGGGAATGGCGTACGGGTAGCCATCGTCG
>CAUBQN010000004.1 GCA_958438125.1 uncultured Collinsella sp.
CGGTGAGCTGTGCGAGCTGGATGCGGCTGTTGACGCCCAGGCCGTCGCGGTAGTCATCGCAGTGGAAGATGGAGACCGCCTGACCGTGGCGTTTAAGGATCTCGAGCATGTCGGGCAGGTAGTACTCGGACTGCGCGTTGTCGTTACCGATCTCGTCAATGTGGGCGGCGAGCTGCGCGCCGTCGAAGGCGTAGCAGCCGGCGTTGCACTCCAGCAGCGTGGCGGCCTGCTCGGGCGTGCAGTCCTTCTGCTCGATGATGCGTTCGATCTGGCCGTCGGCGCCCAGCTTGATGCGGCCGTAGCCGAAGGGGTCGGGCGGGGTCATGGTCATGACGGTGCAGGCGAGCTCGCCGGTGGCGACGGTCTGCGCGAATTTGGCGACGGTGTCGGCGGTGATGAGCGGCAGGTCGCCGTTGAGCACGACGACGGGGCCTTGCGTGATGCCGCAGGCCTCGAGCGCGACCTTCACGGCGTGACCGGTGCCCAGGCGCTCGGTCTGCTCGACGCACTCGACCTTGGTGGCGCTGTTGGCGTAGGCGCCGTCGATAAGGGCACGCATCTCGTCGGCGTGGCTGCCGATGACGACCACGACGCGGCTGCAGCCGGCCTTGATGGTGGCGTCGACGATCCACTGAACCATGGGCTTACCCAGGATCTTGTGCGAAACCTTGCAGTGGTTCGACTTCATGCGTGTGCCCTCGCCGGCGGCGAGGATAATTGCGGTTGCATCCATGTGATCTCCTGTTACGTTATAGAGACGTGTGTTTGGAAACGATACACGGCGCAATATGATACCGCAGGCATATGATGAGCGCGTAGCTATTGGCTCATGGCGGCCGATGTCGGTGCCGCCGGCGTGACGTTTGTACTGCTTGCGTGCGGCGTTGGCGGTGCTGCGGAGCTGTCGTTTGAGCGAGGGGACGGGGGTGCCCGTGGACAACATACAAGAGGAGTTTGGCGGCGAGCCCGTCGCGGCGTTCTCGATGTCGCATCCGGCTGTGCCGGCACTCTATATAGTACTGACGCTGGGGCTCACCATGTTCTCGATGCAGCCGGTGCTGATCGCGCTGTCGCTTGCGGGCGGGCTGACGTATGGATTTGCGACGCATGGGGCTGCCCGCACGCTGGGCGCACTCCGCTGGCAGTTGCCGGTGATTTTGATTATCGCGCTGGTCAATCCGCTGTTTAGCGCCTCGGGCTCGACGGAGCTGTTCCGTATTGGCATGCGCGCGGTGTATCTGGAAAGCATGGTATACGGCCTGTGCATGGGCGGGCTGTTTGTGGCGAGCGTGCTGTGGTTTGAGGCCGCGGCGTCGATGCTCGAATACGACAAGGTACTCGCACTGTTAGGCAACGCCGCGCCGGTGATTGCGCTCATGATCTCGATGTGCATGAGGCTTATCCCGCAGTTTTTGCGCCGCGGCCGCACGGTGCTGGCGGCGCAGGATGCGATTGATGTGCCGGGGCGCGCACCGGCCGACCCCGTGCGCTCGCGTCTGCGGACGTCGAGCGTGCTGATGGGTTGGGGCATGGAAGATTCGCTGGAGCGCGCGGACGCCATGCGCTCTCGCGGGTGGGGCGCCGCGGCGCGCCGTACGACGTACGCGCGGTATCGGCTGGGGCGCGGCGACGTTGCCGCGCTGGTTGGGCTTGCGATGTTTGGCGCTGCCGCGGTGGCGGTGGCGTGGATTGCGACGACGCAGTATTCGTTTTACCCACAGCTTTCGGTGCCGGCGCCGTGGCCGGGTTATGTTGTGTACGCGGTCTGGATGGCGCTGCCCTGCGCATTGCACGCGATTGACGAGAAGAGGTTTGGCTGATGGCTCGGTTGGACGGGAGCAAGATGGCGGGCACGGTGTGCGGCTCGGATGCGCCGGCGATTGAAGTGCAGGGTCTGCGTTTTGCCTACCCCGGGGCTGGCGCACCGGTGCTCGAGGCACTTGATTGGCGCGTTCCCCAAGGAGCATTTGCACTGCTTGTTGGTGGTACCGGGTCGGGTAAGTCGACGCTGCTCTCGCTGCTCAAACCCGAGATCGCGCCGACGGGCGAATGTACTGGCGAGTTGCGCGTGCTGGGCGAGAACGTTGCCGACATGGACGTTCGGGCGTCTGCGGAGCGCGTGGGCTATGTGTTTCAAGACCCCGAGAACCAGATCGTATGCGAAAGCGTGTGGCACGAGATGTCGTTTGGCTTGGAAAACTTGGGGCTAGCGCGCGACGAAATGCGCCGTCGCGTAGCCGAGACCAGCTATTTCTTTGGAATTGAGGATTGGCTCCACCGCGATACCGATACGCTTTCGGGCGGACGCAAGCAGCTGCTGTCGTTGGCGGCCGTGCTGGCGCTGCGCCCACGCGTGCTGTTGCTCGACGAGCCCACGTCTCAGCTTGATCCGGTTGCGGAGAAGAATTTCCTGCACGCGCTGTTTCGTGTGAATCGCGAGCTGGGCTGCACGGTTGTTGTGGCGACGCACCAGCCGCGCCCAATGCTCGAATACGCGACGTGCGCGTATCGGATTGAGGGCGGTCGCGTGCGCGAGGTGGCGGATATGGCTTCTTTGGGACGCCGAGAATCGCTGTTTTCCGACGACATGTTGGGGTGGGGTGCCATCCGATGTGCAAAAAACGGAGTATTCAGCAGGCGTGAGGACAATTTGGGCTCTCTGGAGCCGCCCGGGGACGTATCGAGCGCGAAAAAAAGTTCGGAATTGGACAAATCGTCCAATTTTGTGGCGCAAACGTCGCTCGAGAACGGCTCGGAAGCCTTTCCGCGCACGGATGGAAGCAGAATACTCCAAAAAATGCACGGCGGGTCGGCTACCACCCTGTCGGAAGGCTGGTTTCGCTACAATCGCGCGGGCGGTTGGGTGCTGCGTGGGCTCGACGTGGCGTTTTCGGCCGGTGCGGTGCATGCGGTTGTTGGCGGTAACGGCTGCGGCAAGTCGACAATGCTTTCGGTGCTGGCGAAGACCGCCAAGCTGCAGCGCGGCCGCATGGTGCGCGGAGCGGCCTCGGCGGCGCTGCTGCCTCAGAATCCCAAAGCATTGCTGGTTGCCGAGACGGTTCGCGATGAGCTGATGGAATGGGCCTCGACCTGCGGATATGACGAGAACTTGGCGCGGGAGCGCGCGGCGAGCTTGGGGTTGTCGGGTCTGGATGGACGCCATCCGTACGATCTTTCGGGCGGGCAGCGTCAACTGCTTGCATTGGCAAAACTGCTGCTAATCGGCCCCGAACTGCTATTGCTCGATGAGCCCACCAAGGGTCTAGACCTGTTCAGCCGCCGCATTATCGCCCGCGCCCTGCGTGACCATGCGAAGGCTGGCGGCACCGTCATCATGGCTACGCACGATTTGGACTTTGCCGAGCAGGTAGCCGACGACGTCGCCATGATGTTTGACGGCGAGATTGCCTGCATGGAGCCGCCGGCCGACTTCTTTGCCGACAACGTGTTCTATAGGGCGTGATGGAATGGCGGATTATCGCGGCTTGCGCCTGCTTGCAAAACTGGAGATCCCGCTGTTGTTGGCGGTGCCGGCGGTGATGGCTGCCGCGTTGCTGGCGGGTGTTGAGCAAGCAGCGTTGGCCATGCTGGTTGTGGTGGCGTTGGTGCTTGCGCTGTTCTTTGCGGGCTATGAGGCATCGCGTCCAGGCCTGCGCCAGATTATGCCCACGCTGGTGCTAGCGGCGCTGGCGGCGGCGGGGCGCATCCTGTTTGGGCCCATTCCCGACTTTAAACCGGTGAGCGCTATCGCCATTATCGCGGGGGCGACGCTTGGTCGCCGCAATGGTTTTATGGTTGGCGCGCTGGCGGCGCTGACCAGCAATTTCTTTTTTGGGCAGGGCATGTGGACGCCGTGGCAGATGTATGCCTGGGGGCTCGTGGGATACGTTGGCGGTGCGCTGGCGCATGCCGGCGCTTTTGATCGCGCCGATGGCACCGTGCGTATGCTGGCGCTGCTGACCTACGGCTTTGCGTCGGGCTTGCTCTATGGCGTCGTGATTAACGCGTATGACATCATTGGATTTGTACAGCCGCTTACTTGGGCGGGTGCCGTGGCGCGTCTTGCCACGGCAGTGCCGTTCGATATCACACACGGCCTCGCGACCTGCGTGTTCTTGGCCGCCCTGTACAAGCCCTGGTGTCGCCGCATCAACCGAGTCGTCGTGAAATACGGGCTGTAAGGCTGGTTGCGCCGACGCGGGAATCAATACTGCCAAAGTGCCATTTTAAAACTATGCCGGTTTACGGGGCTAGATTGGCGCAGGCAGACCATACCGGCTTTTTCCGAAATAGAACAAGCCGTTTACCTGCGGTTTTGTTATTTCGAAATTGCGTATGGTTGGGGGTTCGCGATTCAGCCCCGTAAACCGGCATAGTTTTGGAATGGCCGGCTTATATGACGGGCAACGTGGCCCTCAGAGAGCCAAATTGATCCGTTTTTCTTCCCGTCCCCAGACGTCCCCGGGGAATCAGCTGAATCCGCCCGCCACGAAATCGGCCTATCTACTACGTTTGGCTCGACACCCCCAAACACAACCGCGTTTTATGAAAAACCGCAGGCTTTTTACCTGCGGTTTTCTTTTTGCGTTGTTCGCTGTGGTTGAGGGTAGTGGCTTAAACGTAGTGGATGGGCCAGTTTCGTGGCAAGCGGGCCGCGTTGATGCCCTCGCGAGGTGAAGATGATCCCTTCCCCCGCCTCCAAGGGACCGATCGGGACTAGAGCTCTAGCGTGAGGGTGACGGGGCAGTGGTCGCTGCCGAAGATATCGCCACGGATGCCGGTGTCGCGCACGTTGCCGGCGATTGCGTCGCTTACCAGGAAGTAGTCGATGCGCCAGCCGGCGTTGTTCTTGTGGGCATTAAAGCGATAGCTCCACCAGCTGTAGACGCCCTCGACGTCCGGATTAGCCGCGCGCCAGGTATCGGTAAAGCCGGCGTTGAGCAGCTCGGTGAACTTGCCGCGCTCCTCGTCCGAAAAGCCTGCGTTGCCGCGGTTGGACTTGGGGTTCTTGAGGTCGATCTCCTCGTGCGCCACGTTAAAGTCGCCGCAGGTTACGACGGGCTTGCCGGTCTCGCGCTCAAGCGCGCTCAAAAAGTCGCGGTAGGCATCGTCCCAGGCCATGCGCACGTCGATGCGGGCGAGTTCGTTTTGCGCGTTGGGAGTGTAGACATCCACAAACCAGAACTTGTCGAACTCCAGCGCGCAGACGCGGCCCTCGGTTGCGGCTTGGGCGACGAGCTCGGCCGTCTCGCCCTCGCCGGCGTAGGGTAACAGCGCGTCGGCGTGCAGCACGCGCAGCGGTTCCTGGCGGCTAAAGACCGCAGTGCCCGAATAGCCTTTACGCTCGGCGTAGCTCCAGGTTTGGTGATAGCCGGGCAGGTCAATATCGACCTGGCCCTCCTGCAGCTTGGTCTCTTGCAGCGCCAAGATATCGACGTCGAGTTCTTGCGCGATCTGGATAAAGCTCGGGTCCTTTTTGAGCACGGCGCGCAGGCCGTTGACGTTCCACGAGGCAAAGGTGTAAGTCTGAGGCATGGTGTCCTTTCGACGGGGTTGGCAGGCTTAAGATTAACGCAACAAGGGCGGGACGTAGTCCGCGAGCGACGGTGCAGGCGCCGCTGCCCGACTAACAAGGACGGAGGACTCATATGACGCAGGCAATATCGGACCCCAGGCAGGCCTCCGCCGCGCTGGCGGATCTGTTTGACACCCACAAGCGCGTGGTCTTCTTTGGCGGCGCTGGTGTTTCCACGGCAAGTGGCATTCCCGATTTCCGCAGCGTGGACGGCCTGTATCACCAGCAGTTTGCCTATCCGCCCGAGACCATGCTGTCTCATAGCTTTTACGAGGCGCATCCTGCGGAGTTCTTCGACTTTTACCGCACCAAGATGATCGCGCTTAATGCTAAGCCCAACCGCTGCCACACCAAGCTGGCCGAGCTGGAGCGTGCCGGCAAGCTAAATGCCGTGGTAACGCAAAATATCGACGGCCTGCATCAGATGGCCGGCTCACGGCGCGTGTTTGAGCTGCACGGATCGGTCCATCGCAACATTTGCCAGTCGTGCGGCGCGGTCTATAGCGCCGAGTGGATTTGCTCGCGCGAGCACGAGGATGCCGCGGGCGTGCCTGCGTGCCCCGCGTGCGGCGGCCGCATCAAGCCCGATGTAGTGCTCTACGAAGAGCCGCTCGACGAGCACGTGTTGACCGGTGCCGTTGCCGCCATCGCCGCGGCCGATGCCCTCATTGTGGGCGGGACCTCGCTCGTGGTGTATCCGGCGGCAGGCCTTACGCGATACTTTACCGGTGATACGCTGGCCATATGCAACCTTGCCCCCACCGATCAGGATGCAAATGCCGACCTGCTGATTTCTTGCGACATCGCGGCCGCGTTTGCGTTCTAGCCCGCGCGCGCGGATACAATAGAAAGACTGATTGCAAAGCGACCCCACCGCCTGCGGCCGAGCGCGGCGGCGCGGGCATTTTAGGAGGATGTTCATGGCGAACGACAGCAAGACATGGCGGTGCGGAAAGTATGAGCTCAGCTTTGACCGTCCGCGCATCATGGGCGTCCTCAACGTGACGCCCGATTCGTTTAGCGATGGCGGGGAGCACTTCGACCCGGATGCCGCCATCGAGTACGGCCTGGCGATGCTCGACGCCGGCGCCGACATCATCGACGTAGGCGGCGAGTCCACGCGCCCCGGCTTTACCCCGGTCAACCCCGACGAGGAGGCTCGCCGCGTGCTGCCCGTTGTGCGTGCGCTGGCCAAAGAGGGTGCCATCGTCTCGATCGACACGCGCCACGTGGCGGTTGCCAAGGCGGCCGTGCGCTGCGGCGCCTCGATCGTCAACGACGTGACCGGCTTCACCGATCCCAAGATGGTCGAGTTTGTTAAGACGAGCACCTGCGGCATCATCGTGATGCATGCCGGCGAGGTCGCCGCGCCCACCCGCACGCACGCAACGGTGCAGCTCGATACCTCGGCAGCGGCGTTTGTTGCCGAGAAGGCGCGCGAGGCGGCTGCCGAGGCCGCGCGTGAGGCCGAGAAGCCGGCTCGCCGCCGTCGCGGCAAGTTGCTGGGTGAGCCTAAGTCGGAGGCCAAGCTTCCGGGCGGCGTGGTGCAGCCCTCGTTGCCGTTTGGCGAACCGGAGCCCACGTCCGAGCCTGCAAGCGAGCAGGAGACGCCCGCCACCGAGCAGACTGCTGCCGCCGAGACCGTCGCGCCCGCGCCCGCAGCCACCGAGGCCGCATCGGAGTCCAATGACCGTCTGGCCGCCATGATGCGCCGCAGCGCCCGCCGCGAGGAAGCCTACGTGCCCACCTCGCAGCTCCGCCGCTTCACCCTGCCCGATTCGGCGCCCATCATGCGCCGCGTCATGGGCTTTCTGTCCGACCAGGCCCGCACACTCATCCATGCCGGCGTGTCGCGCGACCGCATCTGCATCGATCCTGGCCCGGGCTTTGGTAAGTCGGCTAACGAGGACATCGTCATCCAGCGCGAGACTGCCAAGATGGCGTCACTGGGCTATCCGCTCATGTGCGCCGTGTCGCGCAAGCGCTTTGTGGGCGCCGTCTCGGGCGTGACCGAGGCCGCCGAGCGCGATGCCGCTACGTTTGGCGTGTGCCTGGGCGCCATCCAGGCCGGTGCCAACATCGTGCGCGTGCACGACGCCGCGGGTTTTGCGCAGTTCCTGAACGGCTACTGGGCGGTTGCCAAGCCGCAGCCGCGCCGCGCGTTTGTGGCCGTGGGCTCCAACCTGGGGCATCGCTGCGACAACATTCGCGCCGCACGCGAGATGATCGCCGAGATTCCACTCACCTGCGTGTCCAACTCCTCCAAGATCTACGAGAGCGAGCCTGCCTACGAGACGCGCCAGGACGCGTTTGCCAACGCCGTCATCGAGATCAAGACCGAGCTGGCGCCGTTGGTGCTGCTCGACGAGCTTATGAAGATCGAGGCTGAGCTGGGGCGCGACCGCTCCAAAAAGGCCAAGGCCAACGGCCCGCGCACCATCGACCTGGACCTGCTGTGGATGGACGGCGAGACCCACGGCGGCAAAAAGCTGCGCCTGCCGCATCCGCTGATCGGCGAGCGCGATTTTGTGCTGGTGCCGCTCGAGGACTTGATGCACGATCCGGCGCGGTTCTTCCGCTACAACGGCGTCGAGGTCAAGGAGCCCGAGGACCGCGTGGGCCATATCGTGGGCGAATTGGGGCGTATGTAGATGATCGAGATGAATGCTGTTGTTGCCGGTACCGAGCTTGACGCCGCGCGCGACGCGGGCCGCGAGGGTGCGTCCGCGGGCTGGTGCGCTTGGAGCGCGGGCAACGCTTCGCTGGCGTTTTCGCTGGTCGTGCGTCCGGATGTGAACATGCATGCCTTCCACGGCCTGCCGTTTGTGGCTGCGATGGGCATGATGGATGCGCTTGTGGGCACGGCATCGACGCCGGGCCTGGGCCTTGCCGGCAAGGTGGGCATTGAGTGGCCGAGCAACATCGTGTGCGGTGCGCCCGCGTTCGAGACGTCGCTCGCGCGTGTTGCCGTGAACGGCGGTGCCGGTGCTGCGGGCATGTTTGCCGCGGTGACGGTTGATATTGAGTGTGCGGCGCTGGGTGAGCTTGGCGTGAATATGGCCGACGAAGCGCTGGTTGAGGAGCTGGCCGCCGCCGTGTTGACCCGCGTGGGCGCCTGGGCGGTTGCCGCCAACACGCCGCAGGGCGCCGCGGGCCCGCTGGCTCCGGTGCTGGGCGAGTACTTTGACATGGTGCCACTGCTGGGTCGTCAGGTCGCGGCGGTGTCGCCCAACGGTCTGCCGCTCGCGGTGGGCGTGTTTGCGGGCCTGGACATCTGGGGCCGCGCGACCATCAAGACCGATGCCGGCGAGCAGGAGTTTCCGCCCGAGGCCGTACGAATTCGCGGGCTGTAGCGCGAGGCACCAGCGCTCAAAGACAACGATGACAACAAGACCCTCCTCGGCCTGCGCCGGGGAGGGTTTCGCCTATCTGGGGAATGGGTTGCCAGCGCCCTATTCCTCAAAACTGAAAATTTTTCGATTTTGAGGAATAGGCTTGGCGAGCCTTTGCGGGGACTGTGGCATCGGGCGTGCTCGACTTAAGCCCCTGCTCTATCCCAGCTCCTGCATGCGGCGGTAGATTTCGCAGATACCCTTGATGGTGAGCTGTCCGTCGATCACGTCGAAGGCATCGGTCGAATCGGCGACGATACTGGCGAGACCGCCCGTGGCGATAACGGTGGCATCCTCGCGGCCCAGCTCGCGCTTCATGCGCGCGACCAGGCCCTCAGCCATGGCGGCGGCGCCCGTTACGGCGCCGACCTTGATGCACTCCTCGGTATCGCGGCCGATGGCGTGCTCGGGCGCCTCGAGCGGAACGCTGGCGAGCTTGGCGGCTCGGGCGGCGAGCGCGTCCATCGAAATGCGGATGCCCGGCGCAATCGCTCCACCAATGTAATAACCGTCCTCATCGATGACGTCGATATTGGTCGCGGTGCCAAAGTCCACCACGATTGCCGGCGCGCCGTAGAAAGTTTCGGCCGCAACGGCGTTAGCGACGCGATCGGCGCCTACGGCCTGGGGACGCGCCGCGCGCAGCTTGGTCACCGCGGCCGTCTGCGGTCCGATGACGATGGCGTCCGCGGCAATGCGGTCGGCCACGGCGTGCCATTCGCGCGAGAGCTGCGGCACCACGCCGGCAAAGGCGATCGCGTCGACCGCGTCGAGCGAAAGGCCGTACATCTTAAAGAAACCCATCAGGCGCACATGGATCTCGTCGGCGGTATAGGAGCGGTCGGTGGGCATGCGCCACGACTGCACCAGCTCGTCTCCGTCAAACAGGCCCATGGCCGTCTGCGTGTTTCCCATATCGATAGCGAGCAGCATGTCTACTCCCAGTGTTGGCATAAAAGGACGCGCACCATTGTATACGCGCCGCCGACGGCACTCGGCTGCGATTCGTTTACGGTGATAGGGGCTGAGGGGTTTAAATATGAAGGAATTATGCTCCACGAGTTTTTCCTTGCCGTTTACCGAACTCCCGCGTAATATTCTTTCTTGCGCACATGAGGCGCCCAGACATTGCGGGGTGGAGCAGTCTGGTAGCTCGCCGGGCTCATAACCCGGAGGTCGTAGGTTCAAATCCTGCCCCCGCGACCAAGAACTTGCAGCTCGTCGGCCTAGCCGGCGAGCTTTTTTGTTATTCCGGGACTGTTTCTTCGGTTCAATTCTCGGCCTCTCAAACAAAATCTCGATCTGTAACATCTAGACCCGATTTGGGCGGCTAGGTGTTACAGATCGAGATATACCGGTGGGTTGGGTCGTGTTTGTCTCGATCTGTAACAGTAAGACCCAGTTTTGCCGCGTAACTGTTACAGATTGAGATAAACCGACGGGCCGCCCCGCCCACCCCCCATCCACCTGCCGCTACCTGTTATCCGCCGATTTCCGTTGTGCCGCTATGCCCCCATGCCATATCCTCTAGACAACTACGCGGCATCATCGCCGCCGCGCCTACAAGAGAGGAATGTCCATGACCGCACCTGCATCCAAGCTGCTCCAGCCCATTACGGTTGGCCCCCTTGAGCTCAAGAACCGCATTATGTTTCCGCCGCTGACCACCGGCTACGAGGAGCGCGACGGTTCCATCGGCGAGCGCAGCCTGGCTTTTTACGAGCGCCTGGCCCGTGGCGGCGTGAGCTACATCGTCATCGGCGACGTCGCTCCCGTCATGACCGCGAGCCCCACGCCCAAGCTGGCAACCGACGCCCAGATCCCCACGTTTAAGGCTCTGGCCGACGCCGTCCACAAGCACGGTGCCAAGGTTGCGCTGCAGCTGTTCCACCCCGAGTACGATGTGCCCGGTGTCGGCCGCATGGTCATGGGATCCATGGCCGCCGCCAAGGCCGCGCAGGAGGCCAAGGCCGCCGGCGACGAGGAGACCTTTGCCGCCAAGATGGCCGAGTCCAACGAGATCCGCAACCAGGCCTACGCCAAGCTGCACCACGACATGCAGCACTTTGTGAACGAGGCGAGTGTGGAGCAACTCACCCAGATCAAGGAGGCCATCGCTGCCTCGGCCGCTCGCGCGCAGCAGGCCGGCATCGACGCCATCGAGGTCCACGGCGACCGCTTGGTGGGTTCGCTGTGCTCGGCCATCCTCAACCAGCGCACCGACGAGTACGGCGGCTCGTTCGAGAACCGCGTTCGCTATGCGCTGGAGGTCGTCGCTGCCATTAAGGAAGCCGCGCCGCAGCTGATGGTGGAGTACAAGCTCCCCGTGATCATGGAGAACCCCGACGGCACGCCGCGCGGCAAGGGCGGCCTGCTACCCGACGAGGCCTGCGAGTTCGCCAAGCTGCTCGAGGGCGCGGGCATCGACATGATCCAGGTCGCACAGGCCAACCACACCGGCAACATGGGCGACACCATTCCGCCCATGGGTGCCATGCCCTACAACTGGACGCTGCCCGTGGCCGAGCGCGTCAAGGCCCTGGTCTCCGTGCCGGTGGCAACCGTCGGCCGCGTTGTCTCGGTTGAGGCCGGCGAGAAGATTCTGGAAGACGGCGCGGCCGACATCATCGCCTATGGCCGCTCGCTCATGTGCGACCCCGACATTGCGCTGAAGGCCGCCACGGGCGAGCCCATCCGCGAGTGCCTCAACTGCAACAAGGGCTGCGTCGATGCGATTCAAAACCGCAAGTACATCTCGTGCGTGCTCAATGCCGAGAACGGCGATGAGGCGACCATCGCCATTAAGCCGGGCGAGGGCGACAAGAAGATCGCCGTGGTGGGCGGCGGCATCGCCGGTCTGGAGGCCGCGCGCGTGGCGGCCAAGCGCGGCTACGACGTGACCGTCTACGAGGCGAGCGATCATCTGGGCGGCCAGATTGTGCTGGCGGCTGCACCCCCGCGCAAGGACGAGATCATGCGTTCCGTCGAGTACTACGAGAAGATTCTGCCCGGCCTGGGTGTGAAGGTCGAGCTCAACCATGCCGCTACCGCTGAGGACCTCAACGCCGCCGACGCCGCGATTGTGGCCGTGGGCGCGCACGACGTGGTCATCCCCGTTCCGGGTGCCGACTCGGACAATGTCGTCTCGAGCTGGGACGTGCTGGCCGGCAAGGTGGAGCTTACGGGCCGCGTCGCCGTTATCGGCGGTGGCTTGGTGGGCACCGAGACTGCCGAGTACCTGCTGCAGCACGGCTGCGAGGTGGCGATCGTCGAGATGCTCGACAAGATTGCCGCGGGCGAGTCCGAGACCATTCTGCCGCTGATTATGGGCGACTTTGCAGAGCACAACGTGGAGCAGCACGTGAAGACCCGCCTGACCGCCATTACCGACGAGGGCGTGGAGGCTGTTCATACCACCGAGGACGGCGCCGAGGAGCCGGTGAAGATCGCCTACGATTACGTGGTGATGGCTGTGGGCTCCAAGGCCAACGCGTTTGACCTGGATGGCGTGACGGTGCCCGTGACCTGCGTGGGCGACTGCTCGGGCGAGCGCACCGCCGACATTGCAAGCGCCATTCGCACGGCGTATCACGCGGCCAACGAGCTGTAGTTAACATCGCAACGGGGCGGGGCGGTAGCACGGATCCACCTCGCCCGGCTGCGTCCCGGCGAAAACGACCGGGTTGGGTCTGTGAGGGCGGGCCCAACCCGGTTGATCTTTCGCCGGGGTGACTTTTGGCATGGAGAGGTATGGAAATGTCCGCTTGCGCGGACGACCTCTTTTTGAGGAGGGGTCAATATTTAACAATATTACATCAAAGAGGTAATTAGACACCAATTTTGTCGGTTAAAACCCTTCTAGTTGCACATACGTGTTACCTGCATAAACAAATGCTAAGGAAATGCGGTATATCGGTGGCAAATATGCAAATTCCTGCGGTGCGATTTGCAATTAACTGCTGCGTGTAAACAGTAAAATGCTACTATCTAACTTGCACGTAAGGTAGCAAATTAGTGTTTATGGCTAAAAAGTAGAAGTGGCAGGTATGTCAGAAGCAGCAAGGACTCGCACGCATGCGCCCGAGATTAGGCAGCGCGCCGTAGAGATCCTCCAAGAGGGGGTCGGTCATCGCGCTCTCGCCGCAGAGCTTGGCATCCCCCAGGCCACAGCTCGACAGTGGGCCCGCGCGTATGCCGTGGGTGGCGCCGACGCCGTTCTTAATGCGGGCTCTCATCACTACACGTATTCGTTTGACGTTAAGCTTGCCGTGGTTAAAGATCGCTTGGAAAATGGCCTAACGGTGCGCGAAGCTATGATCAAACATCAGATCCCCAGTGAGTCTTCGGTCAAGGCCTGGTGTCGCCTGTATCGCAATGGCGGCGAGGCCGCTCTGGTTGATAAGCCGCGAGGCCGTAAACCGCGCGTTAAAAAGGCGGAATAGCGAGCGGGATGGTGCGCCCACAGGGGCGCGTTTTTCTTGCCGAGACAACTTTTCGGATCGCCGCGTGCCTATCGGGACATCCTCCAAAGTGGCCAATAAACCGCGCGCAGTGCCCGCGCGCCCATCGCTGCGGTAAGGAAACGTCACTCTTCTACTCCAATGCGGACAGACTCCTTGCCCCGAACGTATAAAACTCCCCAGTTGACCGAAAACCCGCCGCCGCTACTCCTCAATTGAGCTATAACGTTAAACAATTGCAGCGTTTTTGCATGGGGGAGCGATGGTATGACGCTACTGTATTTCCTTACCCTGTTTCCGCTGGTACCGGCGCTGGGCATGCTGCTCGCGCGCGGTGACCGCGCCCGCGATGCGGTGGGACTCATAGGCTCCGGCATTATCATGGCGGTGACAGTTGTAGTCGCCGTCATGTTTTTTGGCACGGGTCCGCAGAGCTTTGAGGTTGCCCCCGGCACCTCGCATGTGCTCTCGATCACCAGCTCCGTCATCGACGTAATTCTGTGCGCCGTCATCCTGTACAACGCGTACAAATATAGGAACGCGCTTACCGGTGTGCTCGGCGTGGTGCAGCTGGCGGGCTCGATTGCCTTCGCGACCATGACGTTGCCTGCGGCCGAGGCCGTCACCGCAACGCCGCTCTACCTAGACTACATGAGTGTGATCATGGTGCTCGCCGTCGGCATTGTCGGCAGCCTGATCTGCGTGTATGCCTTGGGTTATATGAAGGACTTCCAGGCCCATGACGAGCACGAGGCTGCGCTGCGCGGGCAGACCGCGCCCGACCGACGCCCGCAGTTCCTGGCACTTATGTTCCTGTTCCTCTCGGCCATGTTCGTCATCGTGACGAGCGACAACCTTGAGTGGCTGTTCTGCGGCTGGGAAATCACCACCGTGTGCTCGTTCCTCATGATTGGCTACACGCGCACGCCCGAGGCCATTAAAAACGCCTTCACCCAGATCATCCTTAACATGCTGGGCGGCATCGCGTTTTTGGCGGGCCTTATGTTCCTGCACGTCAACGGCATGCCGCTGACCATCTCGGGCATGATCGAGCTTTCCGGCGCCGGAACCGCGCAATCCGCGCTGCTGGTGATGCCGGTCGTTCTGCTGTCGCTCGCCGCACTCACCAAGGCCGCACAGATGCCGTTCCACACGTGGCTGTTGGGTGCCATGGTTGCCCCCACGCCCACGAGCGCCCTGCTGCACTCGTCCACCATGGTCAAGGCCGGCGTGTTCCTGATGGTCAAGCTGAGCCCGCTCTATGCCATCTATCCCGTGACCGGCTTTATGGTCACGAGTGTGGGCGCCATCACGTTTTTGCTCGCTGCCCTCATGGCCATCTCGCAGAGCAACGCCAAACGCGTGCTCGCGTACTCCACCATTTCCAACTTGGGCCTCATCAGTGCCTGCCTGGGTGTCGGCGCGCCCGAGGCCGTATGGGCGGCCATCTTCCTAATCCTGTTCCACACGGTGGCAAAGTCGCTGCTGTTCCTGTGCGTGGGCACGGCCGAGCATCATATCGGCAGCCGCGATATCGAGGACATGGACGGTATGTTCAGCCGCATGCCGCACCTGACGCGCCTGATGATGCTGGGCATCATGGGCATGTTTGTGGCGCCGTTTGGCATGCTCGTGTCCAAGTGGGGCGCCCTGGTGGCGTTTGCCCAGACCGGCAACGTGCTCATGATCATGGTGCTGGCCTTTGGCTCGGCCGCGACGTTCTTCTTCTGGGGCAAGTGGCTGGCCAAGCTTTCGGGCGTCGACCCCACGGCTCAAAACGTTGAGGTCAATGTCCATAAGACCGAATGGATGGCCCTCAACACCATCGCCGCGCTGCTGATTCTGTGCTGCGTGGCGTTCCCGGTAATCTCGAGCGGTCTGGTGTCGCCTTACTTGGCCATGGTGTTTGGCCGCGTGCCGTACGTTATCGGCAAGGACGCCATGTATCTGATGGTGGTTATCGTGGCTTTTATCGCCGTGGTGCTGCTGACGTCGTTCCGCGTGAGCAATAAGCCGCACGTCAACGTGTACCTTTCGGGCGTGGGAACCGACAAATATCGCCATTTTCGCGGCTCGATGGGACACGAGGTGAAGGCTGAAAAGCGCAATTGGTACTCGGAGGACGCCCTTGGCGAGAAGCGTATTGGCCCCGCGGGTAGCGTCGTGTGCTGCAGCATTATCTTGTTTGCGCTGCTGTGTTGCGCGTGGATTGGGCCCGAGAGACTTGCCATGAGCGCGCCCTCGGTGCTGCGCGGCAAGTATTTCGAAGGTTCGGGTGTCGTGGGCATCTTTATAGGCACCGTGGCGTTTGCCTTGCTGGCGCCGCTTGTGGGCGGTTTGATTGACGGCCTTGACCGTAAGCTTTCGGCCCGCATGCAGGGCCGTGTGGGTCCGCGTCTGCTGCAGCCCTTCTACGACGTTGCCAAGCTGCTGCGCAAAGCCCCTGCCAGCGTAAACACCATGGACGATACCTATATGGCGTGTGCGCTCATCTTTACCGTGGTGGGCGGCGGCATCTTTGTGTCGGGCTCCAACACGCTGCTGTGCGCCTTTATGGTTACCCTCGCCGCGATCTTTGTGGTGTTGGCGTCCGCCTCGACGCAAAGCCCGTTTGCCCAGGTCGGCGCCGATCGCGAGCTGCTGCAGGTTATGAGTTACGAGCCCGCCGTTTTGCTGATGAGCGTGGGCCTGTACCTTGCCACCGACAGCTTCGATTCCATCGCCGTGACGGGGCAGTCGGCTCCCATCATCGTGTACAGCGCGCCCATTTTCCTCGCGCTGCTCGCGGTGCTTACCATCAAGCTGCGCAAGTCGCCGTTTGACCTTTCGTACTCGCATCACGCGCATCAGGAGATCGTCCAGGGCGTCGCCACCGAGATGAGCGGCGGCACGCTGGCCAAGATGACCCTTATGCACTGGTGCGAGACCGTGCTGTTTTTGATGTGGGTGGGCATGTTCTTTGTCTGGGACAACCCCGTGAGCTGGGTTGTAGCCCTGGTCGTGATGGCCGCGACGTATTTTGTCGAGGTCCTGATCGACAACACCTTCGCACGCAGCACCTGGCGCAGCTGCTTTAGGCTCGGATGGGGCGTGGCGCTGGTGTTTGGCCTGCTCAACCTTATGCCCATCCTCGTCGACGTGTTTATTTAGGAGACGGCATCCATGGATCATAAAATGTCGCGCTCGCCGTGGGTCATTCATTACGACGGCTCGAGCTGCAACGGATGCGATATCGAGGTGCTGGCCTCGCTCACGCCGCTGTTCGATGCGGAGCGCTTTGGCGTGGTCAACACCGGCAACCCCAAGCATGCGGACATCTTTTTGGTGACGGGGTCGGTCAATGCCCAGAACCTGCCCGTCGTGCGCCAGATCTACAGCCAGATGCTCGAGCCCAAGTGCGTGGTGGCGTGCGGCATTTGCGCGTGTTCGGGCGGCGTATTCCGCGATGCCTATAACGTGATCGGCGGCGTGGACCGCGCGATTCCCGTGGACGTGTATGCGCCCGGGTGCGCCATTCGTCCCGAGACCGTGATCGATGCCATCGTGGAGGCGTGCGGCATCCTGGATCAGAAGGAGGCCGTGATGCGCGCCGGCGGTGACCCGCTTACCGTGGGCGGCGCTGCTACCTGGGATGGCGGCGTCGAGTTGGGCGAGGACGGGTTCGTGGCTGCAGCTGGGGCCGGGGCTGACGGTGCCGGTGACGCGCCTGCCGAGAAACCCACAGCGCCCGTCGCTGCAAAGGAGGCCGAGTAATGCAAAAGGCTATCTATGCCACCGTTGGGATCGACGAGCTTCTGTCGCATGTCCAGGCGCTCAAGGGCGTCGGCGCGCGCTTTGTGCAGATGCATGCCGAGCGCTGTGTGGACGACGGATCGTATCGCCTGGTCTATACGTTTATCAACGTCCGCGCTGCTCAGGAGAATATTGCGCAGGACGGCAGCTATGCGATCGAGAACCTGGTGGTTGAGGGAATTGATCAGTATCAGGAGATTCCGTCCATCAGCTCGTACTATCCGGCGGTATTTCCGTTTGAGAACGAAGCGCACGACCTGTTTGGGCTTGCCATCACCGACATGCAGATCGACTTTAAGGGCTTTTTCTACCAGGTCTCGACTGCCGAACCCATGAGCGTTATCACGCCCGAGGTGAAGGCCGCACGCGAGAAGGCCATGAAGGTCCGTGCCGCCGCCGAGGCCAAGGCGCGCAAAGCCGCGGCCGAAAAGGCCGCCGCGGCTGCGGCTGCTGCAGGGGAGGGTGCTGCGAGCGCCGGCGACGCCGCGGGCGCCGCTGCTCAGCCCGCTGCGGCTGCCGGCTCCGATGCTCAGCACGATGAGGCCGCTGCGAAGGCCGCGCTCAAGGCTGCCGAGATGGAGGCAAAGCTCGCCGCCATGGATCCCGAGAAAGCGGCCAAGGTCCGCGCGGCGCTTGCCGCTAAGGCCGCCCGCGACAAGCAGAAAAAGGAGGCGTAAGGTCCATGGCACATCGCTCCGTTATTCCGTTTGGCCCGCAGCACCCGGTGCTGCCCGAGCCGCTTCATCTGGACCTGGTGATCGAGGACGACCGCGTCATCGAGGCAATTCCGCAGATCGGCTTTGTTCACCGCGGACTCGAGAAGCTCACCGAAAAGCGCGATATGCACCAGTTTGGCTACATCGCTGAGCGCATCTGTGGCATTTGCGCCGTGGGTCACAGCTATGGCTATGCCAGCGCCTGCGAGCGCATGCTCGACATCGAGGTGCCCGGCCGCGTGCAGTATATCC
Organism: uncultured Collinsella sp.; assembly: GCA_958438125.1. Classification (GTDB taxonomy): domain Bacteria; phylum Actinomycetota; class Coriobacteriia; order Coriobacteriales; family Coriobacteriaceae; genus Collinsella. Next base: position 18,188 of record CAUBQN010000004.1, read on the forward strand.
GCACCATTCTGCACGAGCTTTCGCGCATCCACTCGCATCTGCTGTGGCTGGGCCTGCTCGCCGATGCCTTTGGCTTCGAGGCACTGTTCTATCGTTCGTGGACTCTGCGCGAGCAGATTCTCAAGATCTTTGAGAGCACTTGCGGCGGCCGCGTGATTCTGTCGATTAATGAGATCGGCGGCCTTAAGCACGATATCGAGGACTCCGAGCTGGCGGGCATTGTCGAGACGCTTGACGCCATGCGCCCCGACTACGAGGCTCTGGTGCATACGTTTTTGGACGATGCCAGCTGCGGCGAGCGCCTGCATGGCGTGGGCGTGATTAGCGAGAAGGATGCGCTGAATCTGTCGATGGTCGGCCCGTTCGGTCGCGCCTCGGGCGTGGATTACGACGTGCGCATGTTCGGCGACGGCGCCTATGCGGATCTGGCTGCGTTTGAGCCCATCGTTGCTACCGATGGCGATTGCTATGCCCGCTGCCAGGTGCGCTGTGCCGAGGTCACGCAGGCCATGGACATCATCGAGGAGCTTGTGGGCAAGATCCCGCACGACGGCATCGGCGGGCGCACCAAGCTCACGCCGGCCGACGGCGCGCGTGGCGAGGTTGTGATTGAGCAGCCGCGTGGCGAGGCGTATTACTATGTGCGCGGCAACGGCACCAAGAACCTGGATCGCTTCCGCGTGCGCACGCCGACGTCGCAGAACCTGGCGGGTCTGACACATGCGCTGCAGGGCGTGCTCCTTGCCAACGTGCCCATGATTATCCTGACCATCGACCCCTGTATTAGCTGCACGGAAAGGTAGGCGCGGCATGAGTTTGCTGACATTTGCCAAGACAGCCTTGGGCTCTATGGTCAAGCAGCCGGTCACGGTGTGCTATCCGCAGGAGAAGCTGACGGCTCCCGAGCGCCTGCGCGGGCATATCGTCAACGACATGGACGTGTGCATTTGCTGCGGTATGTGCGCGCGTCGCTGTCCGGCGGGCGCGCTCGCGGTCGATCGCAAGGGTGGAACGTGGTCGATCGACCCGTATGTCTGCGTGGTGTGCGGTGAGTGCATCGAGAGCTGCCCCAAGCACTGCTTGACTATGGACACCGCCCGCACCCCAGTCGCAGCGGACAAGACTCCCACGGTAGAAACCAAACCGGAATAGAGCTGGAATAGAGCTGGAATAGGGACCGGTGGGGCAAAAATGCCCCACCGGTCCCGCGCTTAAACGCGCGGTTAAGCTTCCGCTAACAAAACTGTGCCGGTTTACTACGACAAATCGCCTACTCCTAACCACACCGCATGTGGTAAAACCAAAACCGCAGGTAGATAGCCTGCCGTTTTGCGAAAAAGCCACGCGTGGTCGGGCGCTTTCTTTTTTATCGTAGTAAACCGGCATAGTTTTGAAATGGCACCATATCGGTAACAGCCCTTGATCTCCCGTGGACGGAGGGAAACGGATTATTTTGGCTTCGCGAGGGCCGCTGCGTGACCCATCTGCCACGAAATGGGCCTATCTACTACGTTTAGGCTGCTACCCTCAACCATGGCGAACAACGCAAAAACAAAACCGCAGGTAAAATGCCTGCGGTTTTTTATGAAACGCGGCTATGGTCAGGGGTATCGGGTCAAACGTAGTAGACGGGCCGGTTTCGTGGCGAGCGCCATCGACTGCCCCCTTCGGGGACGGAGGAAAGCGGATCATCTTTGCCTGATGGCTCCGAGTCACACCTATTTTCCTGCGAAAACGCCGTGTCTCAACTTTGGTGAGACATTTGTCTCACGTTCAAAATCGAATTTGGAACGTGTGTCACCTGCCCAAATTGTGTCTCATTCCGTAACTTTAGGCTGATGCAAGGTTTGAGCCTGCGAGAAGGGAGACGCGATGAGTAAGTACACGAGGGGCCTCCTGTCGGTGATACTGGCCGTTGTGCTGGTACTGCCGGCCGCAGCATTTGCCATGCTGCCCGAGGCCAACGCCGGGTCCAGCACCGGAATGGACGGACCGACAATGAGCGGAAAGGTCGTCGTCGATCCCGACACCAGCGGACGCTGGGAAATCTGGGCGGCCGGTCACAACGGTAATAAAGTAACGACTCAAAACGTCGGCCGAATCTGGACCGACAAGACGGTCGAGGCAACTGAGGAAAACGAAGAGTCGGATTTTCTGACCACGCTTTCGGCCATGTCCTCGACGTCTAATTCAACCGTGACGGTTACTACGCCGCTCGACATCGTGATGGTGCTGGATGCATCTGGCTCGATGGATGATCCTATGGGTGGCGGAGATCGCACCAAGCGTATCGATGCACTGAAGAACGCTGCGAACAGCTTTATCGATACCATCGCAAAACAAAATGAGAGCATCGAGGGCGTCGATAGGCAGCATAGGGTTGCCATTGTTAAGTTTGCGGGCAAGAAGTCCAACGATATCGGCAACAATATGTATCGCGACGGAGGGTACTCCTACAATTACACCCAGGTTATGAAAGAATTGACCTACTGTTCCGGCAGCAATGCGGATGATCTCAAGAAGAATACAATTAATAAAATTCAGCCTGCCGGCGCCACGCGCGCCGACTATGGCCTAGAGCTGGCCGAGAAAATCACTACCACTTATGGTCGCAAAGACGCCAAGAAGATTATTGTGTTCTTTACCGACGGTACGCCAACAAAGCAAAATAAATTCGATGCGGGTGTCGCCAACGCTGCCGTGACAGCTGCTAAGAATATGAAGGACGGCAAGGCCACCGTTTATACCATCGGCATCTTTGATGGCGCGAACCCCAGTGCTGGTATTCAGGATTCGGGAAAAAGCCAAAAAGAGAACAAGTTCATGCAGGCCGTTTCGAGCAACTACCCCAATGCCACGGCATGGGATACTCATGGCACACGCGCTGAAAACTCCGACTACTACAAGTCGGCGACCAATGCAGAAGAGCTCAAGAAGGTCTTCGACGACATCTCACAGGCCATTACGTCAGAGGCGCCTTATCCGACCGAAATTGATAAGGGCTACGACGCGACCAAGTCCGGCTACATCACGTTTACCGACGAGCTGGGCGACTTTATGCAGGTCGACAGCTTCACCGAGGTCGTCATCAACGGCACGCCGTTTACCAAGACGGACAAAACGGTCAATAAAGAAACCAATACCGACACCTACGAGTTCACCGGCAAGGCAAAAGACCTGCTCATTACCGTGCAGCGCGCTGGTGATGACAATCCCCAGAAGGGCGATGTCGTAACGGTCAGCATTCCTGCGTCGTTGATTCCGCTGAGCCACTTTAAGACCGTAGACGGCAAGCTTTCGGTCGACAGCGCTCAGCCTATCCGCGTGAAGTACACCTCGAGCGTGAAGAGCACTGCGCTCGACAACCTGTTTACGCCCGAGAAGGTAACGGGGCTCAAGGATTACATCGAGAACAATACGACCGTTGCCAACGGCGCCAAGACCGTGAGTTTCTACGCGAACAAGTGGGCTGCCGGCGATCTGGGCAATACGGTTGCGACCTTTGAGCCGGCCGACACCAACCGCTACTACTACTTCCAGAAACAGACCCCTATTTACACGGACAAGGACTGCACGCAGCCTGCAAAGAATTCGCTGGCAGATACCGGCACCTATTACTACAAGGATGAGTTTGAGGAGCAGGGCGAAAACGGCGAGGTCAAGCCCGCCTCTGCCGTCATCGAGTTTATCGGCGGCGACGCTGCGAAGTTTGACGGCGCCATTGTTGCTGACGAGGACGGCAACCTTTCGTTTAGCGTGGGAACCGCGCGCCTAGCCTTTATCGACGAGCTCCACACCACCAAGGAGGGTGTGGGCGGCAACAACACTGGTACCGCGACCGACGTTCTTAACCCCAAGTGGAACAACGTGTCCGCCAAGGCGACCGCGACGCATGTCAATTCCTACCTGGGCAACAACGGCAAGATCAGCTTTAACGTGACGCCGACAACGGTGGAGACCAAGGCCAGCTTTGGCCTGACCAAGGTGCTCGAGGGTCGCAGCTGGACGGATACGGATGAGTTTAAGTTTGAGCTCTCCGCAACGTCCGAGAATGACGCTCCGATGCCCGCATCCACGGACACGACCGTGCACAAACCCGACCCGGACGGCAAGGACAAGGCTGCCATTGACTTCGGCGAGATCACCTTCAACAAGCCGGGCGAGTACACCTATGAGGTCCGTGAGGTCAAGGGTGGCGCCGGTGGCATCACCTACAGCAAGAACGTTGCCACGTTCAAAGTGACCGTGACGGTTAAGGCCACGGGCGGGCTTAAGGCTGACGTTGAAAAGATCTCGGGCGAGCGCGAGTTCAAGAACACTTATAGCGCCAAGACGGAAACCCCGCTGACTCTTGAGGCTGCCAAGACGCTCTCAGGGCGTCCGATGGCCGATGACGAATTCAAGTTTGCACTGAGCTATGCGGGGCACGACGAGGTTCTGTTGAATGCAACCAACAAGGGTGGCAAGGTTGAGTTCGGTCCGCTGACGTACACGACCAAGTCGCTCGCCAAGCTGGTCGAGGAAGACAAGGCATCGCTTGATGCTAGCTCAGACAAACCGACGTGGACCATTCATTACATTGCTGCCGAGCAGACCGGCAAGCTGCCTGCGGGCGTGAGCGCCACCGTGTCGGCAATTGACGCATGTGTAACCGTTGTCGACAACGGCGATGGTACCCTGACGGCGACGGCTGTCTACGGCGATGCCGGCAACGAGTTCGTGAACACCTACACTGCCGCGCCTGCCGAGGCATCGCTTGTGGGTAAGAAGAGTCTGCTGGTTCCTGGTGGCCTGACCCCGGCTGACATTACCGGTAAGTTCACCTTTACCGTGGCCGGCGAAGAGGGCGCACCCATGCCCGCGAACGCGAGCGTGCACAACGACGCCGAAGGCAAGGTCGACTTTGGCAAGATCACCTTTACGCTCGACGACCTTAATAAGGCTCTGGGCGAGAAGCCCGAGAAGCGCGAGCACACCTTTACCTACACCGTGACCGAGTCCGGCGAGGTCGCTGGCGTGACCAACGACGCCAAGCTGTCGTGCAAGGTTTCCTTCACCGTGACCGATGACGGCGAGGGCAAACTGAGCGTATCCCACAAGCCGGACGGCAGCGCAGCCTTTACGTTTATCAATACCTATAGCGTGACGCCTGTTGAGACGCGCGTCACCGACCAGATCACCGCGACCAAGTTCCTGACCGGGCGCGACATGGCTGAGGGCGAGTTCTCCTTCGAGCTCGTCGAGGGCGACAAGGTCGTCGCCACCGGCAAGAACGCCGCCGATGGCACAATCGTCATGGACAAAATCACTTACGATAAGCCCGGCACTCACACCTACAAGCTGCGCGAGAAGCTCCCCAACGAAGCGGGGCTGAGCAACGGGATTACGTACGATAAGACGAACTACACCATCAAGACGAGCGTCATCGATAACGGCGACGGCACGCTTAAGGTGACCCATACGCTCGAGGGCACCAAGCCGGCGCGCTTTGAGAACAAGTACAACACTGCTCCGAACGAGTCCAGCGTTACCGACCAGATCACCGCGAAGAAGGTCCTGACCGGCCGCGACCTCAAGGCCGGAGAGTTCTCCTTTGAGCTCGTCGAGGGTAACGATGTCGTCGCCAGGGGCACCAATGCGGCCGACGGCAAGATCACGATGGACAAGATCACCTACACCGAGGCCGGCGAGCACACCTACACGCTGCGCGAGGTCAAGGTCGACGCCGACAACGGTATCACCTACAGCACCGCGGCCTACACCATCGTGACCGCCGTCACCGATGATGGCAATGGCAAGCTCACGGTTAAGCATGAGCTGCAGGACGTCGAGAAGGCTATCTTCGAGAATGCCTACAGCGTTACTCCGAATAACTCCAGCGTCACTGACAGGGTCAAGGCGACCAAGGTCCTGACCGGCCGCGACCTCAAGGCCGACGAGTTCTCCTTCGAGCTCGTCGAGGGCGACAAGGTCGTCGCCACCGGCAAGAACGACGCCGACGGCAAGATTACGATGAGCCCCATCGAGTACACCGAGGCCGGCAGGCACACCTACACACTGCGCGAGGTCCCGGGTGACGCCAACAACGGCATCACTTACGACAGCAAGACCTACGCCATCGAGACGACCATCACCGACAACGGCAAGGGCGAACTCGTGGCAAAGCACGAGCTGCAGGGCGTCAACGAGGCGAAGTTCAACAACAGCTACAAGCCGAATCCTGACGAGTTCAGCGTCACCGACGAGATCAAGGCGAACAAGGTCCTGACCGGGCGCGACCTCAAGGATGGCGAGTTCTCCTTCGAGCTCGTCGAGGGCGAGGGCGAAGATGCCAAGGTCGTCGCCAAGGGCACCAACGCCGCCGATGGCAAGATCACGATGAGTGCCGTGAAGTACACCAAGCCCGGCACGCACACCTACACGCTGCGCGAGGTCAACGGCAGAACCACCAGCAAGGGCATCACCTACAGCGATGCCAAGTTCACCATCGAGACCACCATCACGGACAACGGCGACGGCAGCCTTAGCGCCACACATGTCCTGAAGGGCACCGAGCCCGCCGAGTTCAAGAACTCCTACAGCGTGACCCCGCTCGACGCAGAGCTCGACTTTGACCTGAGCAAGGCCATCGACGGTCGCGACTGGACGGACTCCGACAAGTTCAGCTTTACCATCACCGCTCCCGAGGGCGTCCCGCTGCCCGATCCCGCAACCGTAACCGTGAGCAAGAAGGACGTGGAGGATGGCATCGCCGCCATCAAGTTCGGCAAGATCCACTACACGGCTGCCGGAACCTACAAGTACGAGATCCGCGAGAACGCGGGCAGCGCGGCCGGTATGACGTATGACTCTCATGTCGCGACCGCCGAGGTGACCGTGACCGAGAACGGCGAGGGCAAGCTGATCGCCAACGTCACCAAGAAGGGGAATGGACGCTTTACCAACACGTACCACACTGAGCTCAACTACACCGCGGCCGGTGGCCTTAAGTTCAGCAAGACCCTCTCCGGGCGTCCCATGACCGAGGGCCAGTTCACCTTTACCGTGACGCCCGCCGACGAGGCTTCGGCCAAAGCGCTCGGCCTGCACGAGGGCGCCAACGTGTACAAGTCCCCTGCAACGGCAGAGGCGACGGTTGGTCTGATTGACATCCTGGCTGGCCATGAGGTCAAGTTTACGCAGGCTGACGCGGGCAAGACCTTTACGTACACCGTGGCCGAGAAGAACGACGGCCAGCCCGGTTACACCTACGACGACGCTGCCCGCACCGTGACGATCGCTATCGCCGATGACGGCGCCGGTACGCTTACTGCCACCACGACCGTTACTGGCAACCCCGACAAGGGCACGCTGGTGACCGAGTACAAGACTGGTGCCGCTACGGTCGAGAGCGCTGTGATTCCGTTCCGCAACAGCTATAGCGCCACGACCGACGCACCTGGTGGTGCCGCTGCTCAGGTCGTTGCCACCAAGACCCTGACCGGTCGTCCGATGGCCGACGGCGAGTTCTGGTTCGGCATTGCCTACGCAGGCGAGACGGAAGCAATCCAGGGCACTCCGGCTACCAACGTTAACGGTCAGGTGAGCTTTGGAACGCTGCATTACACGACCGAGATGCTCGCCGATCTGGTAAGCGCCAAGCGTGCCATCCGCACCGACACGGATGCCAAGCTTGCATGGACTATTAACTACACGGCCTTTGAGCTTACGAACTTGCTGGACGGCAAGGGCATTACCGCCACAACGCCGAGCTTTAGCTTTAAGGTCATTGTCGTCGACAACGGCGACGGTACCCTGACGGCAACGCCCAACTACGGTGACGCCGAGCCCGTGTTCGAGAACGTTTACGGCGCCGATGCCGTTGACGCCACGCTCGCCGGTACCAAGAAGCTCCAAGCTGCCGAGAGCCTGACCCCGGCCGACATCACGGGTAAGTTCACCTTTACCGTGACTGCCGACGAGGCTGGTGCCCCGATGCCCGAGCACACAACCGTGACCAACGACGCGGCCGGCAACGTGGACTTTGGCAAGATCCACTTTACGCTCGACGACCTCAACCGCGCCCTGGGCGTGACGACCGATGTGACCGACAAGGTCGAAGCTGATGCCGACGATGCCGACGAGGCGGAAGTCGACGAGGCAGAGACTGACGAGGCTGCAACTGACGCCGACGCCAGCGCTGACGAGCCTAATGACGAGTCCAAGCCCGCAGCTCCCACCGCCCCGCGCTCGCACACCTTTACCTACACGGTGACCGAGTCCGGTAGCGCCCCTGGCGTGACCAACGACGCCAACGCCACGCGCAAGGTTTCCTACACCGTGACTGACGACGGTGCCGGACATCTGAAGGTCGTGCGCGAAGGCGACGACGGTGCTGCCTTCACGTTCACCAACACCTACAGCGTGACGCCTGCCGATTCTGTGGTGACCGACCAGGTCAAGACGGTCAAGCGTCTGACCGGACGCGACCTTGCAGCTGGCGAGTTCACGTTTGATCTGCTCGAGGACGACGTGGTTGTCGCAAGCGGCGCCAACGACGCCAACGGCACTGTGACACTGAGCCCGATTCGCTACGAGGCGCCCGGCACGCACACGTACACGCTGCGCGAGGCTTGCCCCAACGCGCTCGGCCTGTACAAGGGCGTCACCTATGACGGCACGACCTACACCGTCGTGACCACCGTCTCCGACAATGGTGATGGCACGCTGACCGCGGCGCACAAGCTCGAGGGAGCTACCGAGTCGGCTGGCTTTACCAACAAGTATCACGCCATGCCCACGCAGGTCTCCATCGGCGCCATCAAGGTGCTCGAGGGACGCGAGCTCAAGAAGGACGAGTTTAGCTTTAAGCTCGTTGGCGAGGACATCGAGTCTACGGTTGCCAACGATGCCGACGGCAAGATCGGCTTCGACAAGTTCGAGTACGACGAGCCCGGTACGCACGTCTACACCATCAGCGAGGTCAAGGGCGACGAGGTCGGTATGACCTACGACAAGTTCGTCTTTACCGTGACCGTCAACGTGGTCGATGACGGCGAGGGCAACCTCAAGGCGAACGTCGCCTTTACCAAGGGCGACAAGAGCGTCGAGGGTATCGTGTTCAACAACACGTACAAGAAGCCCGAGACGCCCGTGCCGACGCCCGATCCCGGCACGCCCAAGACCGTGACGAATATCGTCAAGACGGTCAAGGGTTTCCTGCCCACCACGGGTGACCAGCAGGCCGCCGCTCTGCTTATGACATTTGTCATCGCCATGGCCGGCGTCGGAGCCCTGGTCTGGGGTATCCGTAAGCGCTAGGCACGTCGACAGCGCCCGGGGCCAAAAGGCCCCGGGCGGCCGGCAGGGCTAAATCCCGACCTACTCCTACCCCCAGCCGCCACGGAGGCATCTCCCTCCTCCGTGGTGGCGCTTTTGTGCGTTGGGGAGGAGGGCGCGCTACGAAACCGGCCCATCTACTACGTTTAGCCCCTTACCCCCAACCATGCCGAAAAGCGCAAAAACAAAACCGCAGGTAGAACGCCTGCGGTTTTGTTCAAAACGAAGGTATGGTCAGGGGTATTGAGTCAAACGTAGTAGATGGGCCGATTTCGTGGCGGGCGGTTTCGGCTGATCCCTTGGGGACGGAGGAAAACGGCTCATTTTGGTCCCGCGAGGCTGGCGGAGACACTCGTGCAGGGCCGCCCGAACAAAACTATGCCGGTTTACGGGGCTGAGTTACGAGTCCCCAACCATGCCGATATTCGTGAAAATAAAACCGCAGGTAGACGAGCCGTCATTTTGCAGAAAACGCGGGTATGGATGGGGGTCCTGAGTCTGGCCCCGTAAACCGGCATAGTTTTGAAATGGCATTAAATCGGCAGCAGCCATTTTGCTATGCCGGGGCGGTCGGTCGTTGGGTAATTACCCTCGCAGGTAGGCGATGGCGATCTGCGTGCGGTTGCGCAGGCCCATTTTGGCAAGGATCGAGCTGATGTGGTTGCGTACGGTGCCTTCGCCCATGTAGGCGGTGGCGGCAATTTCCTTGTTGTCGAGGCCGCGGGCGATGAGCTCGGCGACTTCGAACTCGCGGTCGGTCAGGCTGACAAAGGCCGCGGGCCGGCGGGCCGTGCCGGCCTCGACGCCCGCCCCATCAAAGTTGATATCCTCGATCGCCTTGCCCTCGAGCACGCGTTTGCCGCTCATGACCTGCGCCAACGCTGGCGGAATGGCGGCGACATCGGTTTTGATCAGATAGCCGCGGGCACCCAGCTTGAGCGCCGACACAATGTACTCGTCATCCGAGAATGTCGTCAGAAACACCACGCGCGCCGCAGGGTCGCGCCCGAGGATCTCGCGTGCCGCCGATAGGCCGTCGCGTCCCGGCATCTGGATGTCGAGCAGTGCGATATCGGGTGCGTGCTCGGCGTAGAGCGCCACCGCATCGTTGCCGTTGGCGCCGGTGCCCACCACCTCGATCTGCGGCTGGGCGCCCAGGATAATCTTGAGCGAATCGACCACCAAGCGGTCGTCGTCGACAACAATAAGCCTCATCGGCCCTCATCTCCTTGCGGTTTGGGAACGGTGGCAAACACGCGCCAGCCGCCGGCGCCGGCACGCGGACCGGCGGTGAAGGTGCCGTCAAGCGCCTCGACGCGCTCGCGCATGGAGGCGAGCCCCATGCCTTCTGCGACGTTGCTGCTGCTCGCCGGGGTCGCGTCCACGCCATCATCGGTAACGATGAGCTGGTAAAACGACGGATGCTCCATGCACCGCACGGTAATGGTTTTGGCATGGGCGTGGCGCATGGCGTTGGAAAGCGCCTCGCGCAGGACCGCCGCAAAGCAGTTGGCGACATTTGCGGACGCATGCTCGGCCAAAACTTCAAGCTCAATCTGCGGGCCGCCGTCCGAGCGCGCGCCTTCAACAATGCGTTCGAGCTGCACGGAAAGGTCGACGGCGTTGTCGTTGAGCGCGTGGACGCTGGCGCGCACAAGCTGGAGCGCCTCGTCAACCGTGCGTTTAACGTCGGCGAAATCGGCGGCGACGCCAGGCTCGTCGGCGTGGACCACGCGTAGGGCTTCGGCCTGCAGTGAGGCGCGCGTGAGCTGGTGCCCGACGTTATCGTGGATCTCGCGCGCGATGCGGGCGCGTTCGGCGAGCGTCGCGAGCTCGACTTCGTAGTCCTGGCGGTCGGCGAGGTCGCGGTTGCGTGCCTCGAGTGCCAGGGCGCGTTCTTGCAGCTTGTCGCGGGTGCGACGCATGCGTTCCTGTTCGCGCTCCAGCTGCGCGGTGCGCAGCGACAGCAACGTGGCGGCGACCGAAAGGATGGCGGTTAGCAGCAGCGTTCGGGTGGTGAGCGCGCCGCCGCGAAGGTCCGCGACAAGCGCGCAGACAAACACGGCGCCAATCGCCAGCGCGGGCCAGATGCGTTCACGGCGCACGCGTCGCGCGATGTCATAGAGGGCGAGAGGCGCAAACGGCACAAACGGCGGCACGAAGACAGCCGCGATGATGTAAACGTAACTTGCGGTCTTGCTTGCGCGGCGCGTGCGTTCCCCCTGTGCGACCTCGGCCAGTGAGGTGGCAATAACGCCAAGGCAAAACGCCGCGACCAGGTGAGCGTCCACAGCAAGGCCCATGGCAGCCGCAATACAGCACGCCAGAACGATCGATTTGTCGAAAAGCCTGTTCATACGGGTATTGTACGCGAAGCCGCGCGTGGTGGAGGGACCGCCTGCGCAACCGTGACATTCCTCCCACGCGGCAAAGCGGGGACATCGGCAGGCCGCACGGCCAAGCTCCGCACTCGTGACAAAGCTCACTGGCGCGCGCCGGCGGCTCCTGCGATGATGCAATCGTACCGGGCCGCAATCAACAGAAGGGCCGCCTCATGACAGACATCGTCCACGTCGAAAACCTCGTCAAGCGCTATGACGACCTTATTGCGCTCGACCACTTTAACCTGAGCATCGCCCCCGGCGAGATCTTTGGCCTGCTGGGCCCCAACGGCTCGGGCAAGACCACGTCCATCAACTGTATTCTGCAGCTGCTCGCCTACGACAAAGGCACTATCGAGCTGTTCGGCGAGCCCATGACGCCCGCCCGCTACGACCTCAAGCGCCGCATCGGCGTGGTCCCGCAGCAAGTTGCGGTGTTCGACGAGCTCACGGTGCGTGAGAACATCGACTATTTCTGCAGCCTTTACGTTAGCGACCGCAAGCGCCGCCGCGCGCTGGTGGACGAGGCGATCGACTTTGTCGGGCTGGGCGACTTTACCAAGTTTCGCCCCGGCAAGCTCTCGGGCGGCCTGGCGCGTCGCCTCAACATTGCCTGCGGCATTGCGCACAAGCCCGAGCTCATCTTCTTTGACGAGCCTACGGTGGCAGTCGACCCGCAGAGTCGCAACGCTATCCTGGAGGGCATCTGCCGCTTGCGCGACGAGGGCGCCACGGTGGTGTATACCAGCCATTACATGGAGGAAGTCGAGCAGATTTGCAGCCGCATCATGATCATGGACGGCGGACGTGTGCTGGCGCAGGGCACCAATGACGAGCTCAAACGCATGATTCAAATGGGCGAGCGCGTGACTGTCGAGGTCGGCGCCGTCGAGACCGCCACGGTCGAGCGGCTGCGCGCCCTCGAGCACGTGCTTTCGGTTGAGCTGTCCGGCGGCGAGCTCGTCTGCACCTGCGAAGCGAGCCCGCACAATCTGGTCGACATCCTCGACACGCTGCGCGCCGCCGATGTGGCGCTCGGCCGCGTGTGGAGCGAGCCGCCGACCCTCAACGACGTGTTCCTCGAGATCACCGGCCGCGAGCTGCGCGACTAGGGGGCAGTCATGTTCAACACCATCATCACTACGGTCAAGACGCTGCTGCGCCGAGCGAGTACATGGGTCTGGGGCGCGATCTTTCCCATCGCACTTTCCACGATGTTCATGTTTATGTTTGCGAATCTGAGCTCCGACGGCACGGTCGACCCGGTACCGGTTGCCGTCATAGCGGGCGAGGCCTGGGACGCCTCGACCTTTAAGGACGTGGCGACGTCGCTTGCCAAAGAGAGCGACAATCAGCTGCTCGAGATCCACGAGTGCGACGACGCAGCCGATGCGAACCGTGCGCTTAAGGCCGGCGAGGTCGCGGGCATCTATACGGTCGACGACGCGGGCGCACCCAAGCTCACGTTGCTGTCGAGCTACGACAGCTCGCGTGCCTCAACGGTGCTCACTGACCGCAGCATTCTGGAGACGGTGGCAAGCTCGTATACACAAAATGCCGAGCTCATGTCTCAGATTGCCCAGGACAACCCGGCGGCGCTCGCCGACCCGGAGGCGGTTGCGCGCGCCCTGTCGCTCGAGGGCGGCACCCGCCGCGTAAGCCTGACACGCACCACGCCCGATGGCACGGTCATCTACTATTACGCGCTCTTTGGCCTGGTCGCGATGATGTCTGCGGAGTTTGCCGCCTTGAGCGTCGTCGATCTGCAGCCCAATCTGTCGGGCCTTGGCGCGCGCCGCTGCGCGGGCGGTCTTTCCAAAACGGCGTCGCTGGCCGGTATCTTTGTGGGCTCGTGGCTGGTCTCCTTTGCCTCGATGGCGATCGCGATCGGCTACGTGCGCCTGGTTGTGGGCGTCGACTTTGGCGGGCGCGAGGGGCTGTGTCTGGTGGGCGGTGCCGCTTCCGCGCTTGCCGCCACGGGCTTGGGACTCTTTGTGGGCACGCTTCCCGTTAAGGGCGGCAAGGCATCCAAGTCGGGCATCCTCACAGGCTTTGCCACCACGTGCGCTTTGTTCGCTGGGCTCTACGGCGAACCGGCGATGGCGCTTGCCGATGACGTCGCCCGCGCCTGTCCGGCCGAGTGCTGGCTCAACCCCGTCAAGCTCATCTGCGACATGTTCAACCGCCTGTATTTCTTTGAGGACCTGGATCCTTTTGCCGTTCGCGCCGGCGCACTGGTCCTCATGGCACTGCTGTTCGTTGCCGCCGCCACGCTGATCTTTGGAAGGAGCCGCTATGAGCACCTTTAAGACCGCGCTTCGCATGGCGCTCGCTCACCCGTTCTACCTGCTCATCTACACGGTGTTCATTTCGCTGATGGGCGTATTCATCGCGGCATCGGTGAGCTGGAACTCGTCGCAGCTCACCGAGTACAAGCCCTACGACGCCAACGTGATCGTGGTCGACCGCGATGGCAGTGATCTTTCGCGTGCGCTCACCAAGCACCTGGGGTCGCGCTTTGAGTTGGTCACGGGCGTCGGCGACGATACCTACGATCTTGCGGACGCGCTCTCCAAGAGCAACAGCGCCAAGGGTAGCGCCGACTGCGTGTTCTTTATCCCGGAGGGGTTTGAG
>CAUBQN010000005.1 GCA_958438125.1 uncultured Collinsella sp.
GTCCTGCGCAAGACGAAGGGCACATTAAGTGCTCTTCTTTGCGTGCGGAACTTGTAGCGAACAAAGCCAAGCCGCCCGACCCTAAGGTTAACTTGACTGATGATAGCAAATACGACAAGCGAGATGCCTGCGACTTGCAGGCATCTCGCTTTATCTAAATAACGTGGTTGTGAATCAACCGCTATCTGTTATCCGCCCAAACATGGTCGGGTTTTCCAAGTGCCGCAGATTGCCGTGAAAGAGGAGCGACGCGTACTTTGGTACGCGAGCGACGGTTTGAACGGCAAGGTGCGGTGCTCGGGAAAACCGCTTATCGATAGGAAACGCTCTGCTGGGAATCCTTGACGACTACGTCGTGGGCGCCGCCTTCGACGATCGAGGTCGAGCTCACCAGGGTCAGGCGTGCCTTTTCCTGGAGCTCGGGAATCGAGAGGGCACCGCAGTTGCACATCGTGGACTTGACCTTGTAGAGCGTGCCGCCCACACCGTCCTTGAGGGAGCCGGCGTACGGGACGTAGGAGTCGACGCCCTCGACGAAGCTGAGCTTCGCGGCGCCGCCCAGGTCGTAGCGCTGCCAGTTGCGAGCACGCGCAGAACCCTCGCCCCAGTACTCCTTCATGTACTGACCGTTCACGTTGACGCGCTCGGTCGGGCTCTCGTCAAAGCGGGCGAAGTAACGGCCCAGCATCATAAAGTCGGCACCCATGGCAAGGGCGAGCGTCATGTGGTAGTCATAAACGATGCCGCCGTCGGAGCACACGGGCACGTAGACGCCGGTCTCCTCGTAGTACTCGTCGCGAGCGCGGCAGACATCGATCAGCGCGGTGGCCTGGCCACGGCCGATGCCCTTGGTCTCGCGGGTGATGCAGATGGAACCGCCGCCGATACCGACCTTGATGAAGTCGGCACCGCAGTCGGCAAGGAAGCGGAAGCCCTCGGCGTCGACGACGTTGCCGGCACCGACCTTGACGTCCTCGCCGTAGTTGGCGCGGATCCACTCGATGGTGCGCTTCTGCCACTCGCTGAAGCCCTCGGAAGAGTCGATGCACAGGACATCGGCACCGGCCTCGATGAGCAGCGGCACGCGCTCGGCATAGTCGCGGGTGTTGATACCGGCACCAACCATGTAGCGCTTGTCGTTATCGAGCAGCTCGTTGGGGTTGGTCTTGTGGCTGTCGTAGTCCTTGCGGAAGACAATGCCCATGAGGTGATCGTTGTCGTCAACGATGGGCAGGGCGTTGAGCTTGTTGTCCCAGATGACGTCGTTGGCAACCTTGAGGCTGATGTTCTTGTCACCCACGATGAGCTGCTCACGCGGGGTCATGAACTCGGAGACCTTCGTCTGGTGGTCATCGCGACTGGGGCGATAGTCACGGCTGGTGACGATGCCCAGGAGCTTACCCTTGGGAGTGCCGTCGTCGGTGACCGGCATGGTGGAGTGACCGGTCTTCTCCTTGAGCTCGATGACCTGCTCCATGGTCATGTCGGGGGTCAGCGTGGAATCGGACTGAACGAAACCAGCCTTGTGATCCTTGACGGCCTTGACCATGGCGGCCTCGGACTCGGCGCTCTGGGAACCGTAAATGAAGGACAGGCCGCCCTCAGTAGCGAGCGCGACACCCATGTCGACGCCCGAGACGGACTGCATGATGGCGGAAACCATGGGGATGTTCAGGGTGATTGCCGGCTTCTCACCGCGCTTAAAGCGGGTCAGCGGCGTCTTAAGAGAGACGTTGTTGGGGATGCACTGCGAGGACGAGTAACCAGGGACCAGCAGATACTCCGAAAACGTGTGGGACTCACCGGGAAAGAACGTAGCCATGTTTCTCCTTTTTCCATGCGACCGGTCGGCTGCAGGCCTCGTAGGACCCAGCCCAACCTTGGGCGCCCAATACTGGGGAAGTATCTTAACGCACTTTGACTGCTACAATGCATGATTTAAGAAGAGCACACGAGGGTTTGACGCAGGCTTTGCGTTTGCCCAGCAAACACTTTAGCGGGAAGACGTGGAGCACATGGAGTACAAGACGACGGCAAAGTTGGTCATTCAAGCGTGCGACAAAGATCTGCCGGGCGTGTTCGGCCACGGCTGCGTCTTACTGCTGCAGGGCATCGCCCGCGAGCACTCGCTCAACCGCGCCGCCAAGAGCATGGGCATGGCGTACTCCAAGGCCTGGCGCATTGTGAACGAGGCCGAAGGACAGCTGGGCTGCAAGCTCATCGAGCGCGACGGAGCCCGCGGATCCACCCTCACCCCCGCCGGCGAGCGAGCCATAGCGGCCTACGAGGAGCTGCAGACCGACATCAACCAAGTAATTGCCGCAAAGGCCAACGACCTCATCGCCAGCATAAAAGAATAGCCAATTTAGGACGGGGCCTTATAGCCACACAACCCCTTCTCATAAGTTGCGGTGAAATAGGGACTGTTTATGCGGTTAAAGCCGTAAATCAATCCCTAATTCACCGCAACTTATGGAGTTGAGGATGATTTAGCATGTTGCGAAGGGCGTTATCGAGGGTGGCGGCCACGATCAAGGGGTCGTCGGTGCCGGCGAAGAGGCGGATGGTGCTCCTCTGCTTGCCTCGCGGAGCAGAAAGGCGCGTCGTTGCGCCGCCGGCGGACGATGTGCGAAACTCCCCCGGCAAAGCGTCGAACAGCTCCCCCGCGCTAAGCTCGATAAGGTCAAATTCAACTGTCGGGCCAAAGCCGTGCTCGAGGATTCCCGTTGCAACCGAGTGGTCGGGATTCGAGCTCAGCCCGGGATAGCGCACGTTGCGCACCATCTCGTTGGCGGCCAAGTACTCGGCCAGCGCACGGGCGCGGTCGAAATGCGCCTGCATGCGGGCGTTAAGCGAGGAAAGCCCACGCTCCAGCACACCGGCCTCGTCAGCAGGCATATCAAGCTTGGCCAAGCCACAGCCCTCAAGCAGGGCATGCGCGCACTCAGCCGCAGCATCCACATGATGGCGCTTGAGCTGCGAGCGCGCCACCGAAGCAGCAACGAGCTTACGCGGAGCCTTACCGGCACACACGCGGTCGAGCGCCTCGAGCGACAACGCAGCACCCAGCCGCAGCGGATCGCAGCCAAAAGCCGACGCCACGGTGTTGTCTACCACGAGCAGCGCACGTGCCTCGCGAGCCGCGCGGCCCAGAGCGCGAAGGTCAGGCACACGCAGGCCAAACCCGCCGATGGAGTTGACGAACCACCACAGGTGCGGTCCCTTGGCATCAAACGAAACATCAAAGCCCTCGGACGCGGCAGCAAACGCATCGGCAGACGGTGAGCCCACCAGCACAACGTCGCAGGCATCAAAGCCGCGCGCAAACGCATCGGCAAAGTCATCCGCAAAGGCCACCAGGCGGTCACCGGGACGCACAATCCCCAGCTGCGACAGCGCCGCCGGCACATGCGAGGCCGCAACAAGACGCGCCTCACGTGCGCCGGACCTCAAAGCCCAAGCCTCTTCAATCTGCTGTACGCCCATACGGCACCGCCCCTTCAAAACAAATACCCACGATGCGGGTGTTCCCCGCATCGTGGGCAACGGCTGCAGTATAGCGCCGATATGCGACGACTCGCCTAGATGTTGAGCGTATGGTAGTTTACGTTCGCACCCGGAGCGACAACGGACACGCCATAGGTCTCGGGATAGATGCGCGTCGAAAACACGAGCGCGCCATCGTTCACAAACACCTCGACCGACGAGACATCGCCAACAATGCGCACGTTACGAACCTCGCCGACGGGCTCCCAGCGCACGGTACGACCGCAGCCGGCAGAAGCGCGACCCTCATCGGTAAATCGCATCTCAAAGCGCGCGGGCAGTTTGCCCTCGGCGGGCACAAACGCCAGCTTCAGCTCGCCATCAACAGTCGCGCTAAAAGCGCCGTCGACATCGTCGACAATAACGTCAAAGCAGGTATCGCCGGCAACCTCCAACGAGCCCTCCCCCACACGCACCGAGGCATAATGGTGCTCGATCTCGCGCGCCGGCTGCTGCAGCACCACGCCGCCGGCACCGGCCGTAAGCTCTCGCGGCACCGTCATGCAGTGCTGCCAGCCACACGCCACAGTGGGGTCGTTGCCATAGGTCGGCTCATCGGGCATACCCATCCAGCCGATCAGAATGTGGCGACCGTCCTCGGCCGTAAACTCTTGCGGCGCATAGAAGTCAAAACCGGCATCCCACAGGCGGAACTCTCCCAGTTCATAGACACCGTCACCACCCGTAATGTCGCCCGTTACAGGCATGTAGCCCGCTGCATACACATTGCCGCGGTCCCAACGACCGCCCTCGAGCCCCTGGGGAGAGAAGGACAGCCACTTCGCCGGTACACCGCCATCCGTCTCAAGCTCCAGATACCCCGGGCACTCCCACATAAAGCCAAAGCGCTCGGGCGTAGACACGCGGTTCTCGAGCTCCCAGCTCAGCATGTCGGCCGAACCATACACCAAGATCTCGCCCACATCGCGCCCGGCACCCTCGCCGTGCATGGCACAAAATCGGCTATCGACATGCGGACCATCCACGCGACGACGCGCGCCCAGCACCATGTGATAACGCCCATCATCATCGCGCCACACCTTGGGGTCACGCACGTGGCAGGTCAAATCCTCGGGATAATCCTCGGACGCCAGCACCAAGAGCTTTTGGCTAAACGTCTGTCCATCGACGCTCTCGACATACACGGTATCGGCGCGACGACCGGTGTTGACGTAGTCATAGACGCCGTCGGCATCGGGGAGTTTAACGTTGCCGGTATAGAGCACGCAAATACGACCGTCCTCGACCAATGCCGAGCCCGAATACACGCCATGGCAGTCGAACGGCTCGTCGGGAAGCAGCGGCGCGCCAACATATTCCCATTTCATAAGGTCGCGGCTCATGGCATGGCCCCACATCTTGACGCCGCCGTTCACATCAAACGGGGCATACTGGAAGTACGCGTGAAACACGCCATCTGCCTGGCAAAGACCGTTGGGGTCGTTGAGCCAACCCGCCGGCGGCATAATATGGAAGTGCTGGCCATACGCGCCATGACCGCGCTCAGAGGCGGCAGCGTCAACAGCAGCAACCAGCTTTGCAAGGTCGCGACCAAGTCCATTAGACATATCAAAGTCCTAACGGATCGAAAGTAACAAGGCGCCAGAGATCGGCACCAGATACGGGAACGCCCGCGAGCATACAACCCGCGGGCACCCCTCAATCAAAAGCTCTTAGGCCTGCTCGGAAGACTTGGGCTCGTCCTTGTACAGGACAAACGAGATGGCAAAGGACACGACCGCGGCGACCGCGAACATGATTGCGTACTGCACGGGCTGGGCCAGGCACAGCAGGATACCGAAGATGCCGGTAACGCCCGTGCCGGAGGCGGCAAGCGAGGTGAGCGCGCAGACCAGGGCACCGCAACCGCCGCCGATGCAGCCGGCGATGAAGGGCTTAAAGAAGCGAAGGTTCACGCCGAAGATGGCAGGCTCGGTAATGCCCATGAAGGCGGACAGAGCCGAAGGAAGCGCCAGGCCCTTAATCTTGGCATCGCGGGTCTTAAAGGCAACGGCAAGTGCGGCGCCACCTTGGGCGATATTGGCAGCGCTGGCGATGGGCAGCCAGTAGGTCACGCCATACTGGGCGAGCTGGCCCAGGTCGATGGCGGTGTACATCTGGTGGATACCGGTAACGACCGTGGGGGCATAGAACAGGCCGACGATAAAGGAACCGATGCCGAAGGGCAGGGTCAGCAGGGCCTGAATCAGACCGAGGATGGCGTTCTCGGCCCACACGAAGATGGGGCCGACGGCAACGAGCGTCACGAGCACGGTCACGAACACCGAAACGAGCGGAGTCACAAAGAGGTCGAACATCTCGGGAACGATCTTGTGCAGGCGCTTCTCGAGGAAGGCCAGAATGGCACAAGCGATAACGATGGGGATCACATGGCCCTGATAGCCGACCCACTCAAAGCTGTACACACCGGGAATGACGGTAACCATGGTCTGCACGCCCTCGGAGGCAACCGTGTAGGCGCTCTGCAGCGAGGAGTTAATGAACGCACCGCCGACGACGGCACCCAGATACGGGTTGGCGCCAAAGGCCTTGGCGGCGGAGTAGCCGATCAGGATCTGCAGAATGCCAAAGGACGTGCCCGAGACCAGGTCGGCAATCTTGTAAATAAAGTTATTGGTGTCGAGCGCGATAAAGCCGTTGGAGGCCATAAAGTTGAGGGCGCTCATAATACCCAGCAGCAGGCCCGAAGCCACGATGGCGGGGATGATGGGAACAAAGACGTCGCCGAGTACCTTAATGGCACGCATAAAGATGTTCTGCTGCTGAGCCGCGGCCTCCTTTACCTCGGCCTTGGTGGCAGCCTCGACGCCGCTGAGCGCGATGAACTCTTCGTAGACCTTGTTGACGGTGCCAGTGCCAAAAATAATCTGGAGCTGGCCCTGGGCCTCAAAGACGCCCTCGACGCCGCTGATTCTCGATGGCCTCCTTGTTAACCTTGGAATTATCGGCAATCACCAGGCGTAGACGCGTGGCGCAGTGTGCGGCCGAAACAACGTTGTCGGCGCCACCGACGTTGTCGAGCACCTCTTGGGCTGATTTGCGGTAGTCCATAACTTCCCTTTCCTCCAACGGGCGCATGTGCACCCGGCCATCTTTGACACATACACTGTAATCGCTTTCAGTTTGATATGACTGTAATCGTTTTCATAGTAGGGTGAACGGTAGGAAAAAGCCGGCGAAAGGTAGTTTTGAAGCAAAAACAGGGGTCTCAGAGGCAGGCAGACGTGCCCAAAGCCTAGACATTCATAAGCTGATGGCCGAGCTTGAGCGTCTTGAGACCGCTCTCCCCCTCCTCGCCATCGAGCGCGTTGAGCAACATATTGGTCGCCTCGACGCCGCTGGTCAGGTAGCCGTAATGCACGGTGGGAATGCCGCCCGTCAGCGCGCGCAAAAACGCGTTGTCGCCGAAGCCACTCACGCGACGCACGCCCTCGCCCATGCCACGCACCTCGTCAAGAGCGCGCAGGGCGCCGGCAGCCATAGTGTCGGTCGCGCAGGCGATAAACGAAACATCGGGCACTTCGCCCAGCAGCTCGCGCGACGCACGATAGCCGGAATCGAGGGTAAAGGACCCGCGGCGAATCAGCTCGGGATCGAGCGCAACACCCGCGGCGCGTAAGCCCGCTTCAAAACCACGACGACGGTCGTAACCGGCGGCACGGTCTTCCTCGGTAACACCGATATAGGCAATCTTGCCCTCAACATGCTTCGCGAGCGCCTGGCCCAGCTCAAAGGCGGCCTCGTAATCGTCATGGTAGACGCAAGCCGCGCCCTCGACGTTTTGACCGATCAGCACAATGGGCACACGGCAAGACGCAATGGCCGCACGATGTTCGTCGGTGATCATGGTCGCCACGAGCACGATGCCATCGACCGGGTGGTTCTGGAACAGGTCGAGATACTCGAGCTCACGCTCGGCCACGTTATCAGTATTCGCGAGCAGCATCTGGTAGCCACGGCGACCGAGCACCTGACCAATGCCGGCGGTAATGCGGCTCACGGATTCCGAGTTGATCTTAGGTACGATGACGCCGATGAGCTTGGTGGAACCGGTGCGCAGCGCGCGAGCCTGGCTGGATCGCACGTATCCGGTCAGCTCGATTGCCTGCTTAATGCGCTCGGCCTTGTCCGCCGAGATATATCCACCGTTGAGGTAGCGCGAGACGGCGGCGCTCGAAACGCCGGCCAGCTCGGCCACATCTTTCATCTTAACCACGAGCACCCCTGTCATTGAAATCGCTTTCACCATGATACCCGTGACGGCGCTTCGGATAAATCAATATCACCCAGGTCGAGCAAACGTCAGCGAGCGGGCAGCTGCCGTGGCGAGGTGCCGCGAAAGAGGAGCGAAGCGTACTATATGTACGCGAGCGACGGTTTGAGCGGCAGATCGCCCGGCAGATGCCCGCGCAGCGTCGAGCGGTCCGGCGTTTGTTAAAACGCCGGAACATAGTTACCCGTGGTACTCGCCGTTGTACTGGATGAGCGTTAGGTCCTCAACGCCGTCGAGCTCGCGAATGGCGTCCGCATAGGGCATGTCAACGCTGTCCGAGAACACCTCCACGGCCATCTCGACCTTGTCACCACGCATGGTCTTGGACTTCACCGTAAACTTGGTGCGCCCAAATACACGCACGATATCGTCGCCGGCGGTCTGGCCCGTGTAGTGGATGACCATCATGTACACGCGCGCCTTGTCCTGGTGGCTCGCAAAGCCGGCAATCATCACCACAATCACCACTGCCGTAAGCCCCACGAGCGCGTACATGCCGGCGCCTGCCGTAATGCCTGTGGTAATGGCCCAAAAAAGATACAGCAGGTCGAGCGGGTCCTTGACCGCCGTACGGTAGCGGACGATGGACAGAGCACCAACCATACCGAGCGAGATGACCACGTTCGTCGAGATCGCGAGCGTGACCATGCAGGTAAGCACGCACATGCCCACGAGTGTCACGGCAAAGCTACGCGAATACACCACGCCGGTAAAAAAGCGCTTGTACACGTAATAGATCAGAATGCCCATGGCGAGCGCCACGAGCAGCGAAAGGCCAATCTTGGCAGGGTCGACCTGGCCAAACGCCTCCAAGACGGAGTTCTTAAAAAAGTCCCTGGTGCTCATGGTCTAAATATCCCCTCGGTTCTCAAAATCCGATTCCCAGTAATTAAATCCGCGAAGGTAGGCGGTCTTTTCGTAACACAGGCAGTACTTGGAGACCGCCGTAAGCTCGGCCGCTCCCGGCGGCACCATATCGCGCACCAGCTGCGGGCAAAGCTCGGTAAACTTGACCTCCATCACCAGCTTGCCGGGCTCCAGGACCGGCAGCGCGGGCAGCGTCGCGTCAAAGATATCGAAGCTTCCCACCCCGGCACGCACGTTCATGTCAAACGTGATGCGCACGGTGCCCTCGTCCATCACCCACGGCTCGCGCTCGTAGTCCACGATGGTCCTCGGGCGCATCATGTTGCAGATGCACTCGATGTAGAACTCGCGACAGAGCGGATAGGGGCTCCTCAGCAAAAAGTCGTAGTCGCCAGCCAGAATCTGCTCAAACTCGCCGCGCGTAAGTGGCGCATCCTCCTTGTAAATCCAGCTACCGTACTTCTTTTTGCGCTCGAGCTTAATCAGCTTGTCGCTGCCGTTATAGATGCGCACGCGATACTTTTTGCGCATGAGAATGCCGGCGTCTTTTTCCTCGTAGGCCGAGTTGCAGTAGTCGTCAAAGTAGAGGCTGCGAATGGTGTAACCGCCCGCCCGCGCATGCTTGTCCAGCTTAAACACCGGCGCCATGCGACAGGCAAGCGCAGCGTGCTCGCCCTCGTTAATGAGATATTTGAGCTCGTGGCGGTAACGCTCCTGCGTGGTACGCACAGGCGGGGCCGCCAAGCGCTCAAGCAGCGCGCTAGCCCTCCTCATACGTGTCCTCCACGACCTTACCGACGTCTTGCACGTAAAAACACTTCATACCGTAGTGCTTGCCGTCGTCGGTCACATAGTAGTCAAACGCATCTTGCGTATAGCCGTCGGAGTTGTTGGCACGCACGCGCACAAAATACTGGCCGGCATCGGGCGCATCGCAGGTCACCTCGGGAAGCAGCACGTCCTCGGCCTTAAAGACCACGTCGCTTATGGCATAGTCGCGCGCAAGCTCCACGGTGTAGCGAATGTCGCGCGCCTCAAAGTCGTAGGACGCATCCCAGTTAATACGTAGCTTACCGTTATCGATCTGCGGCACGCCGATGTAGAACGGCATGGGCTTTTTAAAACTCTCGCGAAAGCTCTTGTAGTTCTCCTCGATCTCGGAGGGAATCGCCGCGGCGATCTGCTCGTATTGGTCCTTGGTGACAGGCAGATTATCGATATCGGGCGAAGCAAAGACCAGCGATTCAGTAACCTCGCGGTAGTGCTTGATCATCTTGCTCAGGCGTGTCTCGGTCATATACGAACGCAGGTCCTTGACGGCGCGGTCGAGCTCGCTGCGGAACGATTTGCTGCGCAGCGCACGATTGAACAGTACGTTGCCCCAGTAGTTGCTTGCGCCGCGCTCCCAGCTCGCGTAGTCCGAAAACCCGGTAAGAGAAAGCTCCAGCTTACGCAGCATGCCGTCGTTATCCCAATCTAAAAAGTACCAGGTATTTGAGTTGAGAGGGCTGTACAGATAACAATTACGGTTCTGCGTATCGCAGTTGCCCGTCAGGATCTGAAACGCCAGCCAATAGACCAGATTTTCGGTATCAAAGTAGGAGCCGAGCACGTCGTCGATCTTTTGCGATTCGTCGTTGAGCGCATCGAGCATCTCGATGAGCTTGGTGTGGTCCGAATCGCCCTTAATCTCGAGCATGCCCTCAAATTTAGCCTGGTTGTAGTTGGGATCGTCGGCGAGCTTAATGGTATCCTCGTAGCGATGGAAATCAAAGCTGTTCACCTTGTACAGGTGCCCGCTCTTATCCAGGCCATGTGCCTTAAGCGCCTTCTTGTTGAGCTGCTCCACCTGCGTAAACAGGCCGTAGTCCTCAAAGGTATCGTTGGACTTTTCGGTCTGGTCGCACACCCACAGATGCACAAACTGCGTGCGCAGGCCCATCATCTGGGGAATCCCACGGATAAGGTCGTAGGCCATCTTGTTGCGAAAACGCATACCCTCGCCCATGTGCTTGTTGAGCGCAATCGCGCGCTGTTGGCGCCAGGTACCCTTGCCCTTTTTGAGCTCCACCTTGTAATTCTTTTGCGAGTTATTGCTCGATGTCTGACCGCGCACCTGCACGGTGGCATTGGGCGCTTCCTCGTCATAGCCAACCTCGCCGGCCACCGGGCCGTCTTCGTCGCCCGGCTGCAGCAGGCCCATAACCTGATAGCGCGTCACGCCCATATCGGCATAGTCATACACCGAGTACGTGTTGATCTCGGCCCAGCTGTGGTCGGTGTTCTCAGAGCTGTTGCCGCGCGAGACCGTCAAGTACATGGTCACAATACCCGAGTCATCGTAGACCTCGTACAGCTCGTCTTTATCGCGTAGGTGCTTGGTACCGTCCGAGGACTCGGCCTTTTTAATCTTGTCCTGCTTTTTGACCTTTTTAGTCGAGGAGTCTTCCTGCACCGAGCAGCCCGAAAGCAACAGCGCACCGGCAGCCGCCTCAAACAGGCGACGGCGAGACATCATCCTATCGGTCATCAGAACCTCCCCAATGCTTGCGATACACGCGAACTACTGCGCGCTCAAACGCACCATGTGGCTCACCCTTATGTCGGCCTTCCTCATAGCGCTGTTCGGCACGGTCGAGCAAGCGGCCCAGCTGTGTAAACCAGCCCGTCTTGTCGGTCGCCACAATGGGCTGCTGGCTCAGGATACGATACGGCAAGTTGGCGGTATAGATATCGAGCCGCAGCAGCGCCACGATAAAAAACACCGCCGCGCCCAACAAAAAGCCAAAGCCGTAAAACTGCTGCGGCAAAAGCAACGACACGGCAGTCGCCAGCCCGGCCACACCGGCAAACAGACCCGAAGCCAGCACGGCTCCCTTGTAGTCGGTAAAGTACAGCAAGATAAGCATCACCATATTGCCCACGGCATACAGGCCATAGCCCACGCACAGCGTGCGAAAATACCCGTGCATAAGGTTGTTAAAGCCCAACGGTAAGGCCGACAGTACCGTGGTCTCGAGCGAGATAACCGCCGCGGTCACAAACAACTGTTTGAGCGCGCAAAAGCGCAGTTCGCTGTTAAGCGTGGAGAGCATCTCCTCCTCGGCCACCACAATATCGCCTACCACGCCGCCGTCATTGAACAGGCTGTAATAGTCGCGGTAGCGCGGATAGAAGTTGACCTCGACCGAGACCACAAAGTTGACGGTCGTGACCAGGATCGTCAAAAACGCAATGAGCGCCGGCACATCGTAGTAGGGCGCACCATAAAACAAGCCCTTGACCTGCACGCCAATGGGACCGGCCCAAATAATCACCAGGTGCGCAAAGAGCCCCAGATTGGTTAACAGACCCGTGAGCGCCAGCGGCATAAACTGATCGAGCCACCGCAAAAAGGGCCAGGGGCTGCGGTCGCTCTGAGGAAAATACCGGTACAGCAGAACCACGTCCCAGGCGAGCATGACGCCGTAGCCCAGAGCAATTGACGCCAACAGGCCCTCGACCGGCGGCAGCCCCAGTGCCAGCGCGGCCAGGGCGCACAGGCACGCCACGCCAATGGCAGCCGCAAAGCTGCACAGGATACCGCGGTAATCCTTGATGGCGGTGAGGTAGCTCATGCCGTTCCAGTTGACGATCATAATGTTGAACAGCCACAGGCACAGCAGTCCCTGCAGCAGTGTGGCGCCCGAGAACAGCAAAAAGACGCCGTAGAGCACCGTGCCTGCAACGAGCATGACAGCATTGGAGCCCCAAAACGAAGGCAAGATCTCATCCTCGCGCTCGGCAAAGAGCATGTCAGCCAAAAAGCGTGTGACCGGCATGGAGAAAAAGCTCGTGAGCGTAAGCGACGCCAGCAGCGTGTAGGTCACCATGCACACCAGCAGATCCTGGTTGGCACGGCCCACGCCCCACAGACCACACAGCACCAAGATGCCCACCTGGAGCAACACGCCCAACAGCATCGGGCCCGTGCACACAATGCCGGCGTAGCCGTAAGCGCGCATCGTGGCAAACAGGCCCTTGCGCCTAAACAGGCGCTTGAGCTCAAAACCGATTCCGGCCACCGGCTACTCCCCCTCTCTGGGCAGGTCAAACGCTTGCGCCGTCTCGTCGTACAGCGCGCGATAGTTGGCGAGCATCTGCTCGTGCAAAAAGTACGTGGCAACGCGACGCTGGCCGCGCTCCCCCATCTCGATACGGCGGGCGCGGCTTGTGCACATGCGTTCCATGGCATCGGCCAAGCCCTTGCGATACATAGGCGGCGTCACAAAACCCGCCACGCCAAAGTCGTCGCCCGGAGCGCCTTCGAGCAGCTCACGGCAGCAGCCCACCTCGGTCGTCACGCAGGGACGGCGCGATGCAAGCGACTCCAGCACGCTGAGCGGCTGACCTTCGGAGATGCTCGTCAAAATGGTAAAGTCGAGCTTTTCCATGTACTCGACCACGTTGACGCGGCCGGTAAAGATCAGGTCGCGCACGCCTAGGGTATCGACCAGCGCGTGGCACTCGGCGCCGTACTCCTCGTCGTCCACGCCGCCCATAATGTGCAGGCGCACCTTGGGCAGGCGCTCGTGCAGCTCAAAGAAGGCATAAATCATGGTCTTGACGTCCTTGATGGGCGCCAAGCGCACCACCGCGCCAATGTCCACCCAGCCGTCATCGGGCTTTAAGGGAATATCCTTAAAGCGGTCGAACTTAATGCCGTTGGGGATGACCAGGCATTTGTCCGCATCGCAGCCCATATCAATCTGGGTCTTGCGGGCGTTATGGAACAAACTGGTCACGCGGAAGGCGCGGCGGTAGATCTCCTCCGAAAGTAGGTAAAAAAAGCGGATCCAGCGGTCCTTAAACGACGGCACCACCCAGTCGGCGCGAATGATCTCTTCCTCGCGTTCGCGGGTATAGATGCCATGCTCGGTCAGCAGCACCGGCGCATGGTGAACGCTTGAGCCCAGGCAGGCGAGCAGGCCACCGTAGCCGGTCGAGATGGCATGGTACACATCGGCCACCGGCACCTCGCTGCCCAACAGGTAGAGCACGGGCAGCAGCATAGAGCGCATGGTGTGGAATGCGTCGGCAAAGGGCGTGTAGGGGTACTCGGCAAGGCACACGTCGCGGAAGATATCCATAAACGTGCGGCTCTGCAAAAACGAGAGCGGATGCACGCGACGGCGCTGGAAGATATCGAACAGCACGTCCCAGTCCGGATTGGAGAGCGACACCAGGCGGCGCAGCGCCTCGCGCTCGCGGTCGTTAAAACTGGCTTCATGTTGCTCGCCCGAAAGCCGCAGGGCATCGTCCAGGAACACCTCGTGCACCTCGACCACGTTGCTGGGCAGCTCGTAGACAAATTTGCCGCGGTCGGCAGTATGCGCGCCGATCACCCATAGCACAAACTCATGCTCGGGCATGGCCTGGATATAGCCATGCATCCAGGTAGATACGCCGCCGTGCACATAGGGGTAGCAACCCTCGAGTACCAAGCAGATTCTCATCTGTCGCCACCCTCCTTGCGCGCAATGGTCACCGTCTTGTCCGTGGCTTTGACAAGGTACAGGTCGCCTGTCAGATGCATAATCTCGCCACCCGTGACTGCACCCGGCTCGCCATTATTGGCGCGGAACATGAGCCACGCCTCGTCGTGGAAATTGCCCAGGCTGAGCGTCCAGGCATCCGCGCTGGTATCCACGCTCACCGTCACGGACGAAAAACGCTGGATGGCACCGGAGCACTCCGACGCCGTCTGGTGTCGCAGATCGGGCACCGACTTGGTAAGCCAGTCCAGGTAGTCGGTCAGGCCGCCCTTGTAGACCTCCCAGCCCTCTTTGGCGCCGCGATCCGGATCGAGCAGGTCGTCCGGGTGCATAAAGTGCGTGCTCACGTAGTGCATGTTGAGCTCGGACACGGCTGACAGGCGCATATAGGAATCGTCGACCATGCCGCCCGAAACAATACGTGGCTGCTCCACAATGCCATCGCTCGCCACGCCAAACTCCTGCACGTAGGGCAGGTCGGTACCGTCCTCAAAGTACGTGCTGGCAATAGTCTTAATGCGCGGAACGTCGGTGCCGATAAGCTTGCGTGCACGGGCCGAAAGGATATTTGACGGCGGCACGTAAACCGAGCCGTGCGCGTTGGGCAGCACCTCATCTTGGAAGGCGATAAGCTCGTTGAGCGATGCGACGAGCGTTTCCTTGTTCTTCCAGGTCTTGTAGTCATACAGCGTGCCATAGTCGGTATCCCAGAGCGCCAGAGGCTGATGGTTGTAGCCGTGAAAGCCCAGCTCTCCGCCCATCTGCAGCAGCATGCCGCCAAAGTAGCGAAACTGCGTGGTATCGGCCTGGCGCGCAGGCTCGGTCTGGTTGACCGCGTCCTCGTAGTTTTCGATCATCACGCCGGTATAGCGAATGCCGTATTTTTGCGCGAGCTTTTGCAGATCGGGCCACCAGACCTTGGTGTAAAAATCGGCAATGGAAAGGCCGTAGTCACGCTTGATATA
Organism: uncultured Collinsella sp.; assembly: GCA_958438125.1. Taxonomy (GTDB): domain Bacteria; phylum Actinomycetota; class Coriobacteriia; order Coriobacteriales; family Coriobacteriaceae; genus Collinsella. Next base: position 15,207 of record CAUBQN010000005.1, read on the forward strand.
AGTACCATCGCCCGAGGGCACGGGGCTAGGAAAGTCGTCCAAATAGAACACGGCGCTGTTGATGACCGGATAGGCCGTGGTATCACCCAGCAAGCTTATGGCCGAAGCATAGAACCCACGCATGACCTTGTCGTAGATACCAATGTTGCACACCACGGTGTGACCACTGCCGCAATCGTTAGACCAAATGAGCGGCGTGCCCGCGTCACCGGTCTTTGCCCATACGCGCGCCGTTTCGCGCAATGAAACCGAAAGCGAAGAATCGAAGGGATCCGAGAACTCGTAGCGCTCTCCTCCGCCCAACATAAAGTCATCGCTCGGAACAATACTTTCGGCTGTCGCATAGTCATATCCGGCCGATTCGATCCCAAGCTTGGAAGCAACAGTCTGCAGGTAGTTCGAGTTATCTGGCGTCATGCCCAGCATGAGTGAGCCGCCCGGACTCACCCAACTCATCAGATCGGTCAGATGCGTACCCGGTCCGTCAAGCGAGGGCATAAGCACAATCACGCGATCAAACGACGTGAGCGATGGAATCGCGTCCGCACCGTCGGTGGCAATATCAACATCGCGATGGGCAATCTTCATGTCCAGCAAAATCTGGTCGAACTGGTCTTTAACATCGTCGACGCTATCTTGGTCCGAGTCGGTAATGACCAGACACGTGGGCTTTTGGCCAAAGATTGCCGAGGAGGCCGGCACTGCATCGTTGGCGGCAAGCATCCCCAGCTTACGCTGGCCCGCACTGTACTGCACGCCGGCACGCTCCACCAGCAGCACGGCGGCCATGGCAATAAAGACCGCCCACACCACGAGGAGCCCCATCCAACGAAAGCGGCCTGCACGGTCGCGGATATGTTGCGCCACGCTCATCTGGCCTCCTCCCCGTCACGCCAAAACGCCAACTTCTCGCGGTTGTCGGCGCTCAAATACACGTGTTGCTTGTCAATCGCATCGATCACACGGTGAACCTCGTCACCGTCGCGGCGCATCACGGCCAGGCGCAGGCAAAGCATCCAAACCTCCTGCTCCTCGGGCACGTCGAGCACCAGCTGGTCGATCACGGCCTGCGCCTCGTCGATCTGTCCGACATCAGCCAGCGCCGTCGCATATCGAATGCGCAGCTCAAGGGCGTCCTCGCGCTCGCAGCGACGCGCAAGCAGGCGCGCGTACTGTTGGCGCTGAATCTGAGCCACGCGCCCCTCAGCCAAGCCCGAGCCCAAGTATTCACCAAGAAAATCGCAGTATTCGTTGAGGTTTTGCGCGCTCGGGTCCGTCTTAAAGGCACGCTCCAGCTGTTGCAGTTTAAGGTCGGACTCCTTGGAGATCTGCGCCACCGCCGTCGCGGCATAATGCGCCACCTCAACGTCGTCGTTAAGCTTAGCCGCCTGCAGCTGTGCCAGGTACGCGTCGGGCTCCTCGGTGAGCATGGAGAGCATTAGGCGGCGCCGGTATGCCGGGTCGTTGACGATGAGCGCCTCCTCGAGCGGGACCACGCCCGCATCGGCGTCACGGTCGTGCACCAGGATGCTGCGATGCAGGTCGTCGTTAAAGCGCAGCGACTCCAGCGCAGACTCTTTCAGCCCCTCGCAAAACACCGCGCTGCGGACCGATAGCAGAACCACCAGCAACGGGCCCTACAGCGGCACCAGCACTATCACAGCCAGCATGTGCCCGCGCACCGGCAGCAGGCCCAGCTTCATGAGCGTCCACAGCATCAGGCAAACCAGCGCATGAATCAGCAGCAAGACGGCAACAACGACAAGCGAGATCAAGCGGCACCCCCCTCACCGTCACCGGTGTAAGAGATGTGCTGCAGCAGCGCCACGATGTCCTCGCCGTAGACGGGCTCCACCGCAATCTGCTTGGCGCTCAGGCGCTCGCGGATAATGGGCAGATCGCACGCCTTTGCCTGGCGCATAAGCAGGTAGAGCACGTCGCCGTCGACCAAGCCCGCCGCGTCGCTCTCGCGGATTGCCGACCCAATTGCGCCCACCAGCTCGCCGACAGGCTCCATGCCCGGTAACACGCGCAGGAGCAAAAAACTCCCCATCTTGCTATCTGCCAGCGCCTGCTCCGCCGCGAGCTCTTGGCCAAAGGCAGCCTGCTTGAGCACGCACGTGCCGTCAACGCAGCGTTTATCCTGCGCCACCGCCTCATAGTCAAAGGCACGGCCCAGCGCGCTTTCGACCAACCCGCACAAGATGCGGAACAGGTTTTGATAATAGAGGGTCATTTGGTTTTCGGCCGCACTACGCACAAAGATCAGCACGGCGGGTGCCCCGTCGCGCTCGATCGTGTATCCAAACATGGGAAGCCCCGGCGTCAGCTCGCGGTTCACCCACAGGTTCGAACGACCCCCGTCGCCCAAAAGAGGTGCAAGCTGCTCAAGCGTGAGCGAGCGTGCGGCATCTTCGGCAATCGCGGGACTTGCTGCCACCAGGCGTGCAAATGCCCCGCCCGAAACATGGTAGATCGCCACCGAATCGTTCTCGAGGATCTCGCCCAGAAGCTCGCAGCACTTGCGATAGATGTCGCGAGGATTGAGCACATCGAGCTCCTGCGTCACGGCAAAGATCTTGCCAAAGCTGTCGTGGCGACCCACGATCTGGCGCCTGTACGCGCGCTTGTCCTCGATCGCGTCGTGGTAGAGCTGCGTAAGGAACGTATTGCGGTTGCGCACGAGCTCGTTTTGATCTCGCTCCGCCCTAATGGCTTCGCTGTTGCGCAGCTGCACATAGCCGCACACGGCACCCACCACAAAGTACGCAATAAACGGCAGCCAGTTGGACGGCTCGTAGAACAGGCCCTGGAAGGTATAGCCGTACTGAGTAAAGTAGCTCGCGGCCAAACCCACCGACGCCAGCAGCGCCGCAACCAGGCCAAAGTCCAAGCCATACAGCGTGCCGATCAGCACCACGTAGAGCAGGCGATAGTCGAGCACGTTGAGCTGGGCCGATTGTGAGAACAGATGCTCCAGCACCTCGAACAGAACCCAGGCAACGCCCGTCTCCAGGCATTTAATAGGCAGCGCGCGCATCTGGATGCGGTCGATGGCGGCGCGCAAGGGGTTGACCTTCTTCGCGCGACCGGCATCCCAACGCGCCTGAATGGTCGAAAGATCGCGCATCAGGTCGTAGCGCTGAAACCAACCATAACGCACGCGAACGACGTCGCTGACGGGCAGGGCGTAGCCGGCAGAATCGCCATAGGCAACTGAAAGCCCTGGGAACAGCGCCTTGAGGGCCTCGCCCACCTCACCTGACGCGTGATGGAAGGTATCGGCAACGTCGAGCGTCTCAAAGTTGCCATCCCAGCTGTCGAAGATACGGCGTACCAGCACCGCAAGCTCCTCGGCACACAGCAGGGGAAACGCCGCATCCTGCGCGCCCTGCAGAGCGACCGATCCGGTTGAGCACGCGTCGAACAACGGCACCAAAAACGGGTCCTCCAGTGCGGCAGACGCGGTATACAGGAACGGCATGCGCAGGATCTTGGTCTGAACGCCCTCGCGAGCAGCGTAGTAGCGGCACAGGTCGTTGGCTGCGTGCGCGATAATGCCCTTGCCCGTTCGCCCCGCGGCATCGGCGGCACCCTCGGCACCCGCGGGCCCCGCTACATACAGCAGTTGGACCCGGCGACCCGCGCACGCACGAAAGACCGAGCGCAACAGTTCGATATCGCCCACGATATCGGTATGCGGGGTAAGGTAATTAGACAGGTAGACCATGCGGTCGAACTCGTAGGCCTGCTCCAAGTGCTGGAGCAGCTCTTTCCACGAGGCATGGGGCGACGACTCCTCGCGGCGCGCTTCGGCGGCTACGACCTTAACGTGGTCCCCGGGGAACGCCTTGGCACAAAAGTCATCGTCAACATATGCGGTGTTGCCAACAACCAGCACCTCCATGGCGCACCCCTCCCCTAAAATCCACTTTAGTCATAGTCAAACACGCGTATTTTACGCTGTCAACGCGAGCTGGAGCGCCTTTAAGGCTGTTTTAAGAACTTTTTTAGAGGATGTGGGAGTAGCAACTCGTCCGACTCAGGCTCATTGAGAGGCTGCTATTCGCTCTGAAAAGGCACATCGCAATCTGCTGACAGCTCTGCAGGGAGAATGGCAGGCAATGTAAGCGCTCCCATGGGCGAAAGTCCAGTAACAACCATCAAATAGCTCTTTGCATGGGCATATGCCATCGAAATAGCATTTGAAAGAAGGTAGTGACGCGCCTCGTCATCGGGAGAGTTCATAGGCATTTGCGCAGAAACCGAGATGGATACTGTAACGCCAGCGTGCATCTTCTCCTGTGCACCTTCATCTCTGTCAAGGAGGCTGCCAATTACGCACATCTTTAAACTTGCGCGAGCATCATTACCGTTTTTCCAAAGGTGGACATCTTGGTAGCTAACGTCAACTTTTAATTCCATGTTATCCGAGGGCGAATCCTCGATATGGAAATCGGAGTCAACGACGAACAAATGAACGACTTGAATCGGAGCAATAAAATCCCCACTCATGCTGCCAAACCTCCGGAAATCATCTCGAGATTCACATGCGAGGACGGACGCTCGTTCCTAAAAGACCATTGCTTGCGCAGGGATTCATTGGACGAGAGAAACGGTAGCTCTTTAGAATAGTTAACGGTAACCTTAGGAACGATATTGATACCTAAAGCGAGCTCGAACCTGGCGATCGTCTTCAGCGTCATATTGGGCTGAGAATTCAACAGCTTCGAAAGCGACTGAAGGCTCACGCCCATGCGCTTTGCCAAATCGCTTTTGCTTAAACCCAAATGCTTCATCTCGCGATGAACAATAAACTCGATATCTAGCGCGTGTTCATAAGCGCGTGTTTCGCTAGTTTCTGTCTCGGCGTAAAAATCAGATAAATCTACTTTATTCATTGTGTTCTCCGTTTCGAAAGCCAAGTATAAAAGTCAACGCACAGATTCCAGAAGTTGACGTGCTATTACGGCTAATCGCTTGGCCCGCTCGATTTCTTTACTGATATTTCCTGATCCCTGATGTCCTTTAAACCAAAACAATAGAACAACTTTGTCTACGCCCTGACATATGGCATAAATCATCTCTCGATTTGCCCCGTCAAACCCTTTTAGTTCATAGAGGCCGATCTTAGAATCAATACATCGTAGCTTTGAGGTCCCACTCGCAACCTTTAACCCATAATCATAGATTTTTGAAATCTGATCGATCATTTTACGGGCGGCTATTTTACGTTTAGGGTCTGACATCATCTTCTGAAATTGAGAGTTGTCGGGAGAAGTCGTCAGCTCCCAAAACGGTCGGCCCTTGGGGTCTCTATATTCGACAAGTTCATATCCTTCAACCAAAGGCCACCTCCCATTTCTAGATACACTTAACTTATAAGTTAAGTGTATCTATTTAAATAGAAATAACAAGGCATATGTTAGATTCCACAGCTTCAATCGATAAACAACCCAGTCGAGCTTATGCTAAATCCGGAAGTATGCGGCAAATTCCAGACATGCCGACCGCACTGGATAGCGGCAACGCTTCTACCTGCTGCTTCTTTACCCGAAAAAGGCGGTGTGTTCGGGGATTCCGGAATTTGCCGCATACTTCCGGCAGGAGTTTTCGGAAGCGCGGGGAAAATCCGAGATCGGCAGACCAGACCCCTGTTTTAGATTTCCTCGACCAGCACCTTAAACGCGAAAACCGCCTTTCGGCGGTTCCCGCGGACCAAGCCGGACGTACCGTCGCAAGGCCTCATCACAATTCACACTCTAAGGAAATGAACAGTCGCGGTCAATCCTCGGCAAAGAATCCGTTGCGAATTAGAGCCAAGTAAATGAGCATCGGTAAAGTTACATACGAGCAGAAAAACACCCGCAATTTCACCTTTTCCCAATTGAGATGTAAGTTTTGACAGGCCGAATCTTACATCCAAACAAAAAGAGGGCCGACGCATCAACCCTCTTCAGGTGTCGCCCAAAGGCTTCCACCGCAATTGGTTTAATTCTAATCGATATCAATTGTTTGTCCACGGTCACGTCAACCAGTAGAAGCCGCCCATATTCGACCTTATCCTGGCAGCCATCAACCCGAAACGCACCGGGCGTTCCGAGACGCGTCAACCAACGAAAGCTCACGCCATACCTAACGACGACATCGACTACCTGCTGAAGTTCGCACCCCAAGAAGCGCATATCGATGGCCTGACGGACGCCTCCATATGAACGCAGTCAAGTTCCCGACCAAGCCAACGCTACCCATTACACGCCTTAGCCAGCAGAACAAGCCTCTTAGCAGCATCATCAAAAGATCCCACAGCGTAATATCCGTCTTTATCCTTACCAATGCACCCAACAAAAGGAGAGGACAGGAACTCGAGCATTTCCCCAACCTCACTGATCGACAAGTCTTCAATTGAGGACACGCCGTTTTTCATGAACCAGTAAACATCCCGTTTAGACATCAAACCGCCAAATTCTTTATCTTCGTTTTGAGAAAGCAACGCCCTGAGCACCAAATCGAGCAGTTTGGTCGTTCGCCTAAAGCGAGCAATAGCAGGTTCCAATAAACCAAGATCGATAGATCCCGAATACTCAAAGAGAATTTTGTAGTCTTGAGAGACGAGAGGGATCTCCTCTTGAAGCTTAAGGAGTTTTTCCAACTCGCTAATTCCAAATAAAGCGACGTCGTGTTCCTTAGCCCTATCGCAGATTCGTTTTTCAGAAAAACTTGAACCCACAACGGCGATAAACGTCGCATTGTGCTTACGACGATGCAGCTCAAGTGTATCAAAATCAACTTGTGAGGCAGAGACGCCGCCATTAGAGGTTGATTTGGCATCAATTACCACGGAATAAGAAAATCTCGAAGCAGCGTTCGCGACGGCTAAAACATCTGTGTCGCCAGACCCACCCAATAAAGTCGTTCTAAACCCAAGGCGACTAAAACACCGCTCCACAGCTCGCTCCAACCGATCGGGATGACCGGAATCGCGCGATGCATCCCAAAGCTCTCCAATCAGCTTGTCGACATCGGTAGCCACGGGCTGTTCTAGCCCCGTTCCCTGTTTGCCCAAGGAATCAACAGCGAAATTAAAGCCATAACCGCTCAAAAAAGAATCGCAGTGCTCAGTTGCTTGATAACTCATCTGGCTTCTCTTTTTTAGCAAGCCAGCTTTCAACAACACATTAAGACGCTTTCTTAGCGCATCATGGGAAATGTTGACGTTAAAACGTTCGAATAGAAGCAGCTGGAGTGATCTAACATCAAACGAGCTGTAACCAACAAGCGGCAAAAGCTCGAATACCCAAGAGAACGCCGCGTGAAAACAGCATGCAAAATTAACTGCAGATTTTTCAGACAGCCAAGCGTCGCCAATTGCGGTTAATTCGTACGTCGTAAGTGACGACCGCCGCACAAAGCCCAATTTTGAAAGTGCGGAAATCGCCGCCCTGGTTGAGCTTTCGGAAAGTTTATAGGACAAGTTTGAAAACTGAACGATTGCAGCCTCATCACCACCATTTTTAACGATGGAAAGAAGCTCAACTGTGGCATCAATAAAACCGGATGCTCCACCAGCGAAAAATCCAATAGAATCCGAGCGATCAGATTGTTTGGCATTTAAGGCTAGTTCGACGGCCCAATTTGAAGGATCAACCCAGTTTAAGGAGGCAGACTCCTCCAAGACGCCCTTGGGCTCCACTTCGATCTGAGAAACCCATTGGTCACCTAGAGCCGTACGCGCGTATCTGCATCCTTCGTATTCTCGATACTCAACAAGCCCAAGCTCGCGAGCCCACTTTAGACGTCGCTGAACCTCACCCTTCTTGCTCCAGCTCATTCCGTACTCGGCATTAGCCGTCAAACGCAGCTCACCCGAAGTTTTTGGCGTGCCTAGCGCATCAATCATGCCGCTAAAGAATTTGCAACGACTTGCCAGGCACGCAGCCAGATAGGAGTTATCTCCCGTGTCAATCCAACGTTCCGCTTCTGCAGAAGGAATGTATCCCTCAGGAGTCTTAACAACCAATCCGCACGGGCTCAGGGCAAGACAAGCTTCGCCAAGAGAAAGCTTGGCTGTTGAGCCCTCAATTGAAATGGCATCGTCTAGGGATTGGCCGCGCTTTAAGACATCCAGAATCGTTCTTAAAGACTCGATCATCCCCGCACTTCCAACAGGAATATTGGGAGAAGACTGGGCATGGGATGAATAATCGGAAAACTTTGGATATTCCATCGGATCGATCTGGACCATAGGGCATCTCCGATAAAGGTCGACAAATAGAACGCTATGGTCATGATATCAAGGGAAGAGCCCGCGAATCGCACGGGACCCTATACGCTACCGCGAAAGAGTTCGGCAATGTCTCGAAACGCCATTTACATTTGTCCAATTAGAGCATGGCAATCAGTGCAAACTGGGCTAATTTCCATTGGTGACAAACGCACCCCCGGTTCGTACACGAGCAAGGTATTCTTAAGTTCGGGAATAATCTCAAGGTAGCGAAGGAAACAGCTCTTCTCCAGTTCGCCAAAGTCAGAACCCAATATTGCATCCCGCATCTCTTGGATAAGCAGGATTAGCTCCGCCAGCAAATTATCCGTTTTTGTCAAAAAAACGCATCTCTTGATCGAAATTCAACCTATGAGCAGATGAAGCGCGTGCAGGCTCATCCTTATATGCCTCAAGAGAAGTATCCAAGATGGATTTAAATTCCGCCATTCGCCTATTAAGGACATGATCGAAAGCGCGTTCGGCAACTTTGGGGAAGACAAGCTCCAAGAAAGCAAGAAGAGCAAGTGCACTTAGGATTAACTCAGAAATTACTTTTCAATCATGCGATATCCTCATCTTACTTATTAGCGTTATTAGCGCGCATATCAATTAGCGCGCATATCAAAAACAAACGAAGAACAAGACGGATGCTCCATTTCGCGTGCAAAGATACGCGCACACAAGCCTAAGCTCCAGATTGAAATAACGAATAATTAGTCAATCAAAATCTGTAGCATAATCTGCTTTAACGCTTGCGCTCCCTATGCCGAATTCGAAAGCGGTCGACCAGATAGTTAGAGGCTATTAAATATACGAGAAGAATTATGAAAACAATTAATGCGACCGTCCCAGAGATTTCGGGTTCGTGATTAGCAAGCAAGCCCTCTATTAAAGGAACGGTCAAAGATACTGTAACCCCAATAAAGCACATCTTATCGGCATCAATGCAAATAATGTCTTTGTTTTTAGATAGAAAGAAAGCCGCTGCGCAATAAATAATCAACAAAGCCATAAGCCCCGGAACCGTATCCCAGCAGAAAAGTGCGACCATAACGGGAAAAGTCCATACCGCATTACCGGCCGCCTCAGAATCCATAAAAGTATAGCCCCTGGCCTTTAGCCCACTTTGTACCATTGCAAGCCGAAAACTCTCTCGTAATATCCATCCAGAAAGAGAAGAGAAATAGAGAACCATCAGGCGATCGACCGACCACAGTGAGCTATCCCCAAACACAAGAGTAAGCATGCGAGAAACTACAGGAAGTGCAGCTGAAGTTAAAATCGCAACCAATATATCGGCAATATCGATCGAGGCCGCTCCGTTCTGTTTTTGTTCGATCATAGTTGGCTCCAGTTCTGCAAATGAAGTCAGGCGCAACAGGCGATTAGCGTTAATTGAACCAGTTTAGAGAACAGTTAAATATCTAGTTTAGTAGCTTTTCGATTCGTTTCCCAATTTCCTTTTCAAGCTTAAATGGTAGTGTCGACGTCGCAAGAAAACCTAGTGGCCGATATTGCTCAACTCTAGCAGCAGTACGGAGCAACAATGATCATTGACGCTCAGGCTAATAACACTCAATTTATCCTACATTCTGACTCTTGAAATACTTAACAATCGAGTAGTTGTTATCGCATGAAGCCCTTGACTTTAGCCGCTCGGCGGTTTTTGAATCAAACTCTGAAATTTGATCGATTGCATCGATAATTATCTGTTTAATTCTAGGTGCACGGCCGTCAAAACAAAGAAGGAGCGACCTTGCCGCAGGGCTCCTAAGCTCAGGAACAGCAAGGAATTGCTTCATCAACTCAACCCCTCGAAGATTTAGTTGAAAATGTTGTGAGCTCAACAAAACCCCGCATATGAAAAAATAAAACCTGAAAGCAAATTTTCGTCAGTAACAAGCTGATAGTTTTCCATAAGCTGAATAAGGGCGACACCCGCATTAGCTTGGGTATATATGTCAGATTGATAACAATGAAGCACATCATCAAGCAAACGATTTCGGTAATCGCCACCCGAAAGAAGGCCCAACGTATCCGCCCACACAGCAAGAAGCCTCTTGCTCTCCCTTCCAAAGGAAAAATCCGTCTGAAAAAGGTCGTCAGAGTCAAGACATTCGAATGTCCGGTCTCGCAGCTCAACAAGGCGATTGCCATATTTAGACAGCAATATACAGCATGCATGGCAAGCATTTATCTTACCGCCCAAGTCAAAGGTATGGCTCTCTAACGTCCCCAAACATACGGAATATAGCCTAGAAACCAGATCATCCGGGACATTATGCATGGAAGCCAATCGCCTCGCACTTGGTATATGCCATTGAAGTCCAAGTGAATAATAACCGTTAACGCCCTGGGACGCATTAGAAGCCTCAATAGCCGTAACGCCCTTGAGCACATACTCAGATAGCCACTGATCATCTGACTCCGAGCAAAGGATCAACCGATATCTTTCATAAGATGCCTGAGTCAGCTTACGGGCAACTTCATCCAGTCTCTGTCGGACCTTGAGATTCTCAACTTCACACATCGAAACAAGCACATTGCACACGCGTTCATCCATGTCATCACGATGGTCGGAAGACAATAGCAAGTCAAATGCATCTAAAATATTCACAAGCAAATTGGCTTCGACAGCATCAAATAGCCCTTCGTTTCTCTCAAAGAACGAAAGAGCCTCTTCCCGCCAAGCAAATACTTCCAGAGAAAGAACCTTTACGGCGTATTCGATTGACCAAGCCGGGGAAAGACGTTCGCCAACACGTTCTATAGCACGGAACACTGCCTTTACCTTATTCGGAAAACCAGAATGGGATTCGAGCAATTCTTCAGCAGAAGTAATAAAAATCGCAGAAGCCTTTGTAAAATCGGCTTCAGCAAGATAGCACGCGAAAGCACCGAAGGCTTCAAATATTGCAATTTGATTGTCCTGTAAACATCTAAAGTTGGCGCAGAATTGAAATGCGTCCCAAGCCGATGAAGGATCAGTATCTAACGACATGTTGTTAAATGCCTGAATAGTCTTGGACGCATCGCCTTGACCGCCACAAGCAATGGACAGCTTTAGAAGCGCGACGTTTAAATTAGGATCACGGTATTTTTGGCACAGATAAAATACGACCGTTTTAAGATTGCACAGTGTTCGGGATACTTGCGTAAGTGATCCGAAAATAACCGCGATAGCGAAGGCAGAACAAATGCCGTCAAAAAACCGGAGGGCGTTATCGCCAAACGTAATGGAATTATACGAATTAGTTCCTTCCTTGATACGATCATCCTCAATCTCGGCAAGTGCCTGAGAAATCGCGCGATCTAACTGTGGATAAACCACTTCCCTTCCGTTTTTATCCAAAATCTCCTGATGCCGGTTATCAAATGAAAATGGGTCGATTTGAACACGTAAATTCCTAAGATCAATAAGAATATCGTCAGTAAACCAGGTCTCAACATCTAGAGAACATGCCTCGACATACACTTGCTCTAGAATCCTCTCTGAGCCCTCGTATTGCCCGGAAGATGCAAGTTGAATAGCTTCAAATCGTTTGGAAATTAATGTGGGGGTACGGTTCTGGCAGCATTTTTGAAATAAGAGGGAGCAGCCGGGAAGAATCGAACTTAGTAACAGAGAAATCGACAAACAAAGACCTTGCAAATTCGGTAATCTCATTATCCAGCTCAGAACCCTGATCAACTTGATATGAATTACCAAAAAGAAAGCTACCAAATAGCCCGCGAAGCTTAGGAAACGGGCCAAGCTGAGGTCTCGGAATCATCGCGCCATCGATGGGGGCAATGCTGGTACAAGCCACAGCCGGCTCAACATCGTGATTACACCATTTTCTATAAAGCTTAAGCACATCTAATTGCAAATCGCGAAGCGCACGTTCGGGGATTTCCGACATTTTTGGAACAACTGAATATGTGACCCCATCTGGCCCTTCGAGATCTTCTTGAAGGGCGGTTTTCTCTTCCGAAAGCTCTGATACGAAATAGAATAAAGCACGCTTGTTCGTCTTTCGAATTTGATCGATTTCCTTCCGGACCCCCGATGTTACGCCGACCAAATTATCCACTACGACTACTGCGATATCGGAATCATTAAGTTCCGCTATGTAATTATCCCCAGCACAAGATGAAGATGCGCCTTCCCGCTCCCACGAATAGGCAGCAAATACCATAGTCTCGTCCAAAAGACACGCAAGCTCCTTTCGCATTTCATCAAATCTACCTTTATCGCCGCACGAAGAACTAATAAAAACCCGGATGCTGCGAAAGGAATTTGATTTTAGAGACATAGAACCCTCCAAATGAGCTATTCAAAATGAAAACGACGGTCAGTATTAGCGTGCATATCCATCTCATAAGCTAGTGTCGCGAAAGATGGCGTAATGGACTCTTTGGCCCCTGTGTCCAGGATCCGGAATCTATCGTTATCCTAGGCCGACTCCACTCTGTCGGCAAGCTCAAGGCTGGATTCGACCATCTTCCTGGCAGTCTACTCCAGCTCGGTCCAATCATGACAGCCCGATGTGCCCCTACGGAGCGCCGCGTCGTGCAACTAGGCCATCTTCCTCTCCGAGGAGTAGCGCAGGCCGGACCATGTCTCGGCCTGGCCGCGCATGACGGAACCCACGAGCCCGAGCAGTGAGCTCCCCGGCGGGAAGACCTGCACCACGCGCGAGCGATACTTCATTTTCCTGTTGCGCGCGCCTGCACGTTGTTGGCGCGACGTCGGGAAGTCGAGGTACGCGAGCGCATCGGGCTCCGCCTCCTCGAGCACCCTTGCCGCCCTCGGGCAGCACCCCTCCAGCATCTCGCACGCCGCGTGGTACATGGCCACGGCGGTGGAAGCGTCCCTGGCGCGGAAAACCGGCGAGACGATGCGCCCCACGCCTTGCAGCCGTACCTGCCGTTGGCCCCATCGCCGCAGAGCTGGTCGGCCTCCTCGACCATGATTGCGCTCCGACCTGCTCAGCGAGCAGCCTGAGCAGCGACTGGATGTCGACCACACCGTCGGTCGACCTCGGGATGGCGGCCTTCCCCGGCATCGCGTCTGCTAATACCTCCATAGCGGTCCCTGTCCTTTCCCAGAACTTGTGTTTGTGGTTATTCCGGGTTCTAGGACAGGGGCCGCTTGCGTTTGGCGGTTAGCCGTCGGCGCGCTTACGCCAACATATCCGATGCGATCGATTGTCAAGCATGCAGCAGTATGGGACGGGTATCTACGCCAACTGACTCTCTTCGATTCTGGAAATGACATTTCCCTGCACAGCCTGCCTCCCATAGCACTCCCCTCCCCAACAATCCCCCAGAAAGTTCGCTGATGTTGACTGGGGTTCCCGTAAAATAAGCCCCAACAAAATATGTGCGGAGTGCTGGCCTGGAGCTGCCTTCGGACCCTATTGGCTGCTCACCGAGAGGCTCCGCTATGAAACGACCCCTTTACTACCTGCTTTGCGCGATCGCGTGCACGTCCATGGTCGGCGCGACGATGCCCATGGCAGCCATCGCGGAAGCCATACAGCCTCGACCAACAGCCGAGCAGCAGGCGCAAGCCGCCGCCACGAACAGCGACACAGGCAAGGCTGAAGACGGCACCAACACAAATGCGACAGCAGATACCGTAGAGGACAGCCCCGCAGCATCCACCGGCACCAGCGCAGTCAACACGGAAAGCGCTGACGGCACCACCGCCGCAACCGGCACCCCCGCCCCATCCCTCCGCGCCCAAACCAACCCCACGCCCGCCGCAATCTCCGCCACGTCACAAACCGGCTACGCCCACTCCGCCACAGCAAGCCAAAACGGCGTCACCTTCACCGTCTCGTGGAACGACGCCCCCGCGGGCACCGCAACGACCTTCCACGTAACCCAGACCAACGGCTCGTCCCAGGCCAAGGCGCGCATGGACGTGCCCACCTATTGGGACGGCGGCAGCCAGGAAAGCGTCTGCGACCCGTCGCGCCAGGCATGGGCCGGCTACCACAGCCTGGGCACCGCGGGCCACAACTTTACCTTCGACTTCACGGCGTCGGGCACGTACCGCATCTACTTCTACTTTATGGACAACGACAGAAACGACCCCCAAAACGACAAGGGGATCTACTACCTGCGCACCACGGCGGAGGTGACCGTAAACGACGCCGCCCGCCCGAGCGTCACGCAGATCGTCAGCAACGCCGTGGACCTGTGCAGGCAAGAGACAAACGGCTCGGAATACGACATGGCGCTGTGGCTCCACGACTGGACGCTCGACCAGCTGGAGTACGACCACAGCCTCAACTGGTGCTCGGCCGAAAGCGGCCTCACGCGCCACCAGGGCACCTGCGAGAGCTACCAGCGCATCTACTCCAAGCTCCTTGACGCCGCGGGCATCGCAAACGGCCGCATCACCGGCAACGGCCACACCTGGAACGCCGTAAAGATCGACGGCAAATGGTGCCAGATGGACCTAACCTGGGACGACGCCAGCGACAACTGGTACGGAGACCTGGACCAGCGCCATCTGTACTTTGGCCTGACCGACGAGCTCATGGCGATCGCCCACTCCGACCACACGGCAAACTACCAAAAGGACGACTACGCCTACCGCTCAACCGACCTGTCCAACAATTACTTTGTGCGAAACGGCAAGGCAGATGAATGGGTCGAGAAGTATGCCGACCGCATTCAGCAGCACCTAGATGCCAGGGAAGGGAGCTTTTCCATTGACGCCGACAACCAGTCCTTCCCGCCGAGCATCTCGGGGATTCAGAACGGAATTGTTGCGTATGCGATAAGTGTGAAGGAATGGAAGACTGGTAGCGCCAAAGTTGAACTAACGGCGGAATCTAACGTCTCAAAAGAATCAAACAACAAATGGAGCGCTAAGTACGACCTGAATGCTGAATACAAAACAACAGCATTGGGAAGGGTGTTTGACGACGGCCCCTACCGCCTCGCGACCGCCCTCGACGACCGGATGGCCGTGTCGGCCTCCGCGTCGGGCTGCTCGCTGTCCTCGGACGCGGGCGCCCTCCACCTCGAGCGCGACGGGGCGACGGGCCTCTACAGGATCTCCTCGGGCGGCCTCCTGCTGACCGAGTCGGGCAACCGGGCGGTGCTGGCCGAGGCGGACGGCTCCGCCTCGCAGCTGTGGCGCGTCTCGGCCCTGGGCGGAGGCCGCCACTCGTTCACGTCCGCCTCCGGGCTGGCGCTGGACGACCGGGGGCAGCGTACCTCGGAGGGCAACACGGTATGGCTCTACGAGCCCAACGGGGGGCCCGCCCAGGC
>CAUBQN010000006.1 GCA_958438125.1 uncultured Collinsella sp.
AGTTTTGGGGCATCGTCGGCCTGCTGCACGACTTGGATTGGGAGGAGCATGAGGACGACCCCATGAACCACACCATCTATGCTGCCGAGATTCTTAAGGGCGAAGGTGCGTCTCCCGAGCTCATTCGCGCCATCCAAACGCACACGTCGGACTTCAACACCTCGCTGCCCAAACCCGAGCTGCAGATGGAAAAAATCCTGTTTGCCTGCGATGAGCTCACCGGCCTGATCGGCGCTGCCGTCATCATGCGCCCGAGCAAGAGCGTTATGGACTTTACGACCAAGTCGCTCAAGAAGAAGTTCAAGGACAAGCGCTTTGCCGCCGGCTGCTCGCGCGACGTGATTTCGCAGGGCGCCGAGATGTTGGGCTGGGAGCTTCCCGAGCTCTTCGACCGCACCATCGCGGCCATGCAGTCCTTCGCCCCCGACCGCGATACCTTCCAGTCCTAACCGCCCACGCCACCTAAAACCACCACAAAGGGGACAGGCACCTTTGTGGTGGTTTTCGTTTACGAGGGGTTTAGGGGCGGACCTGGCCGGTGCCGCGGAGCTTGTATTTGTAGGTGGTGAGGGCCTCGGCGGCAAAGGGGCCACGGGCGTGGAGCTTTTGGGTCGAGATGCCGATCTCGGCGCCCAGGCCAAACTCGCCGCCGTCGGTGAAGCGCGTGCTGGCGTTGGCGTACACGGCCGAGGCATCGACCGCATCCAGGAAGTGCTCGCAAGCATCCGTGTCCTCGGCAACGATGGCCTCGGAGTGCATCGTGCCGTAGCGGTTGATGTGTGCGATGGCCTCGTCCTCGCTTGCCACGACCTTCACGCTCATCTCGAGCGCCAGGTACTCGCGACCCCAGTCCTCCTCAGTCGCGGCGACGTAGTCATCACCCTCGGCAAGCCCGGCATCGGCGCATGCGGCGCAGGTTGCCTCATCGCCGTGAATGAGCACGCCGTGGTCATGCAGCACGGCCACGACTGCGGGCAAAAACGCATCGGCCACAGCACGATCGACCAGCAGCGACTCGGCAGCATTGCACACGCCTACGCGCTGGGTCTTGGCATTAACGATAATGTTGAGTGCCTTATCAAAGTCGGCGGATTCATGCACGTAGATGTGGCAGTTGCCCGTACCCGTCTCGATCACCGGCACGAGCGACTCGCGCACGCAGCGCTGGATCAGGCCTGCACCGCCACGTGGAATGAGTACGTCGACGATGCCGCGGAGCTTCATGAGCTCGCCAGTGGTCTCGCGGTCGGTGGACTCGATCATCGACACGGCCTCGCGCGGGAAACCCTTGGCCTCGAGCGCATCGGCCAGCAGCTCAGAAATCATGGCACACGAGTGATAGGCCAGCGAGCCGCCGCGCAGAATGCAGGCATTGCCGGTGCGGATGCAGATGCCCGCGGCGTCGGCCGTCACGTTAGGGCGCGCCTCGTAGACCATGGCGACCAGGCCCAGCGGCACACTCACACGGGTCAGGTCCACGCCGCTTGCAAGCACGCGGTGGTCGAGCACGCGGCCCACGGGATCGGGCAGCTCGGCGAGCTTTTCCAGGCCGGCGGCCATGCCCTCGACGCGCTCGGGCGTCAGCAGCAGACGATCGAGCAGTCCGGCCGAGGTACCCGCATCGCGCGCGGCGGACATATCGAGCTCGTTGGCGGCGACGATGGAGTCGACACCGTTACGCAGTGCTGCGGCCATGGCGCGCACGGCCTCCTGGCGCTGCTCATCGCTCGCCGTGGCAAGCGAGGCCGACGCTGCCTTGGCGGCAACGGCAAGATCGTGGACATACGTGGCTATATCGACCGACATGGGCGGCCCTTTCTCCTAGAAGTTTGCAACCATGGTAGCCGATTTGCGCATGGCCTCGCCCGCGGCGGTAGAATTGGTCAACCCGAAACACCGCAACGAACGGAAGACTCACATGGCCCTCATCACTTCGTACCACGTCCCCGGCCTTTACGTCGAGGACCACAGCATCGACGTCCCCCTTGACTGGCGCGGCCTGGAGCCGATGCTCCTGGCCGTCGGCAGCACCATGCGCCGCGGCGCTATGCCGGCACCCATCGCCGGCGCGCCCGAGAGCATCAAGCTCTTCTACCGCGTGGTTTGCGCGCCCGACCGCATCAACGACGATCTGCCACTGCTCCTGTTTTTGCAGGGCGGCCCCGGCGGAGAGAGCCCGCGTCCGCTGTCGCCCACAAACGACGGCTGGATCGAGGAGGCCGTCAAGCACTTCCGCGTGGTCCTTCCCGACCAGCGCGGCACCGGACGCAGTAGCTGCGTGGACGGACGCACGATCAAGGCACTGGGTGATCGCGCAACGGCCGCCGGCGCCGATACAGCACGCTCGCAGGCGGACTACCTCAAGCGCCACCTCGCCAGCTCCATCGTGCGCGATTTTGAGTACCTGCGCCTAGTGGGCTTTGGAGGCAAGCCCTGGGTCACGCTCGGCCAAAGCTACGGCGGTTTTTTGACGCTGAGCTACCTGTCGCTCTTCCCCGAGGGCGTGGCGGCGAGCTTTACCTGCGGCGGCATCCCCCACGTGCCGGCGAGCGCCAGCGAGGTCTACGCGCACACCTTCCCGCGCATGGCCGCCAAGACGCAGCAGTATTACGACCGCTACCCCGCCGACGTCGAGCGCGTGGCAGCCCTGGCCGATGCGCTCGAGGCACAGAAGCCCGTGCTGCCCGACGGCTCGCCGATGACGGTCGAGCGTCTACAGCTCATGGGCAACGACTTTGGCATGAAGCCGAGCTTTGAGCGCATGCATTGGATTATCGATCACGCGTTTGTTGACGGCGACGGCACGCTGAACTGCGGAACTTCGGTATCCGACAGCTTTTTGATGCGCTCCTTCGAGCGCACCAACACGCGTACAAACCCGCTGTACTGGACGCTGCAGGAGTTTATCTACGCCGACGGCGACACCATGCCCATTGGCTGGGCGGCCGCAGAGGAGAAGGCCCATCGTGCCGAGTTCGACACACTCGCGCGCCCGCTCATGTTTACCGGCGAGGCCATGTTCCCGTGGATGTTCGAGCAGATGCCCGAGCTTATGCCCTTTAAGCCCGCCATGGACCTGCTGATGGAAGACACCAGCTGGGACAAGATCTACGACCCGCAGCGCCTGGCCTGCAACGAGGTGCCGCTCCAGGCCGCGGTGTATTTCGACGACATGTACGTCGATTCGGGCCTGCAGCTCGATACGCTCAGCCGCGTGGGCAACTCGCATGCCTGGGTGACCAACGAATTCGAGCACGACGGTCTGCACGGCAGCGTGGTGTTCAAGCACCTCTTCGACGAAGCCCTCAACCGCGGAGACCTGCGCCGGATCTTCTAGCAAAGGAGTGTCCCCACCTGCCGGCACAAAAGGAACGTCCCCAAGTGCCGGCACGAGAAAGACAGCGCTGCGGGAAACGATCCGCAGCGCTGTCTTTCTTTATGCAAATACGATCAAGTTATCCCTGTGTATCGCCGGCTTCTCGGCCAGGTTAGCGAGCAGGCGGTTGCTGGCAATCTGGTCTTGGCGGCGACCGGCAGCAAGTTCCAGCACGTCCGAATCGGCCTCGGCGATACCGCGGGCGACGACCATACCGCTCGGATCGCACACATCGAGCACATCGCCCTCGGCAAACTGGCCATCGACTTCGCGAATACCCACCGCAAGCAAGGAAGAGCCACGGCTAACCAGCGCCTTCGCAGCACCATCATCAACCGTCACCGACCCATGTGCCTTGTCGCCCAGCGCGATCCACAGCTTGCGGGGTGCGATGTCCAGACGCTCCGCCGGCGGATCGAACAGCGTGCCCACGCTCTCGCCGCGGGCGAGGCGCACGAGCGCATCGGGCTCCTCGCCCGAGCAAATCACGCTCTGAATGCCCGCCGTCATCAGGATGCGGCTCGCGCGGATCTTGGTAATCATGCCGCCCGTGCCCACCGATGTGGAAGAATCGCCCGCCGAGGCAATAATCTTGGCATCGATCTTATGCACGACAGGAACAAACTCGGCCGTGGGGTCCTCATGCGGATTGGCAGTATAGAGGCCATCGATGTCCGAGAGCGTCACGCACAGATCGGCAGAAACCAGGCAGCTCACAAGCGCCGCCAGTGTGTCGTTGTCGCCGAACTTGATCTCATCGACGGTAACGGTATCGTTCTCGTTGACGACCGGCACCACGCCAAGCTTCACCAGGCGCAGCAGGGCGTCGCGCGCGTGCAGGTAGGACGTACGGCGCGCCGTGTCGTGACGCGTGAGCAGCACGAGCGAGGTGAGCAGGTCGCGCGCATGAAACTCCTCGTCGTAGGCCGACGAGATAATGCACTGGCCGGCCGAAGCGCAGGCCTGCAGGCTCGGCAGGTCGCCGACCGGCTTACGGTCGAAGCCCAGCACGGGATAGCCACAGGCGATAGCGCCCGAGCTCACCACGACCAGACGCCAGCCGAGCTTGCGCAGCGCTGCGGCCTGATCGGCAAGCCCGCCGATAAAGGCGCGGTTGACCTTGCCGTCGGCGCCCACCACCGTGGACGAACCGATCTTTACCACCATCGTTTTATAAGAAGTCGTCATACGTCAAACCAATCGACTGTTCAGCGAACGGGCGAACGGGCGAGCGAGAAAATGATACGTTTTCCTCCGTCGCATGCGGATCATTTTGCCCAGGGGAAAGCCGAGGCCGCGGCCATATTCTTGCGCACGAGCTCGTCGCGCACCTGGGCCAGGCCCTGTTCCATACCCACCACGTAGGTCTGCGGATACAGGAAGCGCTTGAAAGCCGCATCCAGATGATCGAGCGCCCAAACACAGCGCTCGCGCGCGTCCTGGATGCTCTCACGCGGAGCCACCGCACTGCCGTCGCGCACGATCGGCACCAACAGCTCACGATACTCAAGTTCGGACACGTCGGTCACCAGGGCGGCATCATTCACGGCCACGAGGGTATTGCCGCGCGCGGCGCCCTCCCCCGCCAGATGGTCCTCGTCGTAGATCATGTCGCAGACCGGGCCGCCAAAGCCGTCGTAATAACGGCGCACGCGCTGCACGCCCGGGATCGTGCGCTTATAGGGCTGCTCGGAGAGCTTGACCACCGGCGTCCACGGGTCGGCCTCGTTCGCACGGCGGGCGGAAAGCTTGTACACGCCGCCCAGCGCCGGCTGGTCGTAGCAGGTCGCGAGCTTGGTACCCACGCCAAAGCTATCGATGGGCGCGCCCTGGTCGAGCAGCGACTGAATCGTGTACTCGTCCAGGTCGTTGGACACCGAGATACCCACATAGGGCAGGCCCTCGGCATCAAAACGGCCGCGAACATACTTGGAGAGCTTGGCGAGGTCGCCCGAGTCAATGCGAATAGCCGACAGGCGCTCGCCCGCCGCCTCCATCTCCTTGGCGACCGTAATGGCATGCTCGCAGCCCTCGCGCACGTCATAGGTGTCGATGAGCAGCGTACAGTTCTTGGGGCTCGACTTGGCAAAGGCGCGGAAGGCCTCGAGCTCGGAATCGAAGCTCATCACCCAGCTGTGCGCATGCGTGCCAAAGACGGGAATACCGTAGCGGCGGCCGGCGAGCACATTGGACGTAGAGGAGCAGCCGGCGACGTAGCTCGCGCGCGCAACGGCCAGGCCGCCATCGGGACCCTGGGCTCGGCGCAGGCCAAACTCCGCCACGGGGCGACCGTCGGCGGCGAGCACCACGCGCGCCGTCTTGGTGGCGACAAGCGTCTGGAACCCGACGATGTTGAGCAGTGCCGTCTCGAGCAGCTGGCACTCCAGCGCGGGGCCGGTGACGCGCACCATGGGCTCGCGCGGAAAGACGAGCTCGCCCTCGGGCACGGCGTCGATGTTTACATGCGCACGAAAATCGCGCAGGTAGTCGAGGAATCCAGGCTTGAACATCGCGCCGCCGGCAGGGGCCTCAAGCGATGCGAGGTAGTCGATGTCCTCGGGCGTAAAGCGCAGATTCTCGACCAGCTCGGGCAGTTCGGCGGTGCCGCACATGACGGCATAGGCGCTGCCAAAGGGATGGTCGCGGTAAAACGCGGTAAAACAACCCTGCTCATTGGCCTTGCCGCTCTCCCACAGGCCCTGGGCCATAGTGAGCTCGTACAGATCGGTGAGCATTGCGATGTCGGTGGGATGAGAGATGTCGGTCAAAGCCATGGGGCGACCTTTCGAATGTGTGGTGCAGAATTTGAGGGTTGGACGAGAGCAGAGCATGCGGACATGACGCCCGATGCAAATCGGTTAGAGCAGGCCCATGCTGGTCAGGATCGTGTAGCCCATAAAGATGACAAACGCGATGAGGGCAAGGACAATGATGATTTTTTGAGCCGGCGCCATGCCAGGGATCTCGTTCTCGCCTGTAGGCTCCTTGGAGGTAACCATGCGCTGGGCAAAGGTCATCTCGTCACGACTCGGCTTAGGTTCGACGGACTTGGGACGAGCGGCCTTTTTAGGCTGAGGTTTGGGTGCGGTGGGCGCGGGCATCGCGGCGGCGGGCTTGGACGCAGGCGCGGGCGCAGGCTCGGATGCAACCTTCGCAGCGGCCTCCTCGGCCTTCTCGCGCTCGGCACGCAGGGCGGCCAGCTCCTCACGCTCGCGGCGCGCCTCTTCCTGGGCCTCGCGACGAGCCTTCTCGGCGCGGAGCTCTTCCAACTCGGCGCGCTCCTCGGCAGACAGTGGTTGGGACTCAAGCTCGGCCATGGTATAGCCCTTTCTTTTAAAAAAAGCCGCCGACACAATGTCAGCGGCTTATCAAATCCAAGGGTGGAGACGAAGGGAGTCGAACCCTCGGCCTCTGCCATGCGACGGCAGCGCTCTCCCAACTGAGCTACGTCCCCAGGACAAGTCGATATTTTACCTACGGCTCGCCAACTGTCAACGCCCAATAACCAGTCTTTTTGGGGCGCGGCTATTTTGGCAACTTTTCGAACAGGCGATGCTCTCGATGATTTTTTATCCCCGTCCCAGAAAAATCATCGACGAACGCACTACTTTGCCCTGGTAAGAACACCGGTGCTGTCGAAGGCCGGGGTGAAGCTCTCGTCTACCGCGCCGCCCTCTTGCCAGAACATCGTCGTAAAGCCCAGGTCGTCGGCATGGTCGAGCACCTGCTCGTACTCCTCGCGCGTCACGGCGCGTGCCAGGTCGCCGCCCTGCTCGCGCATGAGCGCATTGGGCGTGTATTGGTTCATGACCGAGATCGGCACGTCGCCCACCGTCTGCCACACCAGGTCCAGTACGCGACACGAATCGTCCGCATGCCCCGGAAGCACCAGGTGGCGCACGATGATGCCGCGCTTCATGAGCCCGCCCTCATCCACCAACTCTCCCCCGCGGCGATCGATCTCGCGCGCCATCTGGGCCAGACCCGACACGGCCACGCGCGGGTAGTCCTTAATATGAGAAAGCGACTGCGCAAGCCCAGCATCGGCATATTTAAAGTCGGTGAGCCACACATCGACCAGGTCGCCCAGCGCCGCCACGGCACTCGCACGCTCGTAACCACTCGTGTTGTAGACGATCGGGATGACCAGCCCGCGCGCCCGTGCCGCGGCAATCGCGGCAGGCAACAGGTGCGCATAGTGCGTCGCCGTCACCAAATTGATGTTGTTGGCACCCTGGTCCTGCAGTTCCAGCATAATCTCGACCAGGCGCTCAGGCGAAATCTCAAGGCCAAAATTGCCGGTCGAGATCTCGTGGTTCTGGCAGTAGATACATTTAAGCGAGCAACCGCTAAAGAAGATCGTGCCCGAACCGGCCTCGCCCGAGATAGGCGGCTCCTCCCACATATGAAGCGCCGCGCGGGCCACCCTGAGCGTGTCGTTAGCACCGCATACGCCGCGCGCGCCCTCATCGCGCGCCGCACCGCAACGGCGCGGACACAAATGGCAGGCGGGCGAAAAAAGTTCGGTCAACGACGTCGGCATAAAAACATGCTCCAAAACAACGATTCAGCAGCTCAAACGTAAAGGGCCAGACCGGGTAGACGGCTCCGTCCCTAAGGCGCCGTAATCGTCCGACACGATTTTTGTAATGTCAAGACTGGAATCGATAAAGTGCCGCTTTATGATGTAGGTATTCCGCCCCCCGCGGAGCAACTGGGTGAACCGTCGCGTTTATTTAGGGAGCCCACACAGTCGTGCCTAGTACAGGTATCCTTCGTTGTTAAGGACGCTGGAACAGTCGATGAGGGCACCCACCTGTTTTAGGTGGGTTCATTTTCGTAACGTGGGGGGTGGTTTTCTTTTGCCGAAAATCACCATACAGTCCATATGGATCCCCGCCGGCATCCCGACAAGCCATCGACAACATTCCAATATCTGGTATGCGCGTGATAATCGCACGGTGCAAACCTCCGCACCCCCCTCGGTCGAGTATCATGGGACAGCTATGCCATTTCCGCGTAGCAACCTTTGACCTTTTCCTTCGACGCTTGGCGGTTTTTAGATTCATGGCTTCATCCCCGAGCTACATACCGTACCTATGCGTGGCAGCGGCGGCCTTTATCACGACCTTCCTCGCGGTGCCCCTGGTCAAGCGCTTGGCAATTAAGCTCGATGCCGTCGACTATCCTTCTAAGCGCCGCATCAACACCAAGCCCATCCCGCGTTTGGGCGGAACGGCGGTGTTTTTGGGCCTGGTCGTTGCCTGCATTGTGCAAATCCTAGGCACCTGGCACCTAGGCTGGCCACCCGTCCTGGTGCCGCACCCGCGCCTTCACATTAGTTATCCCATGCTGGCGCTCTCCTTTACCGTCATCTTTGCGACCGGCGCGATCGACGACGTCTTCCAGCTCACGCCTAAGCAAAAACTGGCCGGACAGGTCCTCGCCGCGCTTATCGCCTGCATGGGCGGCCTGCGGATCGGCGTCATCGTCAACCCGTTTGCCCCCGGCGAGATCATGCTCGGGTGGCTCGCCTACCCCATTACCGTGATCTATCTGGTGGCATTCACCAACATCATTAACCTCATCGACGGCCTCGACGGCTTGGCCACGGGCATCTGCGGCATCGCGTCGTTCACCATGTTTTCGATGGCCGTTCTCTCGGGCCGCATCGACGCCGCCGCGCTCTCCATTGCGCTCTTTGGCGCCTGTCTGGCCTTTTTGCGCTACAACTTCAACCCCGCAAGCATCTTCTTGGGCGACTCGGGGTCGCTGCTTCTGGGCTTTGCGCTGGGCTCCATCTCGCTGCTCAACGTGAGCCGCACCGCCGCACTCACCTCGCTTATCATCCCGCTCATCGTTGCCGGCGTGCCCATCATCGACACGTTTAGCGCCATCGTGCGCCGCAGGCGCGCCCACATTAGCATTGGGCAGGCCGACAAGGGCCACATCCACCACCGCCTGATCCAAGAAGGCTACAACCAAAAACAGGCCGTGCTGCTCATCTATGCCTGGTGCATCATGCTTTCGGCCGGCGCCGCCGCGATTAACCAGGTCGAGGTGCCCATGCGCGTGCTCATCTTTACCGTGCTCGCCATTGGCTCGGCGGCCTTCGCCAAGCACCTGCACCTGTTTGAACCCGTGCTACGCCACCATTACAACAAGCGCACGCACGAGGACGAGCTCGTCACCCCCGACGACCCCGCCTTTAAGCAGGAGGAGCAGGCAGCCGAGGAGCGCAAAGAAGAGCGCCACCACAAGCTCTAGGGCAAGCTGCCGAGGATGTGCCAAGGCACCGTTAGCCAAGCGCGGCCGCGCCGCACCCATCGCACATGCCGCACCACGCGCGCCCCTCTCCCGCCCCTCGCCTACTTACGCACCACCCCTCCAATAAACGCGTTATCATCTTGACCCATGAACATACGTTAGGAGCAATCATGCCAAACGAGAACAGCTACGAAGTCGCGCTGCAAAAAAGCAACGCCATTCGCGAGGGCCTGGCCAAGACGCCCGAGAAGTTCACCATGCTCACCGGCGACCGCCCCACCGGCCGTCTGCACCTGGGCCACTACTTCGGCACCCTCAAGGGCCGTGTTGAGCTGCAGAACATGGGCGCCAAGACCAACGTGCTCATCGCCGACTACCAGGTCATCACTGACCGCGACACGACCGAGCACATCCAGGACAACGTGTACAACATGGTCATGGACTACCTTGCCTGCGGCATCGACCCCGACAAGACCATGATCTACGCGCACTCCGCCGTGCCCGCAGCCAACCAGCTCATGCTGCCGTTCCTGTCACTGGTGTCTGAGGCCGAGCTGGCGCGCAACCCCACGGTAAAGGCCGAGATGGAGGCCTCGGGCCACGAGCTCACCGGCCTTCTGCTCACCTACCCGGTGCACCAGGCCTGCGACATCCTGTTCTGCAAGGGCAACGTGGTGCCCGTCGGTCGCGACCAGCTACCGCACATCGAGCTTACCCGCACCATCGCTCGCCGCTTTAACAACCGCTACGGCAAGGTGTTTCCCGAGGTCGAAGCGCTGCTGTCCGAGACCCCGCTGCTGCCGGGCCTGGACGGTCGCAAGATGAGCAAGAGCTACGGCAACGCCATCAACATCTCGATGACCGCCGAGGAAACGGCCAAACGCATCAAGAAGAGCCAGACCGACTCCGAGCGCATGATCACGTTCGACCCCGAGAACCGCCCCGGTGTGTCCGGCCTGCTTTCGACGGCTGCAATCTGCACCGGTCGCTCCGAGGTCGAGATTGCCGAGGAGATTGGCATGGGCGGCTCCGGCCAGCTCAAGAAGTACGTGACCGAGGCCGTCAACGAGTACTTCGCACCTATCCGCGAGCGTCGCCAGCGCTACGAGAACGATCTGGACTATGTGAAGGACGTCCTGCATGAGGGCAACCGTCGCGCCAACGAGATCGCCGAGCAGACCCTGGCCGAGGTTCAGGACGCCATGGGTATGGTGTACTAGGCCGATCTGCTGACTTGAGCTTTCGATTGCTATAGGGCGGGCGCTACGGCGTCCGCCTTTTTGGAGCGGACCGCTTCGGCTCCGTCCATCGCACTCCCCCGACAAACAGGAACAGGCCCGCTGGCAGTTAGTTGCCAGCGGGCCTGTTCCCGAAGTACACCGTTGAATCGCACAGAGGGGAGGAATGCGAATCAAACTCAACAGGGCAGGCTTTTTCATCGCCTATTGCCTGCTCCGTTGCTGAAACCAATATAGTTCACCGTGGTTTACTTTCTGACGGCAAAGTACGCCACCACACCTTCTCCATAAGTTAGCTCTGGTAAACCTACAGCGTAAAACCACCACAAAGGAGACAGGCACCTTTGTGGTGGTTTTCGCCACGACAGAGCCGTTAGAGTCCGGCAAGCCAGCGACAGGCGGCCAAGTCGACGTGCATGTCGTCCTTAAACGCCACACCCTCCCCCATTAAGAGCTCGCGTTGAGTATCGGCCCCGCCAAAGGCAAAGCCCTCGCAAATGCGGCCGTCGGCAAATACCACGCGATGACAGGGAATTTGGCCAGGGCGTGGGTTGCTGTGCAGCGCATACCCCACGTACCGCGCACTTCGTGGACGACCGGCAAGCAGCGCCACCTGACCATACGTGGCGACCATCCCCTCGGGGATCTGCTCGACCACCTCGTACACCCGTTCAAAAAAGCCCTCAGACGCCATTGCTCGCTCCCTTCCACCCGGAAAAGCATAAACCACCGCAAAGGGGACAGGCACCTTTGTGGTGGTTTATGGCAGGTCAGTTAGTTGGCGGGCTGGAAGAAGGCTACGGCTACGGCGCCAGGGCCTACGTGGGTACCGATGGTGGCGCCGATGGTGTGAACGGGCAACTCGCCCTCGGTGTGGCCAGCCCAAAGTGCCGCGCTGTCCTCGATATACTTCTTGAGCACCGCATCCGAAAGGCCCGTATAGCCGAGCGCCAGCGGCATGGAAAAGTCGATGCCGCCCGCCTTTTCGACCTTTTGGTTCAGCAGGTTGCGGCCGTTCTTGGAACCGCGCGCCTTGCCCAGCTGCACGATCAGACCGTCCTCGACAGCCACCACAGGCTTTACGTTGAGCAGCGTGCCCACGGCGCCGGCCGCAGCAGACAGACGACCGCCGCGCACCAGGTACTCCAGCGTCTCGAGCAGGCCGATGACGACCACGCGGTCACGGACGGCCTCGACGGCCGCCGCGATCTGGGCCGCACTACGGCCCTCGTTCACCAGGCGCAGGGCATACTCGACCAGGACACGCTCGCCCAGAGTGACGTTATTGCTATCCACCACGTACACGTCGC
This sequence comes from uncultured Collinsella sp., assembly GCA_958438125.1. GTDB lineage: Bacteria > Actinomycetota > Coriobacteriia > Coriobacteriales > Coriobacteriaceae > Collinsella. The sequence goes on from CAUBQN010000006.1 coordinate 12,192, forward strand.
CGCCCGGCGCCTCGGCAAGTGCGGTACGGGCACTCTGATTGGTGCCTGATAGCTTAGCGCCCACGGTAATAATCACAGCCTCATCGCCGGCTTCACGAACCTTGGCAATCGCCTGCGAAAACGCGTACGGGTTGACCTGGCCGGTCTTGGGCAGCTCATCGCGCTCCACGAGCATCTCGTAAAAGCGCTGGTGATCGATGTCGATGCCATCCATGTACACATCGGTGCCAAAGGTGACGGACAGCGGCAAAACGGCCAGTGCTGGGTGCTCGACCGGCGACATATCGCTTGCGGAATCGGTAATAATGCGGACGGACATAGCGAATCCTTTCTTGCGCAGGTCCCGCGCAGGGAATTTTGACAGCAAGGCCCCGGCACGGTATACGCGCTCAAACAGGACTATGCAGTTGTTAATTGGAAGCAAAAGCCTTGGCGGCCCTACAGCTCGCGCAGGGTGTTGAGAATCGTGCGCAGCGACGCATACATCTGCTCGCGCTGCTCCACACCCATAGCCTTACCGGTGGTATCGAGCACCTCGCGAATGATGCGGTCCGCTTCGCTCATGCTCTCGCCGCCCAGAGCGGTCAGGCGCACCGGAGCACGATACTTAACGGCGGCATCGCCCGAATCGTCGACCTCGACGTAGCCGCCCTCCTCCAGATGCGCGAGCGTACGCGAGACGGCGGCGCGGGTCACGCCTGCCATGCGAGCCAGGTCAGCGCCAGTCAGGCCGTCCTTGCTGCGCTCAAGATAGTAAAGGCACATAACGTCGGAGCCCTTGAGGCCCAGCCTTGCGCCCTCGGATGTCTTAATGCGCTGAATCTCCTTGTAGAGCCCGCTGATCAGTCCGACAAAGTCCTCGAAACGTGTCTCGTCGTTCTGCTGCATGGGAGACGACCGCCTTTCGCTTGCATAATGCTTACGGGTAAACATCTTAGTCGCATAAGGCGACACCCGTACCCAAATACCCCATTTGTTAACCCATCAACATAAAAACCACCACAAAGGGGACAGGCACCTTTGTGGTGGTTTGGGGCATCAATAGGTTCTAGGCGCCGCTACAGCTCCACGCAGGGATTGTCGCGAGTCACAAGCGTCTTAACGACAACCGTCGCTCCCAGATAACGCTCGAGCAACTCAGCGAGGCGATCGATCGCGGCCTGGCATTCCCCCATCCGCTCGGGCTCCACGCACTCAATCGCCAGGAACGCATCGGCCGAATCATCGGACAGCGCCGTGCGAACGCCGTCACGCCAGTTCCAGCAGCGGCACACAGCGCCCGCATCGTCGATGTAGGCGAGCTCGCCGGGCAACGTCGGATCATCCGCCTCCTCGCCAAGCGGCAAGAACGCATCGCCACCGTCGGTCACCTTCAAGCGAAGGTCTCCCTCGATCGCATGCAGATCCTCGCCTCCCACGGGCAGCGCGTAGGTCAGCGACACCGTGTTGTAAATATCCACCGCGGGCGTAATGTGGCCCACCGGCTTGCCTTTGAGCACGCGTTTGAGCAAGTTCTCGATCGAGCAGCGCGCGCCTTTCTTGGTCTTGAACAGACGATAGGCCTCGCGCCATGCCTTGACCGGTGCGTTCTCGCTGATAGTATCGCTGGTCAGATGACGCTCCGCATCGATATTGGCGCGGTCGAGCAACGCCGCAATCGCATCCACGTCCTCTTGAGGAATCTGAGCCGTGGGCTTCATGCCCTCCACGACCACAACACCGACCGCTGCCTGCGGAAACAGCTCCCAGAATGAATCCTCGGCAATAAAGCTCTTCATACGCTCTCCCTTCATTGTGCGCGCCAACGCGAGCGCCTAAACAAAAAGCGCCCTTACAACGACCACCTTCAAAGTCCTACGGTGCCGTCACAAGAGCGCTTGCGCTGTCCCCATCCGGAGAAGGGGACGATATGTCAGGCGTATTGTAACCCGAGTCATCCGCGCGAGCAAAACGACCACAAAGGTGCCTGTCCCCTTTGTGATGGTTCTTGGTCTAAGGCGATGCTACAGCCGGAGCCCCAGCAGACCGCGGCCGCGATGACGGGCCTCGACGGGCACCTGGGCATGCGGGCCGGCGGCCTTGACGGATTCGGGCAGGTGCGAGTACTTCTTCTCGAAGTTCTCCTCGAACATCACGGCCAAGTTATGCGCGGCCTCGTCGTAGCGAGCGGTGCTCTGCCAGTATTGGCGCGGCACCAGGATGCCGTCGGGCACGCCGTGGCACGTGGTGGGAATGTCGACGTTAAAGATGTCGTCGTGCACGAACTCGCTGTCCTCGATGGTGCCGTCGAGGGCGCGCGCGACCAGCGAGCGCGTGTAGGCCAGCTCGATGCGATGACCCACGCCGTAGCCGCCGCCGATCCAGCCGGTGTTGACCAGGTACACACGCGTGCGGCCGTCTGCAATACGCTCGCCGAGCATCTTGGCGTAAACCATGGGGTCGAGTGGCATAAACGGCTCACCGAACAGCGAAGAGAACGTGGGCGTGGGCTCGGTGACGCCGACCTCGGTGCCGGGGATCTTAGCCGTAAAGCCCGTCACAAAGTGGTACATGGCGGCATCGGCCGTCAGGCGCGAGATGGGTGGCAGCACGCCAAAAGCGTCGCAAGTCAGGAACAGCACGACACTCGGAGTGGTGCCCATGCCCTTAGTCCACGCGTTAGGAATGTGCTCCACGGGATAGGCCACGCGCGTGTTGTGCGTGATCGAGATGTCGTCATAGTTGGGCTTGCGGTTCTCGTCGAGCACCACGTTTTCACAAATGGCGCCAAAACGGACGGCGTTGAAGATCTCGGGCTCGTGGAAGGCGTCCAGGCCCTCGCATTTTGCGTAGCAGCCACCCTCGATGTTGAAGATACCCATGTCGGACCAACCGTGCTCGTCGTCGCCGATCAGCAGGCGCGTGGAATTGGCCGAAAGCGTGGTCTTGCCGGTGCCGGACAGGCCAAAGAACACGGCGGTCTCGTGCGTGACGGGATCCATGCTGGCCGAGCAGTGCATGGGCAGCACGTCGTCCTCGACGGGCAGCAGGTAATTCATAACGCTGAAGATGGACTTTTTGATCTCGCCGGAGTAGCCGGTACCCGCGACCAAAATCACGCGCTCCTGGAAGTTGATGACCACGGCGGCGCTGGAGTTGAGGCCCTTGATGGCAGGGTCGCATTGGTAGCCCGGCGCGGCGAGCACGCAGAAGTCCGGCTCGCCGGTGCGCGCGATTTCGCGGGCGAGCGGGCGGGCGAGCATCTGCTTAATGAAGAGCGCCTGGCTGGCACGCTCGCAGGCGACGAGCAGGCGGCGCGTGTGGTTGCGGTCGGCGCCGGCCATGCCGCGGGTGACGAACACATCGCGCTCGTTGAGATAGTCGACGATGCCGGCTTTGATGACCTCGTAGCTTTCGACGGACAGCGGGCGGTTGACGGCGCCCCAGGCAATCTTGTCGTGGACATCGGGGGTGTCAACGATAAAGCGGTCGTTGGGCGAACGTCCGGTACGCTCCCCCGTCTCGATCACCAGCGCGCCGTTGGATGCCATGCGGCCTTCGTTGCGGCGGATGGCATGCTCGACGAGCTCGGCTGCCGGCAGGTCAACCAGCAGGCGGGGCTGGTTCTCAGCGGGGTCTTCGACCAGCGTAATGCCAAAATTGGACAGAACTTCTGCAGGGGTAACACCAGGCATGGGACCTCCTTTAAAAACGCGGCACGTGGACGCGGCGCGCACTTTACTCACGTAAAGCCCGTTGTACCCGATATGCAAAAACGTTTTTGCGGCAAGGGCGGCAAGCCCGCCCAACGGTCAAAAATCGCACGCAAGCGGCCTAGTCATTGGGGACGTTCTTAAACGACTAGTCGTTGGGGACACTCTTGAACAGGCAACAGCCAAGGAGTGTCCCCAGATGCCGGCACTTAGGGACGTTCCCAAAGTGCCTGCACATAAGGAACGTCCCTAAGTGCCGACTACCGAATGGCGCCGCCGAAATTATCGAACAACCTGTTCAAAAACACGAGCGGACACCGCGGTGTCTATACTAGAGCGCAGCAATAGAAAGGACCCCGCTTTGAGCATCACGCCCCTCGATAGCATTCGCCGCGCCATCGCCCGCCGTAACGGCATCTCCAACCCCGCTGCATCGAAAGACGGCGCCGCGAAGGCCCAGGGCGACCGCATCGAGAACGGCCTGTTCCCCGCCTCCCACACGGCCGAAGAGCTCGCGCGCATCCAGGAGCTGAGCCAGCGCAACGCCGGCGGACCCGATAGCAGCCAAGCCACACGTCGCCGGCGCGAACGCGGTCGGGAGCCCGGCCCCGTCCGCCGCATGGTCAACGCTTGGTGGAACCGTCTGCTCGGCGCCGTCTACGGCGGCGGCTTCTCCATGCAGGAAGCGGAATACGAGGAGCACGCCACCAGCCGCGACTATCTTTGGAACACCCTCGGCACCGCCGTATGGGGCCTGGCGTTTCCGTTGCTCACCATCGTGTCTACGCAGCTCGTGGGCGCCGAAGAAGCAGGCAAATTCTCCATCGCCTTTGTCACCGGCACGCTCATCATGATCGCGTGCAACTACGGCGTGCGCAATTTCCAGGTCTCAGACATCGACGAAAAGACGTCCTTTGCCTCCTACCAGCTCAACCGCTGGCTTTGTGGAGCGCTCGCCCTAGGCTGCGGCCTCATGTACAGCAGCGCCCGCGGCTATGATGCGCAGATGGCGACGATCGGCCTGGGCGTCTACCTGTATAAGGTCATCGATGGCGTCGCCGACGTGTACGAAGGCCGCCTGCAGCAGGCCGACAAACTCTACTTGGCTGGAATGAGCCAAACGCTACGCTCCGTCGGCGTCATCGCGGTCTTCAGCGTGGCGCTGTTCCTCACGCGCAGCATGCCCATCGCGGCCATGGCCATGGGTGTCACCGCGATCGCCTCGCTCGTGCTGGTCACCGCGCCGCTCGCCCTGCTCGAGACCGAAAAATCGCGCCGCGTGAGCCTGCGCGAGGTCGGCCACCTGTTTGTCCAGTGCGCCCCGCTCTTTGGTGCACTGTTCCTGTTCAACCTAATTGAGAGCATGCCCAAGTTTGTGATGGAAGGCACGCTGGCATACAAATATCAGCTGTACTTTAATGCCCTGTTCTTTCCGGCGCAGGCTATTCTGTTGAGCATTGGATTTATCTATAAACCGCAGCTCCTGCGCTTGTCGAGCATTTGGGGTAATCCTCGCAAGCGTCGTCGCTTTGACCTGATTATTGTTGCCGTTATGGCGCTGATCGTGGCCATCACCGGCGTGTGCGCCGCATTTATGGCAGGTCCCGGTATTCCCCTCATGAGCTTTATGTACGGCCTCAGCTTTGAGCGCTACCGTACGCTGGCGTTGCTGATGGTCGTCGCCGGCGGCGTCACCGCGGCCATCGACTTTATCTACGCCATCATCACGGTGCTACGCCACGCTGGAGACGTCACCAAGATCTACCTGATCTGCTTCGCCGTAAGCGTGGTGCTGCCGGTGATCTTGATTAAGCTGCTGGGTCTGATGGGCGCTGTGGTGAGCTACCTAGCCATCATGGCCCTACTCCTGGTGCTACTGATTATCGAGTACGCCCACATCCGCCAACGCATAGAACGCGACCGCAACCCATACGGCGCCTAATTAGCTGCCCGGTCACCGGAATTTGCGATGGAATCACCCCGGCTGGGGTCTCGTTGCGGACAATATTCATCACGCAAAACTAAGTGAGTAGACTTTTACCGAATCCCCGACCACACCAACAGAGCACAAGTCTGTGACCTGCGGTTTTATTGAGGCAAATATGTTGGGTGCTCGGCATTTCCAAAAAAGTCTACTCACTTAGCCGGCGGGCAGCCAAATGATTATTTAATCCCCGTCCCAGAGAAATCAATTAGCGGGCAGAAGGGCAAAAGTAGTCAAATAAGCCCCGTCCCAAATTAGCTACCCCTTGCACCGATTATTCGCCCGGGTTGATGTTCGCGTAGAACTCCGCCCCGTCGTCCAGGCGCAGGATGCCCACGCGACCGAACTCGGAGCCGGTGGCGGCAGCGCAGTCGATGTCGATGCGATCGGGCACACCGGCGGCATCCTCGCCGCCCAGGCGCACAATCTGCCCGCGGCCCGACTCCTCATCGAGCCCCGCAAGACCACCGACCTCGCAATAACGCCCGAGCGACACCGTTGGCGTGTGACCGCTCACCACGACCGGACCCTTGCCCTCGGCAGAAAGCAGCCCAGTCGGCACATCCCAATAGCCGTGACGAATCCACAGCAGGTCATCGGACGACTGCACCGCGAGCATCTGCTGCAGCAGCTCGCGATCGGCACCCACCGCTCCGACGCCATCGGCACAATCGACACCATGCTCAAGCAAAAACGCGCGCGCCGCCTTCATCTCGATTCCAGCATGTACCAGCAGATACGGGCGCTCCTCGGTCTCGACCACCGCGTAGAGCGGCAGCGCGGCCATCCATCGCACGAGCTCCTCGTATGCCTCAAATTCCATGTCGTTGAGCTGCTCACGCGTCGTCCAGCCACCGTTGATATCCCAGGTCTCGGCATCGAGCGGATCCTGGCCAATGATGGCATCGAGCATGATCTGCTCGTGATTACCCTTGAGCACGTGGGCGTTGGGCAGCGAGCGCACGAGCTTAATAACGCCGACCGGATCGGGCCCGCGATCGATCATGTCGCCCAGCACGTACAGCGTGTCGTCGGACGTCAAAGAGATCTTAGACAGGGCCTCGTCAAGCGCACGCACGTGCCCGTGAGCATCAGATGTCACATAGATCGCCATGGTACGCCTCTCCTTGCATTGCGGCCGAAGCCCGGTGCCGCAACTAAAACTTCAAGTTGAACTTAAACGTTACCCATTGTACTCCGTTGCAATAAAGCTGGAAAGGGTTTCCGAGCAGAGGCAAAGACGGCAGCCATCTATGACGATATCGCGCACGCCCGCAATCCAACCCCATAAACCCACCATCTTTGGGTACAAATAACCGCAGACAACTGACCGTGCCACGCCAACCACCCAGGAGCGGACACTATCCATGAACCAGATCCTTCTCTTTATCGGCCTCGTCATCATTTTGTGCCTGACCATCAAACCCGTCGGCAAAAAACTCCCCTTCCCCACCCTGCTCATCTTTATCGCGCTGGGCATGCTGTTGGGCGTCAACGGCCCGACGCATATCGACTTTAGCGACTACGCACTCACCGAAACCGTCTGCAGCACGGCGCTGCTGTTCATCATGTTCTACGGCGGCTTTAACACCAATATCGACCGCGCCAAGCCCGTCGCTGCGCCGGCGGTGCTGCTGAGCACGCTCGGCGTCGTCATCACTGCCGGCATCACCGGCGTGTTCGCCCACTTCGCGCTGGGGTTCGACTGGATCGGTGGCCTGCTGCTGGGATCGGTCGTGGCATCCACCGACGCGGCAAGCGTCTTTAGCGTACTGCGTGAGCACAGCCTGTCGCTGAGAGGTGGCACCGACTCGCTGCTCGAGGTCGAATCGGGCTCCAACGACCCCGTCGCCTACATGCTCACCGCCGTGCTCGCCACACTAGCGGCCGGCGGCGACATCAACATTCCCGCACTGCTGACCAAGCAGATTATCCTGGGCGTGGGCCTGGGCCTTGCCATCGGCTGGGCGGCGGGCCGCCTGATTGAACGCGCGCACGCAACGGCCAAGGACGCGCAGACCATCTTTTTGTTCGCCGTGGCCATCGTCGCCTACGCGCTGCCGAGCTACCTGGGCGGCAACGGCTTTTTGGCTGTATACCTGGCCGGCATTGTGCTGGGTGCGAGCGACATCACCGGCAAGGTCGAGATGGCGCACTTCTTTGACACCCTCACCGAGATGGCCGAGATGACGATCTTCTTCTTGCTCGGCCTGCTCGTCACGCCCGCACGCCTACCACAGATGCTGCTGCCGGGCCTGGCGCTCATGGCGTTTATGCTCTACGTGAGCCGCCCCATCGCCGTCGGCGTGCTCCTGGCGCCCTTTAAGACGAACCCCCGCCAGGTCGCGCTCGTAAGCTGGGCGGGCCTGCGCGGAGCAGCTTCGGTCGTGTTTAGCCTCTTTGCCGTGGTGGCCGGCGTTCCCGGCGGACACGACCTGTTTGACCTGGTGTTTGTGATTGCCGTGTCGAGCATTGTGGTGCAGGGCTCGCTGCTGCCGGCGGTGGCGAAGAAGCTCGATATGATCGATGCGACCGGCGACGTGCGCCGCACCTTTAACGACTACCGCGACGAGGACGGCATGTCGTTTGTAAAGCTCAAGGTGTGCGCTGGACATCCGTTTGCCGGACGCTCGCTCGCCGACATTGGCAGCGCCACAAATATGCTCGTGGTCCTGGTGCTGCGCGACGGGGCGCACCCGGTACTGCCCAATGGCGACACCGTGATCCAGGAAGGCGATCTGCTGGTGATGGCCGCGCCGACGTTTGAAGAGCGTACCGAAGTTACGCTGCGCGAGGTCACCGTGACTCCCCACGGTCGCCTGGCCGGCCAGCGCCTGTGCGATGTGCCGCAAGGCAAACATCCGTTTATTGTGGTGATGCTCAAGCGCGAAGGCCAAACGATCATCCCCGACGGCAACACCCTAATATACGCCGGCGACGAAGCCGTCATCGCGACGCTAGCATCGTAGTGACTAGGAGGTAGCTACTTTAGGACGAAGAGATCAAGCGCCTAGGAACCTCATGTCTTCGCTCGCAGATTTGGATTTGCCTGAGGAGTAAAGCACCCCTCCCCCATGTAACCATCCTGTAAATCATAGCGACGCACTCGAGTTTTACCGTGATGCGGTCGCGCCTGGCGCTCCACTGTGCTAAAGTAACCCGAACGTCCAAACGACTACAAGGGGGAACTAGAAGATGGCACGTGTGCACAACTTCTCAGCTGGCCCGGCAGCGCTGCCCACAAGCGTGCTCGCCGAGATCGCCGACGAGATGATGGACTACCGCGGTTGCGGCATGTCCGTGCTCGAGATGAGCCATCGATCTAGCATGTACCAGCAGATCATCGACGACGCCGAGGCAACCCTGCGTCGCCTGCTGAGCATCCCCGACAACTACCGTGTCCTGTTTTTGCAGGGCGGCGCCACGCTGCAGTTTGCGGGCATCCCCATGAACCTCATGCGCCGCGGCCGCGCCGGCTACATCGTGACCGGCAACTTTGCCAACAAGGCATACAAAGAAGCCGCCAAGTACGGCGAGGCCGTGCTGCTCGCGAGCTCCGAGGACACCAACTTCGACCGCATCCCCGACATGGCCGACATCAACGCGCGCATTGCCGCCGAGGCCGCGAGCGACGGGCTCGACTACGTTTACATCTGCCAGAACAACACCATCTTTGGCACCATGTACCACGAGCTGCCCGCTTGCGGCGACGTACCGCTGGTCGCAGATGTCTCGAGCTGCTTTCTGTCGCAGCCGCTCGATGTTGAGCGCTACGGGCTCATCTACGCCGGCGCGCAGAAAAACGCCGGCGCCGCGGGCGTGACCGTGGTTATCGTGCGCGACGACCTCATCGCCGACGGCCCCGCCTTTGCGCGGGCGCCGCAGTACATGGACCTTAAGACCCAGGCCGCCAAGGGCTCCATGCTCAACACGCCCAACACCTTTGGCATCTACGTGTGCGGCAAGGTGTTCCGGTGGGTCGAGGAGACCGGCGGACTTGCCGCCATGGCCGAGCGCAACTGGGCCAAGGCCAACCTGCTCTATGACCTGCTCGAGCACAGTGTGCTGTTCCATGGCACCACGCAGGCCGACAGCCGCTCCATCGCCAACGTCACCTTCCGCACCGGCGACGCCGAACTCGACGCGGCCTTTGTCGCAGGCGCGGCCGAGCACCAGATTCAAAACGTCAAAGGCCATCGCCTGGTGGGCGGCATGCGCGCCAGCGTCTACAACGCCGTAACCATGGAAGATGTGCAGGCACTGGCCTCGTACATGAAGGACTTCGAAGCGCAGCATAGTTTGAGTCCGCGATCTAACTAGCCCGCAACGCGCGGGCCGACCAGCCACTTCAAACCACCTGTTTAAACCAAACCTGCTAAGGAGTTTTTCATGCGCAAGATTAAGACCATCGACGACATCACCAAGGACGGCAAAGTCGAGTTTGGCGAGGGCTACGAGTTTGTGGGCACCGCCGAAGAGGCCGACGCCATCCTGATGCGCTCGACAGACCTGCACGGCTACGAACTGCCCGAGGGCATCCGCGCCATCGCCCGCTGCGGCGCCGGCGTCAACAACATCCCCGTCGAGGAGTACGCCAAGAAGGGCGTCGTCGTCTTTAACTCCCCCGGTGCCAACAGCAACGCCGTCAAGGAGCTCGTCCTGGGCATGCTGGTGCTTTCGAGCCGCGGCGTGGTGCAGTCGATGAACTGGGTGCGCGACAACGCCGACGACCCCGAGATCCAGGTCGACGCCGAGAAGGCCAAGAAGGCCTTTGTGGGCCGCGAGCTCAAGGGCAAGCGCATCGGCGTCATCGGTCTGGGCAACGTGGGCTCCAAAGTCGCCAACGCCTGCGTCGACCTGGGCATGGACGTCTACGGCTACGACCCGTTCATTTCCGTTGAGCACGCGTGGGTGCTGAGCCGCGAGGTGCAGCGCGTGGGCACGCTCGAGGATCTCTGCCGCGGCTGCGACTACCTTACCGTGCACGTGCCCAGCAAGGCAGACACCATCGGCATGATCAGCACCCAGCAGATTAACCTGCTGGCCCCGGGCGCCGTCCTCATCAACTACGCGCGCGAGACCATCATTGACGAGGACGCCGTCGACGCCGCCCTGCGCGAGGGCAAGCTCAGCTGGTTTAGCTGCGACTTCGCCACGCCCAAGACCGTCAAGATGCCCAATACGTTTATCACCACGCACTCGGGCGCCGGCACCGGCGAGGCTGAAGCCAACTGCGCAGACATGGCCATCAGCGAGCTCAAGGATTATCTGGAGAACGGTAACATCGCCCACAGTGTCAACTACCCCGCTTGCAACATGGGCAAGGCGCGCGCTGCAAGCCGCATTGCCTGCCTGCATGCCAACGTGCCCAACATGATCGGCCAGATCACGGCCATCCTGGCCAAGGACAACGCCAACGTGCAGCGTATGACCAACGAGTCCGCCGGAGAGAACGCCTACACCATGTTCGACACCGACGAGCACCTGGACAGCAGCACCATCGAGGCGCTCAAGCAGATTCCGTCGATGTATCGCGTGCGCGTGATCAAATAGCGCCGGCTGATCTGACGGGCAGTTCCCCATGTGGCCTGCCCGTCGCTGACATCGAATGCCCGCGGGGGCGCCTTTCGCACGAGAGGCGTCCCCGTTTTTGTGAGCCCTCCATTAAATGCACCGAGCCGCTTCTTGGCATACAATCTGTATGTTGACCTAACTATCTGTGAGGTGCCTATGGTTGATACAGATTTTGCTTGGCGGCTTACGCAAGGGCTCGTGCGGATCGACAGTTCTGACCCAGGTGCGTATGAGGGCGAGATTGAACGCTATATCAAAGCGTTGGTTGAGGAACAGTTGGCGCAGCTGAGCCATCCGGTACTCGATGCCGTGCAGATTGCAGAGCTCGAAGTACTCCCCGGGCGCCGCAACCTTATGGTCACCGTGCCGGGCCAAAGCGACGAGCCGCGACTCGTCTATATCTGCCATATGGATACCGTTACGCTGGGCGATGGCTGGGACGCGGACATTCCGCCGCTCGGGACGGTTGTGCGTAACGACAAACTCTATGGCCGTGGCGCCTGCGACATGAAGGGTGGCCTGGCCTGCGCCATTGCCGCACTGGTCCATACGCTCGAGCGCGTGGTAGCGGATGGCGCGCTACCCCGCCGCGGCTTTTCGCTCATCTGCTCGGTCGACGAAGAGGACTTTATGCGAGGCTCCGAGGCAGCCATCGATGCCGGCTGGGTCGGTTCGCGCGAATGGGTGCTGGACACCGAGCCCACCGACGGACAGATCCAGGTGGCGCACAAGGGGCGTACGTGGTTCGAGATTGAAATGGATGGCGTGACGGCGCATGCAAGCCGGCCCTGGAAGGGCGCGGATGCCGTCGCCGCCATGGCCGAGGCCGTCTGCGCGCTGCGCCATGCGTTCGCGGCGCTGCCCGCGCACGATGAGCTGGGGCCTTCGACCATCACGTTCGGCCAAATCGAGGGCGGATATCGCCCCTACGTCGTACCCGACCGCGCCAAAGTCTGGGTCGACATGCGCCTGACCCCGCCGACCGATACGGCCGCCGTAACGCGCATGGTAGAGCAGGCCATCGCCGTCGCCGAAGCCGCCATTCCCGGTTGCCACGGCAGCTACGTCGTGACGGGCGACCGCCCCGCCATCGAGCGCGACCCAAACTCTCCCCTTCTAGCAGCGCTCAAGCGTGCCGCCGATGACGTGACGGACGCGGACACGACCGTTGGCTTCTTTACCGGCTACACCGACACCGCCGTCATTGCCGGCAAGACAGGTAACCGCAATTGCATGAGCTACGGTCCCGGGTCGCTCGCGCTCGCGCACAAGCCCAACGAATATGTGCCCCACGCCGATATCGTTCGTTGTCAGCAGGTGCTAATCGCGCTCGCCGATAACGTGCTCTGGGACGCGAGCGGCCAAGTTGGGGCATAATAAGCCGCGAACAAACCGACTCGCGCGTTAGGACCGCCCATGAAAGCACTTCCGTTTCCCTGCATCCGCCCGGCTCAGGACCGCGTGCTCGAGGCGCTGCCTGCAATGGGCAGCATCCTAAGCGGCAACGATGCCCTGCGCGGAGCCATTGCCGATGGTCTGATGCTCAAGGACCCGGGTGCGGCGTATTACGTGTACGAATGCTCGGGCGAGCCGGGACGTGTGACGGGTGTCGTGGCGATCTGCCCGACGAGTGTACTTGCGGGCGGCAAGGGCGATGCCAGCGCCGACGTGGCCGCCGCCGCGCGCGCGATCGCCGAACTCAAAGTTCAGCCGCGCCCCGTGTCGCTCGCCTACGAGGCGTCGCCCGTCATGGACATCATCCTGGGCGCTGCCAAAGAGGGCGCCTCGCTCTACGCCGTCACCGACCCCGCGGGCATTACGCACCGCGTGTGGGAGGTCAAGCGCGAGGACGCTGTTGCCGCCATCCGTGCCATGCTCGACCAAGTACCAGAGCCGGCACTGGCCGACGACCCCGCCTACGCTGCCGCGCTGGCCGGGGCGTCGCAGCTGCTGGCCGATGAGGCCCGTGCCGCCGGAACGTACACCGGCAAGGAGCCGTTCAACTTTGCCGTAGCTGCGCTCTTCCCCGCCGCGCAGGTCAGCGGCGGCGCGCCGCAGGTTCCGACGGGTCTGCTCACGCACCAAGTCGCGCGGTTCTAGCAAGACCAGACCGTCCAGCACAAAAATCGGCAGCTCAACAAACAGGGGGCGGAGATGCAGCAGGTACATGCATCTCCGCCCCTTTTGCGTCGAGAAGTTATGCCGGCGACCCGTGCCGCCACGCTCACGTTATCCCCGCTGCGGGCCTGCTGCCGCCACGAGCGGTTCAAGCCCCAGCTCGCGTGCGTAATCCTCCTGCGTAAAAATCTCAATCAGCTCAAACGTGTCGGATTCGTCGTCAAACGCAAAGTGCAGCACCGCGCAGTTGCCCGGCACGCGATCGCGCTCGTCTGCCGCCGCACCCTTCACGTGATCCATAAACTCCTTGATGGCCGAGCCATGGCTTACCGCGAGCACGCACGTATGGTCCGGACGCTGCATAAGCTCGATCAGCGTCGCCACCATGCGCTCGCGCACTTGCATCTGGCCCTCGCCGCCAAACTGGCAATAGAAGTCGCGCCACGGGCGCTCGGGCATAAGCATCACGCGCTCGGCCTCAAAGTCGCCAAAGAACCACTCGCGCAGACCGTCCAGGCGCTCGTACGCCAAGCCCGGCCACAAGTTGGCGATAGTCTGCTCGGTGCGATGAAGCGTGGAGGTGTAGGCATGATCGGGCTCAATGCCACGCGCACGTAAAAACATGCCGGCGCGCGCCGCCTGGTCGCAACCCAACTGCGTAAGCGGCGAGTCACTCCACCCCTGAATGATACGCTTAAGGTTGAATATCGTCTGTCCATGACGGACCAGATACAGATCTTTATTCATAGGGGTCCTTTCGTTCGTTACCAACCCAAGAGCGAAAACGCCCCGTCGCAATAGCCAAAATGAAGCACGGCACCGTTGTCGGGTAGCTCCCCCTCGCCAGTCACATACTCAAGAAACTCCTGGCAGGCTGAGCCATGGGAAACCGCCAGCACGCAGTCGTGCTGCGGCCTGGCCATGATGCGGGACAGCGCCGCGACCATACGCGACTGGAGCTGCACTTCAGACTCGCCACCAAAGGCCACCGGATAATCACCCCAGGGCTGCGGCGGCATATCGCGATTTGATGTGCCCTCCAGCGAGCCCAAATGCCACTCGCGTAGGTCATCGACCAGCTCTATCGAGCAGCCCTCGCCAGCAATTAGCTCAGCCGTACGCCGCGCCCGGCCCAACGGGGAGGAATACACACGGTCAAAGGTCACGCCACGCGCCTCAAACGCCGCGCGCGTCGCCAGCGCCTGCTCGCGCCCGCGCGCCGTAAGCGGCGAATCGTGCCCACCCTGCAAAATGTTCTGCACGTTGAGCTCAGTCTGCCCATGCCGCACCAAATACAAATCTGCCACACGTCCTCCCCTCGCACCACCGCAAAGGGGACAGGTGCCTTTGTGGTGGTTTACCGCCGGATCACACCGCGGTGACGCTCAGCTACACCAGTACGTCGGCAAGCGGGCGCTTGGGTACGTGGTGCACCTGCGCCTCGTCGCGCCAATAATTGATGGAGCCGTCGGGGTTGGAATCGATCGCATCGATCACCTGTGTCTCGGTCGGAACGCCAAACGCCATGATCAGCTTGAGCTCATACTTGTCGTTATCGAGCCCCATGGCATCGATCGCGTGGGGCATAAAGGCCTTGAACATGCAGGCTGCCACCTCGGGCGTGGCGCTGCGGGCGGCGAGCATCATCGTCTGCGCGGCAATGCCCGTGTCGGCCTCGGTAATGGGAGCGGCGGGCTTACCCGGAACGGCGCGCTCGGCCAAAATCGCGATGTAGCCGGTCGGGCGCTCACCCTCGGCAGGACCCGGCCAATCCTTAAGCGCACCGGCCCACGCGAGCTCATCAAATACGCGCGCGCAATCCTCGGCACCGCTCACCACATGAAAACGAAGACGCTGAGCATTGGCACCACAGGGAGTCAGGTGCGCCAGCTCCGCCAGCTCAAGCAAAAGCTCACGCGGCACGCGCATGGACTCGTCAAAGCGACGGCACGTACGGGCGCGGCGAACCAACGCATCAAACGCGTTCAAGCCGAGCTTTTCGCAACCCTGCTTTGCCATCGACTCGGCGCTTACCGGCGCCGCGGGAACTGCTTCGTTCATAGGGACCCCCAATACAAGCCAATTGTCCTTAGGAGAATCTAACCTAAAACCTAGGCAATTACATACAGCGGCGTAATGTTCTACAATTGTTGATTAATCCTCACTGGAGCGGGAACAAAAGTAACAATTCGGGAATGTGGGGCGGCAATTCGTCCTTCCCGCCCCATGCATCGGCGCCCTTGGGCGATACTTGTTGCAGCACTTTTGGCGTACGCCGCACGGAGAGCAATGAACGCGGCGTGCACCACACGGAAAGGAGACATTATGGGCATCTTTAAGAATGATGACCAAAAATCGAGCCAGTTTGGATTTGACGAGAAAAGCATGGCAGGCAAGGCCGTTAAGGCCGTGCGCTGGATCTACGCCATCACGGGCGTCTTAGCGCTCATTGCTGGTATCGCGCTGCTTTTTGCACCCGCCAAGTCCCTCGTCTTTTTGACGACTGTCCTGGGTTTTTACTTTGTAATCACTGCTGCCATCAGGCTGTTCACTGCCATTTTTGAGCCGCTGCTGCCCACCGGCTGGCGCGTGACGAGCATCATCTCCAACCTACTCATTATCTTGGGCGGCGTCATAATCCTGCGCAACCAGGCCTTCTCGACCGCGACGCTCACCACGATGGTGGTTATCGTGGCCGGCTTTGGCTGGATTGTCGAAGGTGTCATGTCCATTCTGGAGTCCGAGCTTTCGTCCAACCGCGCCCTTGCCATCCTGAGCGGCGCACTCTCCATCATCGCCGGCATGTTCGTGTTTATCTATCCGCTGTGGTCGGCCAAGATGCTCGTCATCTTTAGCGGCGCCGCACTGCTGGTGTTTGGCGTAACGCTGATTGTTCGCGCTATTCAATTTGGCAAACTGGTGCACTAGATGCCACGAACGCTCTTTATTGATGCAGACGCCTGCCCGGTCACGCGCGAGTCGATTGACTGCGCGCGGCGGGCGGGCGTCGCCGTCGTTATCGCCGGCAACAGCACGCAAAACCTGGAACGGCACATTCGCCGCGACGACCCGCGCGATGCCGAGCACGCGCGACGCGGATTTTGGGTCACGACGCTCGATGTGAGCGTGGGCGCCGACAGCGCCGACTTTGCCATTGTCGAACGCCTGCAGGCGGGCGACGTGGTCGTGACGCAGGACATTGGCTTGGCGAGCATGGTGCTCGGGCGCGATGCCGCCGCCATCGGTGTGCGCGGGCGCGTCTACGACAAAACGACCATCGACATGCAGTTGTTTATTCGCCACGAGGAAAAGAAGGTACGCCGCGCCGGGGGACGCACTCGCGGACCGGCGGCATTTACCAGCGAAGACCGGGCCCGCTTTAAACGCAACCTCACCGAGCTGCTGCGCTAACCAAGGTAGATTTTCGGGACATGCCCGGAAATCTACCCTTTTGTTTTGGCAGCGGAAATGCCCTGGTCACAGGGGTAGATCGTAAGACATGTCCCAATAATCTACTTAAAGGCCAACGGCGGAGAGGATGAGGCCCCAGCCGGCACCGATGACGTACATCATGATCAGGAACAGGACGTTTTCGCGGGCGCTGCGGTTGGTGCGGAACAGCACCAGGTAGCCCACACCGGCAGAGATGAGCGTGCCGGCGAGCATCGGCGCCAGCTGTAGCGCGCCCTCCAGGTACAGTTGTGTGATGACGACGCTGGCCGAGCAGTTGGGGATCAGGCCGACAAGCGCCGAACCCAGGACGGCGAGCGTCTCGTTGCCACGCAGGAACTGCTCGATCGCGGACTCGCCGAAGGTCTCGAGCACGGCGACCAGAATCAGCGTCACCAGAAAAATGAATACCGATACCTGCACGGTGTGCGAGATGGCGCTGCGAATAATCGACAGGAGGGGCGCGCTCTCGTGAGAGTGGGAGTGACCGTGGCCATCATGGTGTTCATGCTCGCCCCCATGACCGTGATCGTGTCCATGTCCGTGTTCGTACTCGTCCTCGTCTTCATCGCAACCGCAATGGTCGCGCTCGCACAGCTCATGGATGTGATCGGCGCTCACGCCCGCCTCGGCCACTTCATCAATGATGTCGCCCCCGGTATGGTCGTCGTGCGCGCAGTTCACATGAGCCGGATTGGAAGCGGTCCCCAGCACGGTACGGCGAATCGCCGCATGCGCGCGAGCGTTACGACGCAGGCCGCGAATGGCCGCGTCCACGATAAAGCCCGTGACCAGCGCGATCAGTGCCTTCGAAGCCAAAAGCATCGCCATGGTCTGCACGGGAACCTGCTCGGCAAGTAGCAGCGGCAGCATCTCGTCGGAGGTCG
>CAUBQN010000007.1 GCA_958438125.1 uncultured Collinsella sp.
GCAGACGCCATATCGAGCTCCTCCCTCACGATTAACTTGAACATTTGTCCATTATTACCTAGTCCCGCTGGATTGCTGCAGACGCATCGGCTAACGGAGGGAAGAGGGGATGTGGGGGGACGGAATACGTTGCAGTCCCACCCCAGCGACACCAGGGAAATGTCTCGAACTGTAACAGGTACAGGGTTATTGGGCCCCTTGATGTTACAAATCGAGACATTCGGTCGACGTTTCACCGGTTTGTCTCGATCTGTAACAGTTACGAGCTCAAATAACCTCTAAACGTTACAGATTGAGACAAAACCTCTCAGCGCCCATACCACCGACGTCTCCACTCCTCAGCCAAATCGGGCCGTCGCGGAATACCCGCCAGTCTCATCTTTTCAGCCAGCTTCCCCGGGTTCTTGAGCTCATCAAACGTAAACCGAAGCACCTTGTGCCCGAGCATTGTCAGATGGGACTCCCGTTGACGTTCTGCCACGAATGGGTCGACCGACTCCCGGCCCTCGCCGTTCTGCAAGGTGTACTTCACCTTTCCGTCGAGCTCGCCGATGACACACGTCCCGTCCTCGAGCCGCCAAAAATAGTCGACGCGAAACACCTGGCTCAGATCAAGCGGGTCGCGAAACTCCACCTGCAGCTCCGGAACCGGAAAGCCGTACGCAATAAAGAACGCTCGGAACCGAGACTCGCCGCCGTTTTCGGACAGCCCGTCCGCATACGACGCAATCACCTGTGCCCTGCGATACCCTCGCCTGCCCTCGCAATCGGCGCGGAGGCGCTCGCACAAATCCCCACGTGATACGCCTTTCGCCCGCAGTGCAGAATCGGCAATCGCCAACCCGTAGGAGAACGGCGCACGCAGCAAGCAATCCTCCACCGTGCGCCAAAACGACGTCACCCGCACGTCATCAACACGCTCGAGCGCGCCCGCCATCTGTGGACGCAACAACCTGCACCCGCTGCTCAACGTCACCGAACAACCCGTCTTAACAAGAAAACGCGGCCCAAGCAGATCATTCGGCACCTCCAAGCCCCACAAAAGCGCCGCGCCATAGCCCCAAAACGCCCAATCGGGATGAAATTCCGCAAGCCCTTTGATAGTCCTCAGCGCTCGCTCCGCCGGCGTCAATGCATCCCAATCATGCTTAAAACAGAACAGGTACGGCTCGGGCTCCGCAATATCGTCGGTTCCAACATGGCGTCGCAGCCACATGAGCTCGGCATTGTCATGCGTTGCGAGCAGCGCACCTTGCTTAGCCGTCTCCGTGAGCCGCGCGAGCATCCTATTCCGCGCCAACGTATTGCGAGTCGCATGTTTGTGTTTGAGAACGGTATTAGACACTTTCATCACCACCACGCCAGACAAATGGGCCATCGTCACCGTTGCCTCCGCTGACAAATGTCTTGATCTGTAACAGGAAGACAGTCTTTGAGCCTCTAGTTGTTACAGAACAAGATCTTTCGACAGCCGCCAACCTTCCGTCTCAATCTGTAACAGTTACGGGCTCAAACAGCCGCTAAACGTTACAGATTGAGACAAAGTCAGGGCTGTAGGGCGACACCAGTCACATCCCCTACTCCCATTCTTGTTCGTAGATGTTGAGGGACTTTACGTAGCGCCCCTGGGCGCCCATGATGTCGCGGACCAGACGCAAGAAGAAACTGATGCACGAGGTGTCAAAGCCATCCTGCAGGTCCTCCGGATGCACCGCACCAGGCCCATCGACCGCCGTGTCACTCAGGCGTGCGATGTCATACAGATAGAGTTGTCCCGCCGTCAGCCAGACATCGTCGACGCAGGCGAGGCGCACCGCAATCGCTCCGTCGCTCCAATGCTCCTTTTGCACGATATGCGGATCGTAGACGTCAAAGCGACGGTCGGTGCGTGTGTCCTTCAGCGCGACCATACCAGTCGCAGGATCCTTGTCCAAAATGCCAAAGCGCGAGAAATACTGCGTGTCGCATACCTGCTCGAGCCGCTTGAGCGAGGCAGGCGAAAGCGATGCCGGCGGCTCATCAACATACAGCTCGAGCAGCGTCTTGCCATGGCGATAGGGGCGCTCGAAGAGCAGCCAATCGGTAAATGCCATGTTGTAGGCCATGATTTCGTTTTGGGAAGGCTCGGTGCAATAGCCGAGCCACGGGTCGACAATGATCTCGAACTGCTCGCGCGCCGGCTCCAAAAACTGAAACTTCCGCAGCATCCAAAAATGGGCCATGTCGGCAATATCGTTGCCAACGGCTTCGGCCAGATGCGCTCGGTCTAAAACGTGGTCAGTCACGGCATCCTCCTCAAACTGATGAACCTCAATTTGAGCTTACGAGGAGGGTGGGCAGCCACTGTCAGCACGGACAAAATAGGCCTCCGGCTGCAAACCAACTGCTGACCAAACACTTGACGGGATGCTTGACCGAAAATGCGCACCGCAATAAAACCGCAGGTAAACATAGACGGCCAACCCGCCCTTTTGAGCCATATGCCCACAGCCACCACAGAAACAACAGGTGACCACAGCTCAAAAAGACGCCGAATGGACACTCGCGCGTCGACAAACGAACAAATCGGTCGCAAACCCGCAAGAAGTGTCCCCGAATGCCGACCCAAAAGGAACGTCCCCAGCATGCCGGCACTTGGGGACGTTCCTTATGTGCCGGCAGTTGGGGACAGCCCTTGACGATTCAATTGTGAACAGCCGCCTTACAGCTCCAGCGCCTCGGCGACTTCGGCAGCGCAGGCCAGGGCGTCGGCCATGGCGCTTACCACGAGCGAACTGCCATTGTGAGCGTCACCGGCAACATACACCGGCACGGCATCCGCGGAGACGCCGTCGACACGTGCCGCAAGATGCGAGCCCTCGGCGGCCATCACAGGCAGCGGACGACCAGCGGTGGCAACAGGCACGCCTACCGCATCGAACACGCCATGCTCAGGACCCGTAAAGCCGCAGGCGATCAGCACCAGCTGCGCCGGCACCTCGTGCTCGGAGCCCGCAATGCGTTCAGGCTTGCCGGCCGACCAATCTAGGTCGGCCACGCGCAGGCCCGCGGCAGTGCCCTTCTTATCCAGCAGTACCTCGAGCGTATCCACGCCCCAAGCGCGCATCTCGCCGCCCATGGCAGCGATGGCCTCCTGCTGGCCGTAGTCGGTCTTCTTAACGTTTGGCCACTGCGGCCAGGGGCTGCTCGCCGCGCGCGCATCAGGCGCCGCCGGCAAGAACTCAAACTGGCGCACGCTGCGCGCACCCTGACGTACCGCGGTGCCCACGCAGTCGTTACCGGTATCGCCGCCGCCAATGACCACGACGTCCAAGCCGCGTGCATCGATGGCAGGCTCGCCGCCATCGAGCACCGAGACGGTCGAAGCCGTCAGATAGTCCACGGCATACACCACGCCGGGGGCGTCAATGTTCGCAGCCGAAAGCCCGCGCGGGGCACGGGCACCAGCAGCCACCACGACAGCGTCAAAGTCATCGAGCTTGGCCGCCACCGCAGGGTCCGTCACGTCGGCACTCAGCTCAAACACAATGCCCAACTCGCGCATGAGCGCCACGCGACGCTCGACCACGGACTTCTCGAGCTTCATGTTGGGAATGCCGTACATGAGCAGGCCGCCCGGGCGGTCGTCACGCTCAAACACCGTCACGCGGGCACCGCGACGCGCAAGCTCCCATGCTGCCACCAGACCAGCAGGACCGGAGCCCACCACGGCAACCGTGGGCGCGCCCTCCCCTGCCGGCTCAAAGCGGCGCGGACCGCCGTTGGCCCACTCATGGTCGCTGATCGCACGCTCGTTGTCATGGATCGTCGTGGGTTGGCCATCGACCGAACCCAGGTTGCACGCGGCCTCGCACAACGCCGGGCACACGCGACTCGTAAACTCGGGCATGGGCGAGGTGAGCGACAGGCGCTCGGCAGCCTCATCCCAGCGGCCGCGGTACACCAGCTCATTCCACTCGGGAATCAGGTTGTGCAGCGGGCAGCCGCTCGGGCGTGCCTTGCCAAAGCTCGCGCCCATCTGACAAAACGCCACACCGCACATCATGCAGCGGCTCGCCTGGGCACGGCGCGCATCGTCGTCGAGCTCCACGTACAGCGGATCGAAATCGCGGTTGCGCTCCTCCACGGGGCGCAGCTCGTGGGTCACGCGATCGATATCAAGAAAAGCACCGGGCTTACCCATGGCACTTACGCCTCCTTCTTGGTCGAAGCAACAGAGCTGGCGGTGGCGGGCGCAGCGGCAGCGACACCACCCGCCACATCAAAGCGAGCGACATCCGCGTCACTCGCGCGACCGGTCACAATGTCAAACGCCAGCTCCTCGGCCTGCGCATGCGTCTTGCCGACGGCCTCGGCGGCGGCGACAATCGCCAGCACGCGCTCGTACTCGGTTGGAATGACCTTCACAAAGTGCTTGCTCATCGTCTCAAAGCTGTAGAGCAGCTTAATGCCGCGCGGGCTCTGCGTCGCGTCCACGTGCTCCTGGATGAGCGCACGAATCTGCGCCAGCTCGCCGGCCGTCGGGGCCTTGAGCTCAACGCTCTCGTGGTTCACACGGGCATCGAGCGTGCCGTACTGGTCAAAGACGTAAGCCACGCCGCCCGTCATGCCGGCGGCGAAGTTCTGCCCGACCTCGCCCAGGATGAGCGCCAGACCTCCCGTCATGTACTCGCAGCCATGGTTGCCGCAGCCCTCGACCACCACCGTGGCACCGGAGTTGCGTACGCCAAAGCGCTGGCCGGCCAGGCCGTTAATGAAGCCGCGGCCACTCGTAGCGCCAAAGAACGCAACGTTGCCCACGATGATGTTCTCGTCGAACTTGTAGGTCGCATGCGGGTTGGGGCGCACCGACACCTCGCCGCCCGAAAGGCCCTTGCCAAAGTAGTCGTTGGCGTCGCCGCACACGTTGAGCGTAATGCCGCGCGGCAGAAAGGCGCCAAAGCTCTGACCGGCCGAACCATCGCAATCGATGGTGATGGAGCCAGCGGGCAGGCCCTCGGGATGCGCCTTGGTCACCGCGTTGCCCAAGATGGTGCCCACGCAGCGGTTGACGTTGGCGATATCGGCGCGGAAGCGAATCGGACGCAGGTGCGCACGGGCATCGGCCGTATAGGGCACAAACAACGTGGAGTCGAGCGTCTTGTCGAGCTCGCTGTCGGCAGCCATCTGCGGCAGGAAGTGACGGCCGTCGGCACCCGGGATGTGGGCACCAAACTCACAGGTCGCGCTCGCCAGCACGGGCGACAGATCGAGCAGGTTGGCCTTGCGGTTGCCCGGGACCTCAATCTGGCGCAAGCACTCGGGATGGCCGACCATCTCGTCGACGGTGCGGAAGCCCAGGCTCGCCATGACCTCGCGCAGCTGCTCGGCAACAAAGAGCATAAAGTGTTCGACGTGCTCGGGCTTGCCGCGGAAGCCGCGACGCAGGCGGCAGTTTTGCGTGGCGATGCCGGCCGGGCAGGTATCCTGCTGGCAGTCGCGCTGCATAAGGCAGCCCATGGAGATGAGCGGCATGGTCGCAAAGCCAAACTCCTCGGCACCCAGCAGGCAGGCGACGGCGACGTCGGTGCCGTCCATGAGCTTGCCGTCGGCCTCGAGTACCACGCGCGAGCGCAGGCCGTTTTGCAGCAACGTCTGTTGAGCCTCGGCAAGGCCAAGCTCCAGCGGCAGACCGGCGTGCCAGATCGAATCGCGCGCCGCAGCACCGGAGCCGCCGTTGTGGCCGCTGATCAAGATCTTGTCGGCGGCACCCTTGGCCACACCGGTGGCGATGGTGCCGACGCCGGCCTCGCTGACCAGCTTGACCGACACGCGTGCGCCGGGGTTGGCGTTCTTAAGATCGAAGATAAGCTCCGCCAGGTCCTCGATGGAGTAGATGTCGTGGTGCGGCGGAGGCGAGATCAGGCCGATACCGGGTGTGGACTGACGGACCTCGGCAATCCAAGGGTAGACCTTCTTGCCGGGCAGGTGACCGCCCTCGCCGGGCTTGGCGCCCTGGGCCATCTTGATCTGAATCTCGAAGGCGCTGCACAGGTAGCGGCTCGTCACGCCAAAGCGCGCGCTTGCCACCTGCTTGATGGCGGAGTTCTTGGAGTCACCGTTAGCCAGCGGGGTCTCGCGACGCGGGTCCTCGCCGCCCTCGCCCGAGTTGGAACGGCCGTGCAGGCGGTTCATGGCGATGGCCATGCACTCGTGTGCCTCTTTGCTGATGGAACCGTACGACATGGCGCCGGTGTTAAAGCGGCGGACGATGTTGAACGCGGGCTCGACCTCGTCGAGTGCCACCGGGGTGCGGCCGTTGGCATTAAAGTCCAGCAGGTCGCGCAGGCGCACGGCACGGCCGGTGCGGTGCAGGCGGGCGCTGTACTCCTTAAAGGTGTCGTAGCTGTCCTCACGGCAGGCGGCCTGCAGCAGGTAGACAGTCTGCGGATCGATGAGGTGATCCTCGCCGCCAAGCGGGCGCCACTTGGTCAGGCCCAGCGTGGGCAGTTGATCGGGAGCCGGGCTCTTAAGGATAGCGAGCGCGGCGTCGTAGCGCTCGTTTTGCTCGCGCTCAACGTCCTCGACACCCATACCGCCCACACGGCTCACCGTGCCGGCGAAGTACGCGTTGACAAACTCCGGCGTAAAGCCCACGGCCTCGAAGATCTGCGCCGAATGGTAGCTCTGCACCGTGGAGATGCCCATCTTGGACATGATGGAAACGATACCGGCGGTCGCAGCCTTGTTGTAGTTGGCGATGCCCTGCTCGGCCGTCACGTCCAGGTCGCCGCGTGACGCCAGATTGCGGATGCACGCATGCGCGTTGTACGGATAGATGCCGCTCGCGGAGTAGCCCACCAGCGCCGCAAAGTCGTGCGGGGACACGGCATCGCCACACTCCACCACGATGTCGGCAAAGGTACGCACGCCGGCGCGGATCAGGTGGTTGTGCACGCAGCCCACGGCGAGCAGCGACGGCACGGGCACCTCGCCCGCAGCGGCACGATCGCTCAACACCACGATGTTCACGCCGTCGCGGACCGCACCCTCAACGTCCTCTGCAAGCTGCTTGAGCGCAGCCTGCAGTGCGCCCTCGCCGGCATCGCGGCGATAGACAGCGCGAAAACGGCGGGGCTTAAAGCCCACGCGGTCGATGGCGCAGATGCGGTCGAACTCCTCCTCGCTCAGCAGCGGACGCTCCAAGCGCACCAGCTGGCAGGCCGTGCGGGAATCCTCGAGCAGATTGCCGTGGTTGCCCAGGTAGAGCGTGGTCGAAGTCACCATGTGCTCGCGCAGGGCATCGATCGGCGGGTTCGTGACCTGGGCGAACAGCTGATAGAAGTAGTCGAAGAACGAACGCGTCTTCTTGGACAGGCAGGCCAGCGGCGCATCGATGCCCATCGAGGCGAGCGGGGCCTTGCCCTGCTGGGCCATGGGACGCACGACCTCGTCAACATCATCCCAGTGATACCCGAGCTTGGCCATGCGCACGGCGGCGGGCACCTCGGCATCCTCGGCGGGCGCGGGCGCGGCGGGCTTGTCGAGCGCGTCGACGGTCAGCGTCTCCTCGGCAATCCAGTCACGATAGGGCTTTTCCTTGGCGTAACGGGCGCGCAGCTCGTCGTTGTAGATCACGCGGCCGCGGGCAAAATCGACCTCGAGCATCTGGCCCGGTCCCAGACAGCCGCTCGTCAGGATGTTCTCGGGGCTCACCTCGATGGTGCCCACCTCGCTTGCCAGCATAAAGCGACCGTCGCGCGTCACATAGTAGCGGGCGGGACGCAGGCCGTTACGGTCGAGGGCGGCACCCAGCGTGCGACCGTCGGTAAAGGCGATGGCCGCCGGGCCATCCCACGGCTCCATGAGCATGGACTGGTAAGCGTCGTAGGCGCGGCGCTCCTCACTCAGGCTGTCGTTGTGGTCCCACGGCTCGGGCAACAGCATGGACGCGGCACGCGTAAGCGGGCGACCGTTCATGACCAAAAACTCAAGCACGTTGTCCAGAATCGCGGAATCGGAGCCCTCGCGGTTGATGATGGGCATCACGCGCTCAAGATCATGCTGCAGCACGGGACTGTACAGGTTGGGCTCGCGGGCGCGGATCCAGTTGACGTTGCCCTTGAGGGTGTTGATCTCGCCGTTATGGATGATAAAACGGTTGGGGTGCGCGCGTTCCCAGCTGGGCGTGGTGTTGGTGGAGTAGCGCGAGTGGACGAGCGCCACGGCCGTCTTGACGGCGGCGTCGTTGAGATCGATGAAGAAGCGGCGCATCTGCGTGGCCACAAGCATGCCCTTGTACACAATAGTGCGCGAGCTCATGGAGCACACATAGAAGATCTTGTCGCGCAGGGCAAACTCGACGTCGGCCTTCTTCTCGATGGTGCGGCGGCACACGTACAGACGACGCTCGAAGGCATCGCCAGCGGGCGTGTCGTCCGGACGGCCCAGGAAGGCCTGCAAGATGGTGGGCATACAGGCGCGGGCCGTCTCGCCCAAATCGTGCGGGTCGACCGGCACCTCGCGCCAAAAAAGCAGCGGCACGCCGGCCTCGGCGCAGCCCTCCTCAAACACGCGGCGGGCATCCTCTACGCCCTTGTCGTCCTGCGGGAAGAACAGCATGGCCACGCCATAGTCGCCCTCTGCCGGCAGAATCTGGCCGCACTTTTGAGCCTCTTTGCGGAAAAAATGATGTGGAACCTGGAACAGGATGCCGGCGCCGTCGCCGGTGTTCTTCTCGAGTCCCGTACCGCCGCGGTGCTCCAAGTTGACCAGAATGGACAGCGCGTCGTCCAGAATCTGGTGATGGCGCTCACCGTTGATATCGGCAAGCGCGCCGATGCCGCATGCATCGTGGTCGAATTCGGGGCGATAAAGGCCCTGCTGCTGAGCGGAATCTGCCTGCATCGCGATCCTCCCCTAGGTGTTAGACAGTCAGTTGACTAGGCATACTAGGTGCATCGCCGGCCCGTTGTGTTTCCCGCCCGTTTCGAAACAATCGCGTAACGCACACCCTACGAGTGGACACCGCCGACCTCAAGGACGGCAACAAGGGCCCCAAGTTCGACCTGTAAGCTCACCGCTTCAAACATCTCAATCTGTAACAGTAAGACCCAATTTCCATCCCTAGTTGTTACAGATCAAGACATTTCGGCAACTCCTTTCCCCATCCTATTCAAATACAACAATTTTGTTAGTCTCGGTTAACCTTTAAGCCTAAAACGGGTACCCTTTACGGCGTCAAACAAACGGCACGCAGGAGTGCACCATGCTCAACCATCTCAAACAACACTTTGGTTCCCGGCGCACCGGTGGTCACGGAGGCCTAGACATTGCGCGGCATATCGGCCCCGGGTTGCTCGTGACCGTCGGCTTTATCGACCCGGGCAACTGGGCCTCCAATATGGCCGCCGGCTCGCAGTTTGGCTACGCGCTGCTGTGGATCGTCACACTGTCCACGATTATGCTCATTGTGCTGCAGCACAACGCGGCGCACCTGGGTATCGCCACGGGCGCCTGTCTCGCCGAGGCCACGACCCGCTTTCTCCCCCGCTTCGTTGGGCGCACGGTGCTCGCCAGTGCCTATCTCGCGACCATCGCCACCGCCATGGCCGAAGTCCTGGGTGGCGCGATTGCCCTTCAAATGCTCTTTGGGCTGCCCGTGCGCGCGGGCTGCGTCATCGTGGCGGCAGTATCGATGGCGATGCTCATGACGAGCTCCTACAAGCGCGCCGAGCGATGGATCATCGCCTTCGTAGGCGTGGTAGGACTCTCGTTTTTGGCCGAGCTCACGCTAGTCAAGGTCGACTGGCCGATGGCCGCCGCAAGCTGGATCACGCCCAGTATGCCCACCGGCTCGGCCGCGATTATCGTAAGCGTCCTAGGAGCGGTCGTTATGCCCCACAACCTCTTCCTGCACTCCGAGGTCATCCAATCCATGCACTTCGAAGGCCAAGGCAAGCAGGTTATCGAGGAACGTCTGCGCTACGAGCTCTTCGACACGCTCTTTTCGATGGGCGTGGGCTGGGCGATCAACTCGGCCATGGTCATCCTGGCCGCAACGACCTTCTTTGCGCACGGCATGGTCGTAGACGACCTCGCCGTCGCAGCGGCCATGCTCTCCCCCATTCTGGGCCCGGCAAGCTCGGCCATCTTTGCGGTGGCACTGCTGTTTGCGGGTATATCGAGTAGTGTGACGGCGGGCATGGCGGCGGGCACCATCACCGCAGGCATGTTCGACGAGGAATACGACATCCACGACCGACATTCCTCGATCGGGGTGGCGGCTTGTTTCGTCGGCGCAGTGGCGGCGTGCTTGGTCGTCCCGAATCCTTTTGAGGGTCTCATCTGGAGTCAGGCGCTGCTGTCGCTTCAGTTGCCGATTACGGTCTTTGTGCTCATACGACTCACCAGTTCGCCCCGCGTTATGGGCAAATACGCCAACTCGCGCCCGCTCAACGCGCTGCTCGTAGGGATCGGCGTCATCGTGACGATTCTCGACATCGTGCTGCTAACGGGGATGTAATTGGGATGGCGTGACTGTCCAGATATAACGTCTCAATCTGTAACACGTGAGACCGTTTTAAACCGTCAGATAAATCAAAAGGGTCCCGGCCGAGAATTCGACCGGGACCCTTGGACAGAGCTATATGTTGTTGCAAGTCGTGTGTCTACGAGCTACTCCTCGACAAGCTCAAACTCATCGGGGCCGACGCCGCAGACCGGGCACACGTAGTCCTCGGGCAGCTCGGGCGTGTCGACCTCAACCTCGTAACCGCAAACGGTGCACACAAACTTATACGTCTTCTTCTCCTCAGCCATGATGTTCTCCTCTCGAACGTGACTGCTGGTGTACTTACTTATTAGTATATATTCTCAATAGTATAATGCAAGTATTTTTAGAACATTTCTAGCCTTGATACGACGAGGCTTTGGGCGGCGTCTTGCCCTTTAGCACCTTGTGATAGTAGTCGTACGTCAGCGGCGTCTCGTCGCTCAGGCGCTCGGCATCCTCGACCTCGCCAATAAACAGCAGATGCGTGCCCACATCCACAGTGTCGATCAAACGGCAGCTAAACAGGGCCGCCGCATGCTCGGGCACATAGGGCATGCCCAGAGCCGTCTCGCGGGTCTCGTATTTGGCAAACTTGTCATAATCGCTGCTGGTGCGGAACCCAAAGTTACCGATGTAGAGCATGTCGGCGGTCTGATCGATCACGGTCAGCGCGAACGCTTTGGCCGATGCGATGACGCCCGAGGTGACATTGTCCTTGTTCACGGCAATCGAGATGCGCGGCGGGGCGGACGTCACCTGCACCGCTGTGTTGATAACGCAGCCGGCACGCAGCCCGTCGGCCGCGGCACTCACCACGTACAGACCGCTCGGCATGGTAAAGAACGCAGTTTTGTCCATAACGATCACTCCCCTAGCTCGGGTTGGAACCTCATGAATGTATGTACCCACAAAAAAGGCGGCACCCATAACGGACGCCGCCTTTGAGACATATGTGTCAGAACAGTAAGAAAGATGAGACGCCCGCAGTTGCGGTGAAATAGGGACTGAATAGCCCCTCAAACAGGCAAAACAGTCCGTATTCCACCGCAACTTATACAGAGCGCCTAGCGGTTGCGCTCCTTGAGGGCGCGGTCAATCTCGCGCTGAACGTCGCGCTTGGCCATGTCTTCGCGCTTGTCGTAGAGCTTTTTGCCGCGACCCAGGCCCAGCAGCAGCTTTACACGACCATCGGTATTAAAGTAGAGCTCCAACGGCACCAGCGCATAGCCGCGGTTGCGCAGTTTGCCGTCAAGAAAATCAATCTCCTTGCGATGCAGCAGCAGACGGCGACGACGATCGGGGTCACGGTTCCACACGCCACCGTGGCTGTAAGGGTGAATGTGCAGGCCCACCAGCCAGCACTCGCCGCCGCGAATCAGCGCAAAGGTGTCAGTGATCTGACAGGCGCGCTCGCGAATCGACTTGACCTCGGTGCCGCTCAGCTCAATACCGCACTCAAACGTCTCATCGATAAAGTACTCGTGATGTGCCGAGCGATTCTTGGAAATGAGTTTGCGCTCGCGCTTACTGGGCATCGCCGGCCTCCTTGGCTCCATCGGCGTTTGAGCCCGCAGTCTCGCGCTTTGCCTTGCGCTCGGCATTGAGCTCGGCATCGCTCTCGCGCACCAGTTTGATAATCGCCGCGCAGGCCTCCTCGCCCACCAAGTCGCGAGCACGTACCGTCAGGCGCGTCGCCTCCTGCTTGTCGCCGTCGCTTGCAGCATCGGTCGCGCACATAATCAGGCAGATGGCAATCTCGGCCGAAGGCGAGGTCGGCACGCCTTGCAGGGCCAATTCACCCATCACGTGGTCGTCGCTCTCATCAGCGGCATCCGGATAGGTGGTATGGATCTTGTTGAGCAGGCGCGTCGTATGCGCATCGTTGGGCGCCAGGCGCAGCGCCAGACGCGCGCAGCCCACGGCAGCCGAAACGTTCTCGGTCTCGGGCTCCAAGAAGTACTGACCTAGATTGGCGTAAGCGCGGGCGGCGCACTTGCCATCGCTTGCACGCGCCAGCACCGAGAACGAGAGCGATGCCCATTCCTGCTTGTCCTCGAGTGCACGGAACAGCTCGGCCAAATCCAAGCGATAGTTGCAGTTCATGGGGTCCCAACGCACAGCCTGCATCAGGGCATTACGAGCGCTTACATAATCCTGCTGGCGAATGTAGGCAAACGCCATGTCAGAGTACAGGCGGTCAAACGGCACCTCGACCTGCACGAGCTCGCGCGGATCCTTCTCCACGCGGCGATAGGCCAAGCGCTCAAACTTGCTATCGAAGCTAAAGTATTGACGCTTCTCCTCCGTCTTGCACTCAGCATCAATATACTCCTCGGCGAGCTCCACCAGACGCTCCAGCAGCGGTGTCGCCGTAGCCAAGTCTCCCTGCGCCAGGTAATTTTCGGCATACGTAATGTCTTGTAGGCTGATGGGCAGGTCCATGGCAACTCCTCGGTCCAGGTGAAACGCGGCTCATTCCACACATGCGGTGTATACACAAAACCCGGGTCTCTTGCGAGGCCCGGGCGTTCATTTTGTGGTAGCCCGTACCAGATTCGAACTGGTGATCTCCGCCTTGAGAGGGCGGCGTCCTAAACCGCTAGACGAACGGGCCATATGTAGCAAATGCAATGGCTGGGATGGAGGGAGTCGAACCCCCATTGACGGAACCAGAATCCGCTGTCCTGCCATTAGACGACATCCCAATGACTGCATCGCTGCGCTCGGCTGTGCCTTTGCGCAAGAAAGAAATATACGGGAAGTCTCGCCGTGACGCAAGCCCCAATTTTGACTTTTTTGAAATTCAGTCAAATTGGCCTGATTTAGTCCAACCCGTGAAGGACCTGTGAAGCCGACCGCTGTACACGAAGGGCAAAACGCCGCGAGCGGTAGCCGTCAACCGTTGGCAGATTCTACCGCGAAAACGATAGCACCAGGCAACACAATCGAAGTATCAATGATCACGTAGATATCGAGGTGCCATGGACGAAGAGCTTGATTACCTATGGGAGACCCTGGGCCTTGAGATCACTGCCGACCTTTGGCCCGAACGGGACAAAATCCATCCCACACTGCGCCCCGCCATTACTGTGGTGCAGGCAAAATACCGCCGTGCATCCTTTTTGATCATGCGGATGTCATGGCACGCGGGACTCCCCGACCTTAAGCGAATCCAGGCAAGCCTCGTCGAGTTGTCCGGTATGCCGACCGTCATATCCGAGGCGCACCTGGAGCAGCGCCAGCGCGAGCGACTGCAACAGCAGCGGATTCCCTTTATCTGCCCCGGTGTTCAGGCATATCTGCCCTTTATGGACGAGGAGTACTGGAGCGGCAAGCCCAACAAACACGTAAAGGTTTACGATCCGCACGAATGGGCACAGCTGGCGGACTGACTGGGGCAGGCCCGCCGGCGGAAAGTGCGTCCCAGATTTCAAGCTCAAACTGGTCCCCACTTTCCCGTTGAGCCCTCAACCGGAAACCGTGTCCCGCAATCGAAGCTCAGAATGGGACGTGCTTTCCGCAACCGGCCACTTTGGGAAAGTGCATCCCATTCTGGAAGCGAATTCCGGGATGCACTTTCCGCAGCCACTACAGCAACGCCTCGGCCCAAGCCGATTCCCTAAAGCCGGGAATCGCGAAGTCGTCGCCCACCAGCAGCGGACGCTTGACCAGCATGCCGTCGGTCGCCAGCAGCTCGTAGCACTCCCGATCCGTCATGCCCGCATCCAGACGCGCCTTCAGGCCCAGCTCTCGATATTTCATGCCCGACGAATTAAAGAAACGCCGCACCGGCAGCCCCGAGCGAGCAATCCAGGTCGCAAGCTCATCAGCCGTGGGATTGTCCAAAACGATATCGCGATCGATATACTCAACCCCATGTTCGTCCAGCCATGCCTTGGCCTTTTTACAGGTCGAGCACTTGGGGTATTCAACAAACAGTACTGCCATGGGAATCCTCCGAATATAGATCGGCCAACGCAGGCACACGCCACACGAGGCGCCTTCGTACGATGGGCCAATTGTAGCCCACGGGTCACACGCTAAACGAACCGTACCCCGAATCCGCGTTTGATGAACGGCAGCAGCTCCATTGCCTCGGGCGTGATATGGCCCGCAACGTTCATGCGCTCGTCACCGGGAAGATCGACCCGCGCAATCTCAAGCTCGCCTTCGTAGCGCCCATATCCGCTATTGCTCACAGCGATCGACCCCGCCTTTCGCGGCAGGCCGGCTCCGGCATCCGTCGGCACGGAATCCGGCTTAAGCGTCGTACGTGACTCCTGAGACCTAAAGATGAGGACGCTCGAGTCGGGCCGGTCGTGATGAATCTGCCCGCGCACATAGGCATAACCGGGCTCAAGCTCGCATTGCAGATCCGCGTATCCGGCGGAAACTTGAGCAAACTGCGCCCAGCCCGCATCGGAAAGATCGGGGTCGCCGACCAACACAATGTCGCAATCGGCGCCATGTGCAAGCTCAAGCATATTGAGGGCAACCTTTGACGCGCGACCGCGCTGCGCCTCGACCGTCGGCAGTCCCTCGAATACCGGCCCGCGAACGTTAGCATCACCCGGCACAAAAGCCATGATTTCGAATCCAAGCGCCGCAAGACGAAGATTCGTCCGAGCAACATCTTCAAGAGCTAAACCGGTATAAGGCTTGGGGTAAAAATTGTGGCAGGCGGCAAAACGAGTCACATCGGCACCGGCCTCACGCCACGATGCGATTTCATCAGAACTCACCGTCGATGCATTGACCACAATGCGAAATACACCGGACAGCTCCGCGACCCGTTGGG
This sequence comes from uncultured Collinsella sp., assembly GCA_958438125.1. GTDB lineage: Bacteria > Actinomycetota > Coriobacteriia > Coriobacteriales > Coriobacteriaceae > Collinsella. The sequence goes on from CAUBQN010000007.1 coordinate 15,333, forward strand.
CGCTAAAGCCATAGTCCAAACGAAGGTATTCCAACCCCAGATCGCGCAGGTCCTCGATGCGCTCAAGCCCAAGCAAATCGCACGTGCGAGGCCCCACATCGGCAATGAGCGCAATGCCACGGGCGGAAAGCAGCGACAGCACATGACGGACCTTATCGGCATACGCCGCTCCCCCATCCTCGGGAATATGCAGCGAGGTGAACGCGTAGCGCGCACCCGCCGCGGCACCACGCTCAATCGTCCGCTCAATATCCTGCAAAGGGCTGGAAAGATAAATCGAAATACCCGTTTTCACGCTTCAACGCTCCTTTAAAAAAGGCCGGCAGAGCAGCTAGCCCCGCCGGCACAACCATAACATCAAGAAATCTGCCGCGCGCCGCGAACCCCGAGCAACACGGCTCGCGATATCAAACTACTCGCCAAAGAACTCGTTGATCTTCTGCTCGTCGACGCCAAAGAACCACGTCAGGACAAAGCCGGCGGCATAGGCAAGCAGCATAGCGGCAACGTAGCCGAGCTGCTGGCCAGGAACGACGATCAGCAGGCCAAACAGACCGGAAACACCCTGAGAAACCGTGCCGATGTGAAGCAGCGCCGCGAGCGCGCCGCCAAATCCGGCACCCAGGCAGGCCGTCACAAACGGACGAACGAGCGGCAGCGTAACAGCATACATCAGAGGCTCTCCCACACCCAGGATTCCAACGGGAATGGACTCTGCGACGTACTTCTTGAGCTTGGCGTTCTTGGTCTTAAAGTACAGCGCCAAACCGGCACCGACCTGGCCGCCGCCAGCCATCATAAGGATGGGAAGCAGGTAATTGATACCCTTGGTAGCGCCGTCGGGATCGTTGAGCATAGCGTGGATCGGCGTGAGCGCCTGATGCAGGCCGACGGAAACCAGCGGCAAGAAGCCTGCCGACAGGATATAGCCGCCCAGGACGCCCAGCTTCTCGAAGATAAAGGTCAAAACGCTAAAGATGGCAGTCGTCAGCCATGCGCCAACCGGCTGGATGACGAGCATCAGAGCAAAGGCGCCGATGATGAGCACCAGCAGCGGAGACAAGAACGTGTCGAGTGCGTTGGGCATAACCTTGCGAATCTGACGCTCCATCCAGGCAAAAAATGCGCCAGCGATGAGAGCCGCGATCATGCCGCCCGCTGCGGGGTTGTACTGCGCATTGGTGAGCGGCAGCAGAATGGCAGTGGCAGGATCAGCCGCGCCAGGCGCAAGCAGGGGCATGGCACTGTTGGCGATACACATCATGCCGGCGATGCCGCCCAGCGCAGCGGAGCCACCAAACTCACGTGCCGCGTTATAGCCCACCAAGATGGGCAGATAGGCAAACAGGGCCCAGCCCATGGAACGAATGCCCTGGTACCACCACTCGCCTGCAAGCGCGCCTGCCGTCGAGACGTTAATGACGTTGCAGATACCGTTGATGAGGCCAGCCGCAATGATGCCGGGAAGCAGGGCGACGAAGACATTGGAAATCTTCTTGAGGAAGGCCTGAACCGGCTTGGACTCGTACTTGGCCTTCTGCGCGGCCTTGTTTGTGGCCGCAGCGTCAACCACGCTCTCGTCAGCAACGCCTTTCGCAAGGCCGGTGAGCTTGGAGAACTCCTCGAGCACCTTATTCACCTTGCCCGGACCCAGCACAATCTGCATCGTGTCGTCCTCGACCAGGCCCATCACGCCGTCGAGTGCCTTAATACCCTCCGTGTCGACGTTGCTCGTGTCTTTGACGGTCACGCGCAGGCGCGTCATGCACGCCGCGTTTGCGAGCACGTTGTCTTTACCGCCCAAAAGGTCCAGCAGCTTTTGAGCCAGCTCTTTGTTCGTCATAACTCCTCCTTGTATTGGGTATCTCGTCTGGATGTCATATCAGCTCACGCCGCGCACCTATTGGGCATCGGCATTGCTCTTCTCATGGCCACTCACCGCAGCACGAACATGGCCTCGCGCCCGCTCAAGAGCTACCACAGCCTGCTCGGCATCGCAGTCCAGCAGTACCGAGACAATAGCGGTTTTTACGTGGCCGCCGGCATCTGCAAGCGCCTGAACAGCGCGCTCGCGCGTGCAGCCGGTCGCCTCCATCACGATGTTCTGGCCGCGCACCACCAACTTCTCGTTCGTCTGCTGCACATCGACCATCAGGTTTTGGTATACCTTGCCGATCTTGACCATGGCACCGGTCGAAATCATGTTGAGAATGAGCTTTTGAACCGTTCCCGCCTTGAGCCTCGTTGAGCCGGTCAGCACCTCGGGACCGGGCACGGGCTCAATGGCAAGATCTGCGCTCTCCCCGATCTTCGACCCTTGGTTGCAGGCAATTGCAATGGTCTTGCACCCAGTTGCCTTGGCGTACACAAGGCCGCCCACCACATAAGGAGTACGACCGCTTGCCGCCAGGCCAACGACAAGATCCTTGTCCGAGAGTCCACGCTCTCGCAGGTCGTTCGCGCCAAGCTCCTCGCTGTCTTCGGCACCTTCGACAGCCCTGATAAACGCCGTCTCGCCTCCGGCAATGAGCCCGACAATCAGATCGGGTGACACGCCAAACGTGGGCGGACACTCCGAAGCGTCGAGTACGCCCAGACGACCGCTGGTGCCTGCGCCCATGTAAAAGACGCGCCCGCCGCGCTCGAGTGCCTCAGCAGCCCAGTCGATTGCTGCGGCAACCTGGGGCAAAACTTTCGTGACCGACTGGACGGCACGAAGATCCTCATCGTTCATCGTCGTGATGATTTGCAGCGATGTCATCGTATCGAGGTCCATTGACCTTTGATTACGCTGTTCGGTCGTGAATTTTGTTAAATCGAGCATTTCATTCACCTCATCTTTCCTGTTTCTCGATGTAGTTTTGCTTAATGACATGCGTCGCCCGTTCGTAGTCGCTGGCAACGTAAGCAGCGTACAGGGCATCGACAACCATAAGCTGGGCCATACGCGAAGCCATGGCACCGCTGCGGACCAAGGGTTCACTCGCGGCGACGCCGAGCACGGCATCGGCCATGGTGGCAAGCTTGGATGATCCATCTACTTTGGTAACGGCCACGACGGGACAGTTGTGACGTTGAGCCTCGGCGGTGCAGTCCAGCACCTCTTGCGTCAAGCCCGAGTAGCTAAAGGCGATTGCCATATCGCCCTCATGCATGTTCTTGGCACACAAGAGCTGATCATGCCAGTCGTCGTACAGATGGCACTCTTTGTCGACACGCATGAGCTTTTGCGCCAGATCGTGCGCGACCAAACGAGAGGCACCAATACCGAACAGATTGACCGCGCGCGCCCGCTTAAGACGGGCCGCGCATCGCTCCAAGACGGTGTAATCGAGCGTTCGCGCCGTCGCCTCGATCGTGCGCACATTGCTTTTCATCACCTTCCCCACGATACGTTCGACGCTGTCATCCATGGAGATGTCCTCGAGGGCTACGTCTTTCTTGTCACCTAAGAGCGCCAGCTCGGCAATCAGTTCGCGCTGGAACTCCTTGTAGCCCGCAAAACCCAAACGCTTGCAAAAGCGCAAAATGCTCGAGGGCGAGGAGAACGTGACATCGGCAAGACCGCGGACGGACAGCCCGACCACCTCGTGCGGATGAGCGCTTACATATGCGATGACATTGCGTTCCGCCGGGCTCGCGCTGAGCTCACGCTCGCGAAGCCGCAAAAGCAATCCGTTTGCCATCTCAAACACCTCCGTTGAGAAGAATTAAAGACCAACGAACGATTCGTACCGGATACAAACAGCTTTTGCGGTACATTGTGCCGCATCGTGGCGCACAAAGGGCGAGCGTTCTACCGTTCGCCCCTCAAATCCGACCGCTCGGAAATACGCGCGACACAAAATAATTCAACAAGGTCGCATTATCAGAAACGGGTTTGTTACCGGCTAGCGCCTCGCATGGGCGCCGATCGGCCGAGTCGCATGGCGCACCAACGCCGCTGCCAGCAATACCAACAGCATGGCGGTGACATAGCCCGCAGCATCGAATCCTAAATCGATAACGTCGAAATGCCTGCCGGGAACAAAGATCTTATGTACCTGATCGCCAACGGAGCAGGCGGCGCAAAAGAGCAATACGGGCACGCAACGGGAGCATACGCTCCACGGACGCCTGGAAAGGCAAACCACGACCACGGAGGCGAACAATCCGACGAAGAAAAACTCTACGGTATGGGCAACGCGACGGACGTTCGTGCCCACCCACATGCGAATGGAAGCAAGTCGGCCAGACCGGACATTCGAGGCAGCCGAATCGGCGCCCCCGGTCATTCCGTTCTCCGCCTGAGCTTCACCCGTGGCATCGACAGCCTGAACGCCCGCAGCCTGGCCCTCCACCACACGCGCGGTGGACTCGCTCAGCAACGACGTCTCCACCGCATTTTGCTCCGTCAGCACCCAGATGCCCGCCAGCGTTGCAGCGAACAGAACGATCGCGGTCCATCCGATTATCTGTTTTACGCGCGCCAAGGGCCAACCTCCTTTTTTGAATATCAGCGAGTGTAGCCCCAAATGGCATCGTCACCGTATCAAAATTTGAATCGCAACAGGAAGCGACAAAGCGACGCAAACCCCTACCCTGCCTCGCGCATCCAGCGATCGAACGTCCCCACGCACACGCCCAGGCACTTTGCTGCCTGGCTGCGGGTAATATCGCCCGCCTCATAGCTATCGCGCACCAGCTCAAACTGAGGAGGGCACGGCTTGCGAGGTCGACCGAAACGGACCCCTCGCGCCCGCGCCGCTGCAATTCCCTCCGCTTGGCGCCGATGGATATTCTCGCGCTCCACCTGCGCCACGTAGCTCAGCAGTTGCAGCACAATATCGGCAATCAGGACGTTGGTCACATCCGGCGCGCCGCTGGCCCTAGCGCGCGTGTCAAGCAATGGCATGTCCAACACCACAATGGCAACCCCAAGCTCCTTGGTAATGCGTCGCCATTCCTCAAGAATCTCGGAGTAATTACGGCCAAGTCGGTCGATAGAAAGCACCACCAGCACGTCCCCGTCTCCCAGGACGTGCAGCAGCTCGCGATAACGCGGTCGATCGAAGTCCTTGCCGCTCGCATGGTCGGCATAAATATTCGCCGAGCCCACGCCATAGGCGCCCAGCGCATCCAGCTGCCGATTAAGGTTCTGATCGCGCGAACTCACCCGCGCATAACCGTACACCGTCGCCATCTCATCCCCGCTTTCTTGTAAACCTGCCAAAAAGGGACAGGTTTATTTTGGTAGGTTTTACCTCTCAAATAGCAGGTAAGCGGGCGGTCGAGCAGACGGCAAGGTAGCCACGATTCAAATGCGAAGGGCGGTCCCGAAAGGCCGCCCTCCGCTCCCCCACCATGAGTCGGGATTTGGCTAATGGATAAGCTTAAAGTCCAAGTGCCCACGCGTGGTATTGACACGTGAGACCTCGATAATCACGCGCTGCCCCAGCTCGTAACGGGTGCCCGTGTCGGCACCTGTGAGCGTGAGCGCGTCCTCGTCGAACTCGAACCACTCGTTGCCCAGGCTCTTGATCGAAACCAAGCCTTCGACCTGCGTTAGGTCCAAGCGCACAAAAAGGCCCATGCTGCTAACCCACGAGACGGTTCCGGCATAGCGCTCGCCCAGACGGTCCTCATAGTACTGGGCAATCTTGATCTTTTGCGTCGCATGGCTGGCGGCATCTGCCGCGCGCTCGGCATCGCTGCATGCGCGGCAGATCTGCGGCAGAATGCGTGGCAGCGACTCGCGCCCCTTGCCGATCAGCCGCGGCGTACGGACCAAGGCGTCCTTGCCGCCAAGCCGCTCATAGGCCAACTGCAGTTTGAGCACGCGGTGCACCACCAGATCGGGGTAGCGGCGGATGGGACTCGTAAAGTGACAGTAGCACGGCGCGGCGAGCGCAAAGTGGCCCTCGTTGCGCGGCTTGTACAGCGCGCGCTGCATGCTGCGCAGAAGCAGCGTGTTGACGAGCGGTGCGTTGGCCGTACCGGCGGCAGCATCGACTGCAGCCTGCAGCTCATCGGGACTCCCCAGGGCAATTCCGGCAGCACGGCGATCGTCGATGATGCCTAGCTGCGCCAGCGCAACGGCGGCACCGTGCAGGCTATCGGGGCTCGGATCCTCATGCACGCGATAGCAGGCCTCGATATCACGGTCTGCCAGCCACTCTGCAACGCACTCGTTGGCGAGCAGCATGGCTTCCTCGATAAGCGACGTGGCACACGAACGCTCACGCGCCACAATCTGCACGGGTACTCCGTCCTCATCCAATAGAGCGCGAATCTCGGCCGTGTCAAAATCGACTGAGCCGCGGGCGCGACGAATACGACGGCGAAGTTTGGCGAGTTCGTTGGCGGCGACAAGGAAATCGCCGAGGTCGATGTTGTAGCCGCGGGCGGCCTTCTCGCACGCAAGACCGCGCTCAAGCGCTTCCTCGCGCGAGGTCTCGGCAGCCGCAACATCCTCGGCCGCACCCTCCAGCACCGAATACTCAACCGCGCCGGCACGCACCAGCAGCGCCTCGGCGCCGTCATAGTCCATACGCACACGCGAGCGAATCACGCTGGGGTACGGATCGTAATGCCGCACGCGACCCTGCGCATCGAGCTCGATATCGACGGTAAACGCAAGACGGTCCTCGTCAGGGCGAAGCGAGCACAGGTCATTGGACAGGCGTTCGGGCAGCATGGGAAGCACGCGATCGGCCAGATACACCGATGTCGTGCGATGGCGAGCCTCAAGATCGATATGTCCGTCCCAAGCCACATAGTGTGAAACGTCGGCGATATGCACACCCAGCTTGTAGCCACCCTCGGGCGTACGCTCCAGCGAAATGGCATCGTCAAAGTCGCGCGCGTCGACCGGGTCGATCGTGATGACAAAGCGGTCGCGCAGATCGCGGCGGAGCGGGTCCTTAAGCGCCGCGGACACATCGAGCGAAAGCCCCTCGGCCTCGTCCAGTGCGGCCTCGGGATAGCTATCGGTATAGCCGTAGCGCGCCATCACATATTGAACGCCCAAATCGGGCGCATCATCTCCGCCAATGCGGCGCTCGATCGTCACGGTGCCCGATTCCAGGCGCGTCGGGTAGGTCAAAATGCGCGCGACAACAGCATCACCCGGGTGGACACCCAGACGATCCGCCGAGGTATCCTCGGGCAGAATGAAGAAGTCGGCCTTCAGGCGCGAATCGAGCGGCTCGATCACACCGAGCGGACCGGCGGTCTGGTACGTACCCACTACGCTTATGGCTGCGCGCTCAACCACGCCCTCGATCACGGCGCGACGCTCGCCATGCGGGCTGTTCTTAATGCTCACGGCAACGGTATCGCCGTCCATGATCTCACGCTTGCCGCGGCCCATGACCTTGTAGTCGCCATTCTCGGTTATGACATAGGCACTGTGCTCATGGAGCTGCACGCGTCCGGTCAGGCTCGGACGGCGTTCGCTGCGCACCGGCCCGCGCTTATTGCGAGCCCCACGCTTATGCTTGTTATTGCGCCCCATGGCGTCTCCTAACTATCGATTGCCGTTTACATCCCAAGAGTCTACCCAAATGATCCCTAGGGGATGAAGGAAAACGGATCACATAGATAGACCAGCGCTACGATGATTCGTTTCCTTCGTCCCCTAGGGATCAAAAAACGGGCCGCCCCCATAAGAGACGACCCGTTGGAAGGGATGAATTCCAGGCATGCCTACACGCGCAGATAGCGGCGCATGGCGATGGCAGAACCAAAGAGACCGATAATCACGCCGACCAGAATCAGCGCAGCATAGGTCACCAGGTAGTACTGCATCGGCAGGGCAAACGACATCCAGCCGATGCTCTCCTGCAGACGCGGAATCATCAGATTGCGCAGCAGCTCCAGAACGCCGATGGAAAGCAGCGAGCCCAAAATGGCCTGCAGCACGCCCTCGGTGATAAACGGGCCGCGAATGAAGCCGTTGCTGGCGCCGACCAGACGCATAATCGCAATCTCACGACGACGCGCCGTGATGGACAGGCGAATCGTGTTGTTGATAAAGATGAACGCGATAAAAGTCAGCAGGCCAACGAGCACCACGGCGGCGATGCGGATGTAGTTGGTCACCTGGAACAGGCGGCTCACTTCCTCCTGGCCGTACAGCACGCTCGCGTTGACGTCGCCGTCGTCCGCGATCTTTTGGAAGTCGGCATTCTTCTTGAGCTTCTTGGCCGTGCTCTCGACCTGAGACGGATCGTCCATCTCAATCGCAAACGAGGCGGGCAGCGGGTTCTGGCCGTCGAGCGCGCTCATGGTGGCGTCGGCGTTACCCGACATCTTGCTCGTATACTCGGCCAGCGCGTCGTCCTTGTCCTTATAGGTCACGGACTTGACGTTATTCCATGTCTTAAGCTCGGCCTCAAAAGCCTGAACATCGGCCTGATCGGCGTCATCGCTAATGAACGCGTTGATGACAACCTGATCCTCGACGGTGCCGATCACGGAGTTCAGCATCGCGGAGCCCATGATGAACAGGCCGATGATAAACAGCGAAAGGAAGATCGTGATGACGGCGCCGAGCGAGGTAGTCCAGTTACGGAAGAAGTGGCTGATTGCCTCTTTGAAGGAGTAGCCCACGTTAGTTGGTGCCATAGTTGCCGTAACCTCCCCTCTCCTGGTCGCGGATAACGTGGCCGCCCTCGAGGGCGATCACGCGACGGTGCATGCTATCGACCATCTCGCGGTCGTGCGTGGCGACGATCACGGTGGTGCCGGTGCGGTTAATACGCTCGAGCAGCTTCATGATTCCCAGCGAGATCGCCGGGTCGAGGTTGCCCGTCGGCTCGTCGCAGATCAGCAGCGGCGGACGGTTGACCATAGCGCGGGCGACGGCAACGCGCTGCTGCTCGCCACCGGAAAGCTGGTCGGGCAGCGAGTCCATCTGATCGGCCAGACCGACCAGACGCAGCACCTCGGGCACCTGGCTGCGAATGACGCCCTTGGGCTTGCCGATGCACTGCAGGGCAAACGCCACGTTTTCGTAGGCGGTTTTTTGCGGCAGAAGCTTAAAGTCCTGGAACACGGCGCCAATCTGGCGGCGCAGGAACGGAACCTTGCGGTTCTTGATCTTCATAAGGTCCTGACCGGCAACCAGGATGCGACCGCTCGTCGGCTTGACGTCACGGTTGAGCGTCGACAGCAGCGTGGTCTTACCCGAGCCGGAGTGACCGACCAGGAAGACGAACTCGCCCGGATAGATCTCGATGTTGATGTCGTCGAGTGCAGGCTTGTTGGGCTGTGCCGGATAGATCTTGGTGACATGCTCCATAAGGATGACGGGCTCGACACCGGCCTGCTTGGCCATCTTCTTGCGGCTGGCCTGGGGATCGATGGGCGCAAACACCGACGTAAAATCGGGGTTGTTGAGCGCGTTATCGAGGCTTGCGACCTCGGCGGCCTGATCGCTCTCGACCACCGGGGCAGCAGGCTGCGTGGGGTCGGGAATAGCGGCAAAGAGACCGGACTGCGCAGGCTGAGGAGCCGGCGCCGCAGGGGCCAAGGGGTCGGGAATGCCGGCCATGGTAGGCTGCGGCGTGGCGGCACCAGCCTGAGGCTGCTCCACGCGAGCGGTCACGGCCTGAACGGGCTCAAAACCCGCCGTGCCGGAAAGCGCGACATCGCTGGTTGGATTGTAGGCAAAGGGATCGGATGCCGGCTGTGCCTGATCTGCCGGCTGAGCGGGGGCCTGAGCAACAGGCTGGCCCTCTGAATCCGGAGTGGCGAAACGACTGCCCTGGACGCCTGCCTGCGTCTTGGGGGCATCATCGCCCGCACCGGAGGTACGGAAGTGGTTACCCACTGGTGCTCCTTATCGTCGTGCGTTTAAACTACATGAGCGCTTTGTATTTTAGCAGCATTAGCTTTGCTGCACATAAGAAGCATGGCGGGCTTTGGGATTTGTCCGGCCGGGCGCAGGGTTACCTCCCAAATCGTCCTCGGACATGTCGGAGCCCCCGTTGCGCGCTTCGCGCTGCGGGGGCTCCTCCGTCCTGCGGAAAGATTTGGGAGGTAACCCTGTGCCCGGCCTGCGGCTACTAAGGGGTCGATGCGTTCAAGAAGTTGCGGTGAAATAGGGACTGTTTTAGCAGTTAAAAGCCCTAATCAGTCCCTATTTCACCGCAACTTATATTGGAGCTCATTGTTGCGCAACTTTGGTTAGGGATATCGCTTTACAGTTGAGTTAGATAGATGGATGGTTCTAGGCTCGCTGGAGGTTGGTATGGTTTGTCCGTATTGTGGTGCTGAACTTGCTGATGAGGCTCGGTTTTGCGTGGGATGCGGGGCCGCGCTTGACGGGACACAGGCTATACCCGTAGCCAACCCTGAGGTTGCGCCGGCACCTGTGGGTTCGCCCGCCCCCAGCAAAAAGCCCAAGAAAGGCGTCGTGATCGCTATCGTCTGCGCGGCGGTAATCGTTGTTGGCGGGGGCGGTGGGCTGGCGTATCACCTGTATCAGCAGCGTGTCCAGGAGCAGGAGCAGTATGAGTCGGCGCATTCCAAGCATGCGATCGTGGTGAGTGTAAAGGCTGAAGGGTGGGACACCGATAACGGCGCCTCGCGTGTGCCGGTGCGCGTAAAGGGCAAGACGGTCGATGGAAAGAAGGTCGACAAGGTCGAATATGTCGCTTCCGACGGCTCGGGCATCAAGCTTATCCAGGGCAAGTACACGCTCAAGGCGGAAGGCTCCCCCATCGCCGCCGATGGCACTATCTATCAGGTGCCTTGCACAAAGGCCGAGCTCACGCTCGACGACGCTTTTGCCAAGGGCGAGAAGATTGACTTGGCAGAACTCGCCGAGCAGGATTCGGTTTTGGACTTTACACCCATCGATGCTGTCGACGTGACCGACGACGAGATCAACGACGCCGTGACACTCGCCATGGCATACAAGGGCAAGGACGCGCCCAACGTCGATGCACTGCAACACGCCGCAACGAACCGCCGCGACACCGCCGTCACGGCCAAGAAAGCCGCCGAAGAGGAAGCGGCGCGCCAAGCCGAGGAACAGCGCAAAGCCGCCGCACGCCACATCGAGGCCCAAACCTTCAGTGTCGACCTGCCCGAGTACTGGGATGGTAGGGTGACAGCAGAAGTCGACGGAGATGTGATAGGGCTGTACTCGACTGCCTTTCCAGATAAAGAGCTTGGATATCTTGCCATGAAAAATGAACCGTATGGAAACGCGGGAGATATCGAGTGCGGCCGTATTCGCGACATCAAGCTCGACGAAAACCACTATGTAAAACTAGTAATTTATCGTTGGGCCTTTGATGCGGGGCAAGACCATTTATCAAAAGCTGAATATCGTCTTAACTTGTGTTCAGATGATGCCGCACGCGAGATAGTCGACCTCCAATCGTTGGGGACAATCTCCTACGACTCCATTCTTGCTGATATGGTTGCGGCAAATGACGCTAATGTCGCAGCGGTATGCTGGCCAGACGACATCTTTGCCAACGCCCTCGCCCCGACCGTGAAGCTCCTCTAACCGTTCCTCCCCCAAACACAAAGCCGGGGTGCCCCCACACGAAAGGCACCCCGGCTTATTTATTATCCAACGCGGGAACGGCTCTCAGGTCAAGGCCAAAGCAAAATGCCTTAGGCCAAGAACTCCTTGGTGGTCGCCACGATGTTGGCGGCGTCCAGGCCGTACTTATGCAGGAGCTCGGCGCCCGGACCGGACTCGCCGAAGGTGTCGTTGACGCCAATCTTCTTGAGCGGCGTCGGACACTGCTCGCACAGGACGTCGGCGACGGCGCTGCCCAGGCCACCGATCACGGAGTGCTCCTCGACGGTCACGACGTGGCCGGTCTTGGTGGCACTCTTGACGATCAGGTCGGCATCGATGGGCTTGATGGTGTGCATGTTGATGACCTCGGCATCGATGCCCTCGGCAGCAAGCTGCTCAGCGGCCTCGAGCGCCTCGCCGACCATCAGGCCGCAGGCGATGATGGTGACGTCGGCGCCCTCGCGCATGACGATGCCCTTGCCTACCTCGAACTTGTAGGTCTCGGGGTCGTTGATAACCGGCGAGGCCAGACGGGCGAAGCGCATATACACGGGGCCGTCGCACTCGTAGGCGGCGCGCGTCACGGCGCGGGCCTCGACATCGTCGGCGGGAACAATCACGGTCATGCCGGGGATAACACGCATGAGGGCGATATCCTCGCAGCACTGGTGCGTGGCGCCATCCTCGCCCACCGAGATACCGGCGTGCGTGGCACCGATCTTAACGTTAAGGTGCGGGTAGCCGATGGAATTGCGGACCTGCTCAAAGGCGCGGCCGGCGGCGAACATGGCAAAGCTGCTCGCGAAGGCAACGCGGCCGGTGGTTGCGATACCGGCGGCAACACCCATCAGGTTGCTCTCGGCAATGCCCACATCGAAGAAGCGGTCGGGGCAGGCTGCCTTGAACTTGCCAGTCTGCGTGGCGGCGGCCAGGTCGGCGTCGAGGACCACAAAGTCATCGTGCTCGTTGGCGAGCTCGACGAGGGCCTCGCCGTAGCTTACGCGCGTGGCGATTTTCTTGACGTCTGCCATCCTAGAGCTCCTCTCCGGCGGCCGTGAGCTCTGCCATGGCCTGCTCAAACTGTTCATCGTTGGGGGCCTTACCGTGCCAACCCACCTGGTTCTCCATAAAGGAGACGCCCTTGCCCTTCATGGTCTCGGCGATAATGGCAGTCGGCTGACCCTTGGTGGCGCGGGCCTCGGCAAAGGCGGCGCGGATCTGATCGAAGTCGTTGCCGTCGGCGAGCTCCACCACGTGGAATTTGAAGGCGCGGAACTTGTCGGCGAGCGGCATGGGGTCGTTGACCTCCTCGACGGGGCCGTCGATCTGCAGGCCGTTGTGGTCGACGATCACGCAGAGGTTATCGAGCTGCTGGTTGCCGGCAAACATGGCGGCCTCCCAGACCTGGCCCTCCTCGCTCTCGCCGTCGCCCAGCAGGGCGTAGGTGCGATAGTCATCGCCCCAGTGCTTGGCGGCAACGGCCATGCCCACGGCGGCGGAGATGCCCTGGCCGAGCGAACCGGTGGACATGTCGACGCCCGGGGTGTCGTTCATGTTGGGGTGACCCTGCAGGTGGCTGCCGATGTGGCGCAGCGTCTCGAGATCCTCCTTGGGAAAGAACCCGCGCTCGGCGAGCACGGCGTACAGACCAGGCGCGCAGTGGCCCTTGGAAAGCACGAAGCGATCGCGGTCGGCCTTGCGGGGGTCGGCCGGGTCGACGTTCATTTCCTCAAAGTACAGATAGGTCATGATGTCGGCAGCGCCGAGCGAACCGCCCGGATGGCCGGACTTGGCAGCGTGCACGCCGGTGACGATGCCCTTCCTTACCTCGTTGGCAACCTTTTTGAGCTCTTCGTCGCTCATTGTGCCTTCCTTTCATCCTCTTTAGACAAAATGCGCACGGCACAGAAGGTCGTCCCAACCCAGCCGCGATGCACGTACGCCATTCATTATGCTGGAAACTGGAAGCTTTACCAGAGTATTTATCATTATTTGAGCAATTGAGCAGGCAGAACCGCTGATGAAACGGTTTACCAATGTGAACGTCTTTTGGATGGAACGCAGTCGGCCCTACGCGTTAATGTCCTTGAAGCCCTCACCGAAGGTCTCCGTAACGTCGGCCACGGTCACAATAGCACGCGGGTCGCGCTCACGCACAATGGTTTTGAGCGTGTTGAGCTCGCGACGACTCACGATTACCATGATCACCGGCTTCTCGGCACCCGAGTACATGCCGGTCGCCTTAAACTTGGTGCAGCCGCGACCCAGGCCATACATGATGTCGGCCGCAATATCGGGAAACTTGTCCGAGATGATGAGTACCATACGGCGCCTGTTGCCGCCGTCGACCACGGCATCGATCACGTAGCCGCTAATGACCATCGAAAGGCCCGCATACAGCGCGTTTTCGACCGAGAAGACCGGGGCCGACAGCGCGCACACGGCAACATCGATCGCCATGACGGTCGAGCCAACCGGCAGCGATGTGTTGCGCGAGATAATCTGACCGATGGTGTCTGAGCCGCCAGTGTTGGCACCGGCGCGCAGCACCATGCCGTAGCCGATGCCCGTGATAATGCCGCCCCACATAGCGGGCAGCATCAGGTCGGCATGTGCCAGCGGCGCCACAAACGGAGCAAACAGGTCGGTGAAGAAGCCCAGCAGCACAAAGCCCGTCGCCGTCTGGACCACGTAGAACATGCCACCCTCGCGCATAACGACCAGCAGCAGCAAGGCATTCATCACGATGGTTTGAATACCGACAGGCAGCGAGATGCCATGCGAGGCGCCGACCGCCTGGATAATCGTGGCGAGACCCGTAACGCCGCCGGCAGCAAGACCGTTGGGAATCAAAAATAGATCCGTCGCGATAGCGGCCAGAGCGCAGCCCAGCATAATCTTGGGCAGATCGTGAAAGAAGTTCAGCGAAAGAATGCGCTTGATGTCCAGACGATATGCCATGCTGCCTCCCTCAAAAAAG
>CAUBQN010000008.1 GCA_958438125.1 uncultured Collinsella sp.
CAACAAAAAAGCGACCAACCGAAGTCGATCGCTTTCTTTTCTATGGTGGGCCGTCAGGGGTTCGAACCCTGGACCTTGGGATTAAAAGTCCCCTGCTCTGCCAGCTGAGCTAACGGCCCGCGGGTGGCATTGTACCACGGTCTGGGACTATTCCCAACTCCATTGGCCGTTCTGGAAAATCACAACTTCACGTCCATCAGGCGTAATGCCCTTAATATCGATGTCGTCCGTGCCGATCATAAAATCGACGTGCGCGCTCGAGACGTTAACGCCATGCTCCAGGAGCTCTTCCTTGGACATGTCGTACCCACCCTCGATGCATTCGGGGAAACCGACACCTAGCGCGAGATGGCAGCTAGCGTTCTCGTCATAGAGCGTGTCATAGAACAGAACGCCGCTTTCGCGGATCGGAGTGTTCTTGGAAATGAGCGCGACCTCGCCCAGATGAGCGGCACCTTCATCGGTGTCAATAATGCTCGCAAGCGTCGCCTTGCCCACACGGGCATCGTAGTCCACTACGCGGCCGGCCTTGAACTTAATCCAAAAATCGTCAACCTTGTTACCGTGGTGAATGAGCGGCATAGCCGAATACACGATACCGTCGGCACGCATACGATCAGGCGAGGTGAAGACCTCCTCGGTGGGGATGTTGGGGAAGAAGGGGTGTCCATCGGGCGTCTTACCCTTGCCGCCGGCCCACTCGTGACCCTTCGTCATGCCAATCGTCAGATCGGTTCCATTTGCCGCGGTGTAATGTAGGCGGTCAAAACGATTGTCGTTCAGGAAACGCAGGTTCTTTTCGAATGCCGCGTCATGAAGCTCCCAGTCGCTCTCCGGGTCCTGGCCATCGGCACGAGCGGTGTGCAGAATCGCATTCCACAGCTTATAGATTGCAACCTCGTCGGCGTCTCCCGGGAACACCTCGCGCGCCCATGCCACGACCGGAGCGCCAGCGATGCACCACGGGTTGATGTTGTAGTCCAGTCCACGGCGGAAGACCTTGCACTGCGTATTCCTCGCCTTGGATGCCGCGGCCGGCTTGGCTGGATCGATGCCCTTGAGGGCCGCAGGATCCGCACCCTCGATAAAGATAAAGCAGGCGCCGTCCTGGGCCAGGGAATCCAGCTGCAGGCGCTTCCACTCGGGCGTCTGCTCAAAATAGCTTTTATCGACATGCTCGTACGCAAGCCTTGTCACGGCATCATCGGCCCAAATGACCGTCACGTGGCCAGCGCCGGCGGCATAAGCCTCCGCGACCACCACGCGGGCAAAGGGTGCGCACCCGACTGGAGACTGAACGACAACCTCCTGGCCGGGCTTGACGTTTACGCCCTTGCGGACAACCAGGCGCGCATAGTTTTTAATCTTGGGCTCCAGGGCCTTCATGCCCTCCAGAGCTTCTTCGACCGTCAGGGCAGCTCGAATCATGTGCCACTCCATCTATCTATAGAACAGTAAAAAGGCGCGCCGCTAAAACGACGCGCCTTATATCTTAGCGATATGTATGAATACAAACGCTACTTCTTCTTGGAGTCCTTCTTGTCCTCCTCGGCAGCCGCGCGCTCAATAAGAGCGTTGAGCTTGTTTTCGGACATGCCCTCGGCCTGCGTGCGGTACATGTTGCGCAGGGGACGGATACGAACGAAGTCGTAGATAAAGTCACCCAGGATGATGACATAGGACAAAACGATGCCGACCATCTGGACGGGGCTGGACACCGTGCCGCCGGGAGCGAAGTAGAGCGAAGCCCAAATTGCCACGACGAGTACCATGCCGATGGCGAGCACGGCCCACCAGATACGACGGCGCTTGGTGTAGTCCTCATCCTGCTTGAGGAGGATATTCGACACCGTGTAGATGCGATCCTCGCGGGCACGCTGTTTGGCCTTGCGGGCGCGCTTTTCCTCCTTGGAAAGACCTTCCAGGTTTTCGCCCTTCTCGAGCTCCTTGCGGCGTGCCTTGGATGATGCCGGCACGACGCGAACGGAGCTCGCTGCCTGGCGGGCGGGCTTAGCAGATGCGGCGGACTTGCGCGCAACCCCGGTAACTTCGTGGGATTGCGTGCGCTTGTTCGTGGCGCTACGGGTACTCACTTATGCGTTCTCCTTCATGCTTGTGAACTGGGAGCCCGTGATGATCTGGAAGGCCTCGCGATAGCGCTCGGACGTGCCATCGATGACCTCGGCGGGCAGGTGCGGGGTCTCCCCCGTCATATCCCAGTTGGCTTTGAGCCAATTGCGGACGAATTGTTTGTCGTAGCTGGGCTGAATCTTGCCCTCCTCGTAGCTGGCGGCGGGCCAGAAACGGCTGGAGTCGGGCGTTAGGCACTCGTCGATCAGCGTAACCTTGCCATCGATGACACCGAACTCGAACTTGGTGTCGGCAATGATGATGCCACGGGTCGCTGCATACTCGGCGGCAGCCTTGTAAATCTTGAGGGACAGGTCGCGAATCTGCGCGGCGATGTCCTCGCCCACGATCTCGCAGCAACGCTCGAACGAGATGTTCTCGTCGTGGTCACCGATCTCGGCCTTCGTGGACGGCGTGAACAGCGGCTCAGGAAGCTTGGAAGCCTCGGTCAGGCCCTCAGGCAGCTGGATGCCGCAGACGGTGCCGTTCTCGTCGTAGGTCTTCTTGCCCGAACCGGTCAGATAGCCGCGGACGATGCACTCGATAGGAATCGTCTGGGCCTTCTTAACCAGCATGGCGCGGCCAGCGAGGTAGTCACGATACTCAGCAAACTCCTCGGGGAACTCCGCCGGGTCGATGGAAACGAGATGGTTGGGGACGATGTCGGCAAACTTATCGAACCAGAATGCCGAGATGCGATTGAGTACCTCTCCCTTAAACGGAATCTCGTCGGGAAGAATGAAGTCGAACGCAGAAATGCGGTCGGTGGCGACCATCAGCAGGTTTTCACCGGCATCGTAAATATCACGAACCTTGCCACGGGAATCCGGACGACGCTCCATCGTTGTCACGTGAGTCACTCCTTACCTAAATACGACAGAAATGCGGGTTCTTTCCCGCATGTTTTCGCAAACTCGGAGCGGCAGGGACGCGGCCCCTCCTTCACCGAATAGCGAAAAGCTAGTGCTCCATTGTAGTAGATGCCGCGTCTGCCGTGTGCTCGCGGGGCAGATGAATTGTAAAAGTCGTACCCTTTCCAAGCTCCGACTCCACGGATATGTAGCCATGGTGACGCTCGACGATCTGCTTGGTCACGGCGAGGCCAACGCCCAGGCCGCCAGCTTCGCGGGCGCGGCTGGCATCGGCGCGCCAAAACCGCCCGAAGATGCGCGACAAATCGTCCTTGGCAATACCGATGCCGGTATCAGAAACGGCAATGCTGACGTGCTTGCGGTCACTGAGCACCGACACCACGACCCAACCGCCCTCGGGGGTGTAGCGCATGGCGTTGCTCATGAGGTTGATAACACATTGCGTGATCATGTCGGGATCGGCCTCGACGACATCGTCGTGACCCTGGGTCTCGTCCGCAAAACGCAGGCGCAGATCGCGGTCGACAAACAGGCGCTCCTGGGCATTAACGATGGAACGCACGAAAGGAACCATGTCTACCGGCTCAAGGTTGAGCGGAGCCGTGCTGTTTTCCATGCGCGACAGGTCGAGCATCTGCTGCACCAGACGAGCCAGGCGACGCGTCTCGGAAGCAACGGTTTCCAAATGCTCATCGTCGGTGGGATACACGCCATCCTGCATGGCCTCGACCGTTGCGAGCATGGCCATAAGCGGCGTGCGAAGCTCGTGTGCAACGTCTGAGGTCAGGCGCTTCTCGTGTTTCATATCCTTCTCGAGCGAAGTGGCCATCTCATCGAAGGTCTCACCCAGCTGATCGATCTCGTCATCACCGCGCAGTCCCGTGCGAGCCGACAGGTCGCCGTCACGGATTTGCTTTGCGGTACTGGTGATGCGATGAATCGGCTTGGTGAGCATGCGCGACACGAGCGATCCGATAACGACCGAAATGCAGATTGCAACAACCGCGGCGAGGGCCATGGCGTTAAAGGTCTTCTCCCTAAACGCAGAGTCCGCCTTGGTGAGCAGAGCGTCGGAGCCGATGGCCCACAGCTTTACCTGTCCGACATGCTCGCCGGAAGACGTTACAATCTCGACGTTAGCAACGCTATCGGAGTCGGTTGGAGCAGACGAGACCGGGCTATGCGATGCCCTCTTGCCGCTCGTGTCGTCGGTCGTAGCCTGGTTTTCGCGTACATCGGCGGTGGCGCTTGCCGAGGGCCAGGAATCGTCATAAACGATCACGCCCTTTTTATTGACGACCTGCATACCCAGATCGTCGGAAACCAAACTCGACGTTGCGACCGTGCGCAGTTCTCCCGCGGTCCAAGAGCCGTTTTCCTCATATGAGGTTGCCAACTTCTCGGCAGCGGAATTTGCGATTTCGACGATATTGGAGCGTGTGTAATCCGAAAAGACCGTGCCCCACACAACAGAGACAACGCCCACCAGCACCAATACCGTCATGAGCGATGTCAGAGCAAAAGCAAGTGCCATGCGCGAGGGATAGCTCATCGTTGGCCGTGAATCGGAACGAGGCGTGTTCCAACTAGCCTTGGAACCCGCCTCGCTCTCCTGCTTGTGCTTTTGTCCGATTTCAAAGCGCGCAGGTGTCATATGTGATTTCCCTATTTCTCGTCCGACTTATCGGTCTTGGCCGGAGCCTCGAAGCGATAGCCGACACCATGGACGGTGTAGAGCCACTTGGGCTTCTTGGGATCATCGCCCAGCTTGGCGCGAAGATTCTTCACGTGGCTATCGATGGTGCGCTCATAGCCCTCAAAGTCATACCCGAGCACTTTCTCGACCAGCTCCATGCGGTTATACACACGGCCGGGATGGCGGGCAAGCGTGGTGAGCAGCTTGAACTCGGAAGCCGTCAGATCGACTTCCTTGCCCTCGACCAAGATCTTGTGGCCCGAGATATCGATGACCAGATCGCCGAAGTCGAGCACCTCGACGGCGGGCTCGTCGGCCTGATGGGCACGGCGGAACAGAGCACGAACGCGGGCGACGAGCTCGCGCGGCGAGAACGGCTTAATCAGATAGTCATCGGCGCCGAGCTCAAGACCGATAATACGGTCCTCGATCTCGCCCTTAGCCGTCAGCATGATGATGGGGACATCCGAGGTATCGCGAATGGTGCGGCAAACGCGCTCGCCGGGAATCTTGGGGAGCATAAGGTCGAGCACGACCAGGTCGAACTGATGCTTCTCGAACTCCTCGATCGCGGACTGACCGTCGCCGACGCCCACAACCCAGTAGCCTTCGCGCTCGAGATAGGCAGCGACGGCGTCACGGATTGCCTTCTCATCCTCGACCAGCAGAATCTTTTTTGCATCTGAAGCCATAACACGGCCCCCCTGTCTCAATTAGCTAAGAACAAGCCCATTTTAACGCACCTGAGCCCGCCGGATGCCGCTATGACGCGGCAGCTCGGCGGGCGGTACTCACAATTACAACGCGTTTATTCCCCTGTTGGCGCCTTTTTAACCCCTCTAAGCTTAAAGAGAGAATAGGCGTGCAGTGACCGTCTCTGGTATACCCTGGCTGTTGCGCACCGTGGCGTACGTAAGGAATGAGTCCGACTTTCCCGCCGTAGCTGGATAATCGCCATACTCCAAAGCGCGGTCGGGCGACAGCAGCGAGCCATAGGTCTTGGCAGAGGTGTCGATCAGGAAATGCGACGCCTGTACCTTAACAAGGTATTTATTCTTCTTGCCAGCCGCACATGCGAGCGGCTCGCGTGACAGGAAGAGGTACGGCCCTCCCTCATTACCGATATACGTGCCCATATTGCCCAGGCTGCCCACGCCACTATAGGCCGCCTCGATAGAAAACACGAAGGTATCGCCCATATATACGGCCTCGAAAGGCGAAACTGACGAAGGAAGGACCAACTGGGCACGCTTGGTGTTGTTGCCGTCGGTCAGATCGATTGCCGTTATGCCGTAGTAGACGCCCTCGTCGTTGCGGACACGCGGCGAGATGGTCAAAATGCCGTCGCTCGCGCGCGGGGCCGATGCAAAGCGGCCCGTCGATTTCCAAATTGTCTCGGCCTTGGATTCATCAAGCGAGCGACGATAGCAAAACGAATCGCTACTCGTTTTATTGCCACCTGCCGAGGGCATTTTATACCAGATGACTGATGACCCGAACGCCGTAAACAGCGGCGGATCATAGTCCTTGCCACCTCGATCGAGCTCAACCGCGTCGCCAGAGAGCGAAGCGCCCGACAGATTTTGACCGTAGAGCTTCCACGATGAATTGGCAAAGTTCATCTCAACCCACGCGAATACGCTGTCGCCGGCACGGACATCGTAGAATGCATATCCCGTGCCCTCGATAGGATCCTCGATTAATGTGGTAAGCGAGCCATCGCCCAGGTTGAGCACACCGAGTGTGTTGGCGTGCAGTGCCGATGCGGGCGCCATCATCGCCGCGGCGTAATCGCCGTCGCAGTAGTACAGCAGCGTACCCAGAGGCAGCGTCCATGACGCCGCCGGCTCAAGATCGATGTCGACTGCCTCGTACTCATCCGTAATCGAGATGATTTTGGAATCATCCTTGATAACCTGCGGCTCGCCGGCGGCATCATCGCTGGTGCCCGTTTTTTTCGAGCATCCGGCAAGCACCGTGGCAGCGCCCGCGGCGGCCCCACCGAGTACAAAGCCGCGACGCGATATTCCGTTCTTGATGTGATCGGCGATACCCATTAGGCGATCTCGGCGCGAGCGGCCTCGATAGCGCGTGTAAGCTGGTCGGCGCAGGAGGTCTTTTTCATACCGCAGGTATTACCGGCGAGAACCTCGATTACGCGATCGGCAGGAGCGCCCTCGACCAGCTTGGAGATAGCCTTGAGATTGCCGTCGCAGCCGCCGGTAAACTCAACGCCCATCACCTTGTTGCCGTCATCGGAAAGATCAAGGTGAATATTGCGAGCACACACGCCCTGAGGCTTGTAATCAAACGAAATCATGCGATCCCCTCTCAGAATGTTATTCGAGACGACTATTATCCCCGTCTTTCCCTAAATGCAACGAGGCGCTTTGCCGGCAACACACATTACCAGCAAAGCGCCCTAAAAAGCTAACGTTATGCCCGAACCTACTCGAAGCTCAGCTGCTCCAGACGATCAAAGACCGTGTCGATACGGGTGAGGAAGTCCCACGGATCAAAGATCTCGTCGAGCTTCTCCTGACTGACGGTGCAGCGCGGGTCGGCCTCGAGACGCTCCTTAAAGGTGGGGCCGGAGACACAATCCTGTACCTCGTGCCAGGTTGCCATAGCGTTCTCCTGCACAATGGCGTACGCGTCCTCGCGGGTGATGCCCGTGTCGACGAGGGCGAGCAGTACCTTGGAAGAGAAGATGAGGCCGCGGGTCTTATTGAGGTTGGCCATCATGCGGGCGGGATACAGCTGCAGGCCGTCGATAACGCGGATGAGGCACTGGAACATGTGGTCGAGGGCGATGAAGCTATCGGCCTGGGCGACGCGCTCGGCAGAGGAGTGCGAAATGTCACGCTCGTGCCACAGGGCGACGTTATCGAAGGCAACCTGGGCGTTGGACTTCACGACGCGCGACAGACCGCAGACTTTCTCCATGGTGATGGGGTTGCGCTTGTGCGGCATGGCTGAGCTGCCCTTTTGGCCCTTACGGAACGGCTCCTCGGCCTCGAGCGTATCAGTCTTCTGCAGATTGCGGACCTCGGTAGCGATGCGCTCGCAGGTGGCTGCGGTGGTGGCGAGAACGCCGGCGAGATAGGCGTGATGGTCGCGGCTGATAACCTGCGTGGACAGCGGGTCGTGAACCAGGCCCAGGTGCTCGCAGACATACTCCTCGACGAACGGCTCGATGGAGCTGTACGTGCCGACAGCGCCCGAGATAGCACCGAAGGCAACATTCTTGCGGGCGTCCTCAAGACGATCCAGATCGCGCTTGAGCTCCCAGGCCCAAGAGCCAAACTTCATGCCGAAGGTCATCGGCTCGGCGTGGATGCCATGAGTGCGGCCGGCACAGAGCGTGTTGCGCTCCTCAAAGGCGCGACGCTTGCAAATCTCGCCGAGCTTCTTGACATCCTCGATGATCAGGTCGCAGGCCTGGGTGAGCTGGTAGCACAGGGCCGTGTCGCCCAGATCCGAGCTGGTCATGCCATAGTGAACCCAGCGGCTGGGCTTGGGGTCGCCCTCGGGAACATCGGCATCGATGTATTCCTTCATGTTGGTCAGGAAGGCAATGACGTCGTGGCGCGTGACTTCCTCGATCTCATCGACCTTCGCCTTCTCAAAGTTGGCATGGTCGCGGATCCACTGGGCCTCGTCTTTGGAAATACCGATCTTGCCGAGCTCCGCCTGGGCCTCGCAGGCCAGAACCTCGATCTCCTGCCAAATGGCGTACTTGTTCTCGAGGGAGAAGATGTGTCCCATCTCCGGGCGGGTATAGCGATCGATCATAGCGGCTCCTTTTTGGTTATTGGCACGTTGGTCGTAACCCAACCATTGTACCGTGCGCAGGTGCAAGTATGGGCAGCAGGCATTAACCTAACATTTTGGAATTGGAGCGGGCAACGGGACATCCGCGTATTTGCTTCGCAAATACGCACCGGCTGCGGTCGGCAGACCCGGTCCGCGCACACGCACGGGCACAGCGGGTTGGACCCGACGTTCCCGAGGTCCCCCGTACTCGATGGAGCGGGCAACGGGACATCCGCGTATTTGCTTCGCAAATACGCACCGGCTTCAGGCGCCTGTCGGCGCCTTCGCCTGCTCACTATAAACGCTTCGCGTTTATTTAACGCTCGCACCCTGTCGGGTTCGAGTCCCGGCACTTTATTGAAAAAAGCACGGCACCGTAATGGTGCCGTGCTTGTGCTTCTAGCTGGAGCGGGCAACGGGACTCGAACCCGCGAGTGTCAGCTTGGGAAGCTGATGCCTTACCACTTGGCGATGCCCGCATATGTGGGGGATAGTATAACGCGGTTGTCTTGTTCGATACAAGAGTGGCGATGCTTGTTTTAGCTGTGGAGATTCGTTTGAAAATCGCGTCAATTGTGGAGATGAGGACCTTTGACTTCCTGTTCTCCCTATCTTCTACCTGCGCTTTTGCTTGATTGTTGTATTTGAGCTCAATTTATCAGGAATTGGGCAAGCTTTTGGTCAGGCTCCGGTACTTACCCGCATGAACCTCGGGGGTAGCCTCATCCTACGCGTCGCAGCCTCCCCATGCGGCGCACGAGGGATAAGGAGCAGCCATGTCCAACGCACCCACGCACTCTGTCCACAGCGCAATCGCAACAGGTCCGCTGCTCCTGCTCCTCTTCCTGCTTTTCGGCTACCTGGCACCGGGAGCCGCATTTGCCGTCGATGGCTACGACCAGCTCGGCTTCCGCACTATTAGCGATGATTGTGGGCCCTTCTTTATCGGCAAGTATGAAGCTCAAGACGCCTCGATTGCCTACTGCATGAACCAGGAGCGCCCCGGCCCCACCAAGCCGGGCGGCCCATGGCTCAACTTTGATCAAGGCTGGGTTTGGCTCGACGACGAGTTCGCGGCAATCGTTTGTCACGGATATCCTACCGCCACGTCGTTTGGCGGCTACCATCTTTCACCCGATCGCGCCCGCGCCGCAACCCAGCTTGCCGTATGGATGCTCAACGGCACTACCCATGTCGACGGTACCTACTCCTACACGACCGCTCAGGGCAAAACCAAGAGTGGGCACTTTACCGCTGACAATGAAGTCGTGGCGGCGGCGCGGTGGCTCCACGACAGCGCAAAATCAGGAAGCATCAAAGCCGCACCGCACCGCGCGCGGCGCTATCTAGGAACCGTATCGGGCGGCAGCAGACGTCAAGACATGCTCTATGTACTGCCGGCGGTCTCTGTTTCCTTCCAAAAGCAGTCTGCAAACGCTGCCATTACCAGCGGAAACAATACTTATCAGTTTGACGGGGCAACATTCGATATTTTTGAGAGCGGCAGCGGCGCGCGTGTTGGCACCATCCAGATGGACAGCAACGGTCGAGCGCAAGCAACACTCCTACCCAACACGGCATACTACCTGATTGAAACGAAGGCGCCGGCCGGCTATGTCCCCCGTCGTGATCGCATCGCCTTTACCACGGGGAATGACGGCGGGCGGGTCGCCATTGATGAACAGCCCGGCACCATCAACCTGCGTATCGTAAAACTCGATGCCGCGACGAATGCCGGCCCCCAGGTGGGATCTTCACTCGCAGGAGCAGAGTTCACGTGTGTGTCGCAATCAACCCCTGGATGGGCACAAATCCTCACGACCGACGAAAGCGGTCGGGCCACCCTCACCGATGTCCCCTTAGGAACCTTTACCATCTACGAATCAAAAGCCCCCGAGGGCTACCTGCCATCCAACGACAGCTGGACCTATACCGTTGGAGCCGACCAGCTCGGCGATTCAGGCGTGGTCGAGATCGAATCTCGCGTTTCCGATATCCCCATTGCGTTTAACCTTGAGATTTCCAAATTCAAGGATTACGGCAATAGCGACCAATCCGGCCTGGAGCAGCCGGCGGAAGGTGTTGTCTTTGAGGTTGTCAGCAACAGCTCTCAGCAGGTTGTTGGCACACTGACCACAAACGTCTATGGCTTTGCCTCCACCAAAGATCAGCCCGAAGCATGGTTCGGCGCAGGCAAGCGACCCGCCGGTGTCCATGGAGCCATCCCATACGACCCCGCCGGCTACACGGTTCGCGAGGTTCCGGAAACCGTCCCCGAGGGTTTTAAACGTGCAGGGGAATGGACCGTCGAGGCCAATCAGATTTCCAACGGCGCCGAGCTTCAATATATCGTGGACAACCACGCACTGTCGACGCATCTCCAGATTGTAAAACGTGATGCCCAAACAGGCGCTTCTGTTCCACTAGCCGGATTCACCTTCCAACTACTCGACAGCAATCACGAATCTGTCTCACAAACTTGCTGGTATCCAACACATAACGTAATGGACACCTTTACGACTGACGCGACCGGGACCGTCACACTGCCCGAATCGCTCGTGCCGGGCACCTATTATGTACGCGAAACCTCGGCCAAAGAGCCCTATCTTGTCGGCAAGGAGATCGAGGTAAACATACCCGCCGACATGAACCTAACGCCCGTTGCAATCGCCTCGTATTATGACCACGCCGCGACCGGAAACATCAGGATCGTTAAAACCGATGCCGTAGACGGCAGCAGCCTCGCGGGCGCCGTCTTTGAGATCCGTGCCTCGGGTGATATCGTGCGCCCCGACGGTAGCATTGCCGCGCTCGACGGTGAGACTGTCGCTACCGTCACGACAGATGAAACTGGAGAAGCACGCGCGGACGACCTCCCGCTGGGATCTGACACCGCACGCTACGAGGTTGTCGAGACTCAAGCGCCGGCAGGCTTCTTACTCGATCGGACATCCCATATTGTCGACCTTACTTATGCCGACCAGAAAACACCCGTTGTAGAAGCACGGCTTAACGTATCCGACGATTACACCAAGGTTGATATCTCCAAGGTCGATGCAAGCGGTGAGCAGGAAGTGGAGGGCGCACAGCTCACCTTATATGGTCCCGATAAAACCGAAATAGACTCCTGGACCTCATCCGACAAGCCGCACCGCGTCGAACATCTTGCACCCGGCACCTACTCGTTGCGCGAAATGATGTCTCCGCGGACCTATGACCTTGCCGAGGAGATAACGTTTGAAATAAAAGATACGGGAGAAGTCCAATCCGTCGCGATGAAGGATGCGCCCATCGAGATCAAGGGGCAGGTCGACAAACGTCAGGAACTTGTCCAACCTATCGAAAAGGGCCTGTTGGCTAACGGCGATGGTAAAAACCGCGCCACGACGCAAACCAATAGTGATGGGCTTTTCTCCTATACCATCGATGCTCGAAACGATTCCGCTACTTGGGTTGATGAGTTTACGATTACCGATGATCTTGAGTGCGCCAAAGACGGCACGGCGAGATTCATCTCAATCGAAACCCCCGTCGCCATCGGCGACCTCAACGGTCTGTGCAACGTGTGGTATCGCACGACGCCGTTGGACTCGACAGACGTCGA
Organism: uncultured Collinsella sp.; assembly: GCA_958438125.1. Taxonomy (GTDB): domain Bacteria; phylum Actinomycetota; class Coriobacteriia; order Coriobacteriales; family Coriobacteriaceae; genus Collinsella. Next base: position 12,119 of record CAUBQN010000008.1, read on the forward strand.
TGAACCGGCGAACGCGACACTTGACGATGGGCACGAAAATCCTTGGCTTGAGTCCGACGAAGTAAAAGAGAGCCTTGGTGAGGACCGTCGCCTCGTCGATTACGACGGCTGGCGCCTCTGGAAGGCGGATGTCTCGACCACGGAATCCACCACACTCGAGGCGGAAGATCTCGACCTTGCATCCAATACCGTCGTAACGGGCATTCGAATTGAATACGGTGCGGTAGCCGCCGACTTTACGACTCGAAGCGATGCGGATTCTTGGACCCGCGATGATCTCAAAGATGAGCACGACGACCTTGACGATGCCAAAGCAATCCTTGGCACAGACGCTCGGGGCGCAGTCGTGCACATGCAGGCAACGTCGGCTTATACGCCCCAAACCGCACTCACCAACAGCGCGCGCGTCGATCTTTGCCGCAACGGCGGCGGCGATAAACTTGAGTCACATGACGAGGACTGTGTCATTCAACGCTGCACCCTACCGCAAGACCTACCGGCAACAGGATCAGTTCCCATCGCCGCTTGCATCACCGCGCTCCTGACTTCGGGTGCCGCAGCCCTATGGTTCGCTCGCCTTAGGTCGATCCCAAAGAAGCGCTAGCGCAATGAAAAAGCGGGCAAGCCAGTCCCCTGGCTCGCCCGCTTTCAATCATGTAAATCGCCGTATCTACTCTGCAGACGAAGATCCACCATCAACGATTGCCTGCTCGGACTCAGGAATCCCATCGGCACCCGTGCTCTGTTCTTGCTCCACCTCTTCGCTGATTGCGGAGGCGGGGGTCGAGCCCTTTGCACCCACGATGTAGGCAGCCCCAAATCCTAACGCAATGGCAATCAAGGTCAAAATCACGTAGACAGGCCAATGGCGCTTAATATACGAAAACACGTTGACTCCTTAGAGCTCCGTCTACGAACGGCGGATAACCTCGGTCACGACCTCGGATACCGTGGCAATGTTCGTCGGGTTGACATTGTGGGGCAGGTCGTCCTCGGTACGAGCGCAAGCCAGACGCGTGCCGTCCACGCCGGCGATGGTGAGGGCTCGGCGGCTCGCCTCGAGCGCAGCATAGGCATCGGTCTTGGCATAGGGCATCTCGAGCGCGCCACAATCGACATGGAACGACTTGCAGACCTTGCTGACCAGGTTCATGATGCGGCGATCGCCCTTGAGCAGCTGTTGTTCGCCCTCGACCGTCACAACCGAAAGCCTACCGGCGCCGACGGATTCAAGATTGATAAAGAATACGCCGCGGAGCTTATCGCGATGCGAAGCCAAGAAGGCCTTCATGCCGGCGCCATCACAGTCCGAGGCGCCCGTTGCCACAAACCAGATATCGTGACCAAGCAGCTCATCGTCGCCCATAGAGGCGACAGCCGAGAGCATATCTTCGGAAGAAGCGCCATCGGAAGACGTAGCGCCACCCTTCCAGCCATCATTATCGTCCTCGAAATTATCCCACGAACCGATACCGCGACCGGACTTCTTGGCATCGTAATCGTCTTCGACGCCCAGCCAGTCACTCATGCTGTCCTGCTCGTTTTTCTTTTTACGACCGAACGGACCACCCAGGCCGCGCTTACGAGACTTGGGTGCCGCCGGGGCGGGAGCCGAAATGGTCTCGATCGGCTGCGCGCCCGACGCAACGGGCATAGGAGGCGCAACGGGTGCCGATGTGGGTTCGGGACCCTGGGCAGTAGCAAAGGGATCGTTGACCTGTGCGGAGGGGTCGGGAAGGTCGAACAGCGACGTGCGAGACGCAACGTTTGCCTGCTTCATGGACGGCAGCGACGGATCGGGGACCGAAGCCAGCGGAGACGAGGAAGGTGCAGGCGACGGTGCCGACGCCGGATCGGGAACATTCATCTGCGGACGCGGCGATGCCTGGGAGGAAATCTGGGCCATAAGGGAATCGACCGTTTCGTCCTGAGTGGGAGCGACATTGGCAACCGTGGCACCGGAACCACTCGGGGTCGGCATGGTGAAAATCTGCGTGGAGTAAGGCCTCGACTCATCCGTCTCGGGAGTCTCGGAAACCGCAGGCACTTCCTCCTGCTCGACCTCGGTCGAATCACCTTGATCGGCTGCCGCGTATTGCTCTTCGTCAGAGTTGGCCTCGACGGGCTCGTCCTCGGCGACATCTTGGATTTCGGCAGCATCAATAGGCTCGTCATCGTCTGCCGCGTCGCCCTGCTCATCGGAAACAGGAAGGGGCTCGGCAATCGCGGTGCCCTGCTTTTCAAACGTTATCGTGGAATCGAACTGCGCGGCATCAAACGACATGGTGCTATCGACGTGCTCCTGAGCCTCGAAAGACGTCGTCGCCTCAACAACATCCGCGGACGCCGGTTGCTGGGACTCAAAGGACGTTGTAGCTTCGGCGGCGTCGACGGGCGCGGACTGCATAGCCTCGTTCTGCTCGAACTCTTGCGCCGCGTGCTCACGTGCCGCCTCGGCTGCCTGCTGCTGAGCGATAGCCTCCTGCTCGGCAGCCTCGCGTGCGGCAACGCGCTTCTCCTCGAAATCGTCGACAAATTTCTTGCCCTTTGCAAGCGCACCCTTAAAGAAGTTGGAAGCGCTGGCGCCAATCGACGAGAACGCGGATGCAATGTCGGCATGGGGCGTTGCCGCGGGAATCTCGGCCGAGAAATCAGTATCGCTCTCGTAAGACACGCGCCTCGGCTGTTCAACGTAATCGTCGTCAGACTCGTCCGCAACGTCTTGCGCCGGCGCGGCGGGAGCCAAAATGTCCAGTCCTGCCGCGGGATCGATCGCGGACACCGCCTCGGGCTCGGCAACGGCAACGGCAACCGCGGCAGACTCATCATCCACGGTGACAGCGGGCGCAGGCGCAGTCACGACGGGGGTAGGCTCGGGCTCAAACGTCGGCTCCTCGCCCTCCTCGTAATCGAGCGTGCAGGACTCGGGAAGCATTCCGAGCGCACGGATGGCATCCGAACCAAAGCGGATGTTGCCGGCGGCATTGCGATAGAGCTTGGGCTCGGGCTCGGCCGCGACAGGCTCCTCCGCCGACTCGGCGGCGGAAACCTCGTCATTGAACTCTTCAGCCTGGACAGCCTGATTCTGATCCTCGGGCACGATGGCGCCAATCAGCGTCTCATCGGCAGACGCACCCTCAAAGCCCTCGATCTGCTCGTCGAAAGCCTCACCCTGTTCGGGCTCGGTCTGAGTGTCGGGAGCAATCGGCTGACCGAACTCGTCCTCGGCGTAGGTAGGCTCTTCGTACTCGATGGTGTTGCCGTAGTCGTTTTGCTGCTGGGCCGCGGCATACTCCGCCGCTGCACGCGCCATTTCCTCGGCACGACGCTTTTGCTCCCCAAAATAGGTATCGAACGGAACATCGTCGGGAAACTCGTTTTCGCCCTGGAAGGGAGCAACGTTGTCCATAACGCCGAGCATAGCGGCGACAGAAGACTTGTTGCACACCGCGCCGGACGTATAGGGAAGAATATGGCGGTTAGAGATGATGTTTGCCGCGTTGGCAAGTGCAACGAGGGAAGCGAGGATCGCGACAATCCACAGCAGAACCTTGAGCGCGCCGGGGAGCGGCAGGATACGCAGGATGGCAACGGCAGCGGGGGCAACCGTGGCAACGGGCAACAGCTTGGCGATGAGCGCACGATACGAAGCATAAGGCTCGCGGGCGAGCAGCTCGGCACGGGGAGAGTCGTAGTGTGCGACAACGACCACCGGGCGGTTACGCGGGGACGCGAGCGGGCCCGAGGCCTTGTGGTAGGCGATGACATTTTGGCTCACGCCCATCTTGCCCAGACGCGAAACCACGGGGTGGCCCGTGCGCTCGAGCACGTAAAGAACGGCGCCGACAATGGCCAGCAAGGTGCCGACCAAGCCGATACCGCCGCCGATGCCCATCAGCAGGGCGCCGGCAAACGCAAGAATACCGGTAACGGCAAATGCCAATCTACTGGGCGCCGGGGCATTGAACTCCTGAACCTCGGGATCAAAGCCGTGGTTGCGGAAGATCTGAGCGATATCCTCGGCAGCCAAGCGCTCTTCTTCGCTGCATGCCGGCGTAATGCCGGTGTTCTGCAGCAGGTGGTTAATATAGTTCTGGGTGTTCGCCATGTGCGCTCCACATCCATAATCCGACAAATAGGCCCAATGCATGCACATTAGAACCGTATATAGTCGAAAGTATACCCCGAGCGAGCGCAAACGACCGAATTCGGGCCATCTTAACGCCCCGAGCGGACAAGGATATAGCCTAATCTCCATATCGGACTAAAATCATGACAGCAAACCACCTTCTCATGCGAGGACTCTATGACGGCAAGCGACACGACCGAGACAATTAAAAAGGGAAATTTGGAGCCCAGTTTCGATAAAACGGCTCAGCGCATCCTCAATCTTTTCTTTGTACTCAATAGCTCCCCCGAACCGCTGACGACCGAGCAGATCGTCTTGGATTCTGACCTGGGATATGGCTCGGGCAACATCGACTCGGATAAGCGCAAGTTTCGGCGCGATCGTGACAAACTGCTCGAGCGTGGCATCTTAATCAAGGAGGTTCGCCCCGCCGGCGCGCAGGAGACCGAGGAAAGCTCGTGGACAATTGACCGCGAGCACACCTTTGCAGCAGGCGGCCTCATCACCGCAGACGACGCCGATATCCTGCTCAACGCCATCGACCAGACACTAGCGGCCGGCTCATCCACTTTTGCCGCACCGCTTGCCGATATTCGATCAAAGATTGCCTACCTCACCGGTAGGACGACGGCGGACGAAGCACCGATCAGCCGCTCTCCCACCGTCGATGCGGTATGGAGCGCCTTTGCCGAGCGATGCGCGCTGCGATTTTTATATCAGAACGGACGCGGCGAGCAGAAAGAACGTACCGTCTGCGTCTACGGCATGTTCGAGCGCGAGGGCGTGGCGTACTTCTGCGGCCTCGACAACGTCACCGACGACATCAGGACATTCCGCTGCGACCGTATCGTACGCGCTTGGCGTCCTTCGAAGGCCTACGTCATCCCCGCGAACTTCAATCTCAACGACTATCTGTTCTTTGAATTCGATTTTGCCGACCGACCGCCCGTTGCAGCCACGTTCTCGTTCGCCCCTCAGACGCAGATCGATATGATCAACGGCCTCACGCGTGGGCGAGGTGAGCTCGCACACACCGATGTGGGATGGACCTGGACCGTTGACGTGCGCGATCTTGAAGCCGGCGCCTCATTTTGCATGGCCCACGCCATGGACGGCATGAGGCCCGTGGCCCCCAAATCGCTCAGACAGGCGTGGAACCACCTCATTGAAAGGACGGTGCACGAGTATGCCCGTGCGTAAACTCACCAGCGAGCAGAGACTCTCGCGCGCCATCGACATCATGGAGGCCCTCTACGCCGCCGGCGAGAGCGGCATGACACGGACCGAGATTTGCAGTCGCTTTGACATCACGGGGGTATCGCTCGACGAGATTCTCGAGATCGTCTCGACGCTCGCGGACCGAGAATCGGGCGCGCGCATCATCTGCGAATGCCGCGGCGAGCGTGTGGTCCTCACCGGTGACGCCGGGCGTGTGCTACCGCTGCGCTTGAGTGCCGCCGAGGGCGCTGTGCTCAACCATGAACTTGAATCGTTGGGGATCGAGCCGCATACGGCAGCTCGGATTCGACATGCCCTTCTACCCGAAGAGCTCGGCTATAACCAGCGCGTCTTTGACACCGTCAACCACGGGTCGCACTGGCAGCAGCTGAGCTGCGCCATTCAGGACGGTGTTCGCTGCCGCATCTCGTATCGCTCGATGGACGATGCACGGCCACGTGAGCGTCTGGTCGACCCCTTGCGCATTACGGCAAACGGCGACCAAACATACCTGATTGCCTGGGACATCGCGGTCGATGAGCAGCGCACCTATCGCATGGATAAAATCGAGGGACTCGCCTTGACGGAAGACTCCGTCGTGCCTCATGCACCGGACGTCACATCCCTCCACGATTCCCTTGCTCGGACGCAGCGTAGCGCAAAGCTCTTGATGCCATTCGATATGGCGGAGCATCTGGACTGGGCCGGCATCACCCTAATCGAGCGCAGCGGGGCAGACATGGCAACGGTAACCGTGCATTATGGCTCCGAGCGTTGGCTACTGAGCCAGGTAATCGCAGCGGGCGGAGCCATCCGCATCTTGGATGACCCCGCCCTGTCAAAGCGTCTGTGCGATATGGCAAAAACCCTCGTCTGTCCGCTTTAGCGCCGCCGCTCGTGGCGTGCACGCCACAGTTGCAGATAGTGCCCAATCTGTGCCGATTCGATGCGCTGGTAGGAGCTCGTGGGCAGCGACGTTAAGAACTTCTTTCCGTAGCCCTTCGTCACCAGGCGCGGGTCGGCCAGAATCAGCACGCCGCAATCGGTCGACGAGCGGATAAGGCGGCCGGCCGCCTGCTTGACCTCGAGCACCGCCTCGGGCAGCGAATAGCGCGCCCAAGCGCGGTCTTCACGCAGGTTGCGCTCGCACGAGAGCGGGTCCGTGGGGCTCGAGAACGGCAGCTTGGGAATGATGACGCAGCGCAGCGTCTCGCCGCTGGCGTCGAATCCCTCCCAGAAGGCCTTAAGCGCAAAAAGCGATGAAGTCGGCTCGCTGATAAACCGGTCGCGCAGGCGACGAGGAGATGAGTTGCGCTGCTGGCAGTTGAGTTCCAGACCCGCACGGGCCATCTTGGGCTCAACGCGGGCGTACAGGTCTTCCATGTCGCGCCGATTGGTGAACAGTGTGAGCACCGATCCGCCCATGGCAAGATGGGCGTCGACCAGCACGCGCTCGAGCGCCGTAAGATAGCTCTCACGATCGCGCGGATCGGGGATATCACCCGCAACGACTACAGCCATGTTCGAATCGAAGTCGTAGCTCGAGTCCAAGTGCAACGATGAGGATGTTGAAGCACCGATGCGATCGAGGCCGACCGCGTGGTTAAAGTGTTCAAAGCTTTTGGACACCGTCATGGTCGCCGAGGCAAAGATAGCCGTGTGAACCTCGGGCAGCCACTCGGTTGCCAAGGCCTCGCCAATGTCGATGCGCTCTGCGGTCATTGACTCTCCGCCGGCACGCAACCTGCGATTGACCTGCAGCGAATACACGTAGTGTTCATCGGTGCCGTCAATGATGAGTTTGAGGTTCTCGGCCAGCTCGTGCAAGCGGCGCGAGATATCACCCAGGTCGACAACAACCTCGGGCTTGTCGGCGGCGGCGGCTTGCACCAGCGCGTCGACGCTCTTGTCAGCCTGTTCCAACGCGTCGATGGCAGCGTAGGCCGACTGTAAGAAATCATGCCAGTCGTCAGATTCGCGCAGTTCGGGGCCAATCCATAGATTGGCATTGTCATAACCCCCACGGGCACGGCGGCCGAGCTCGCGAACGCCATCGAACACGTCGGCGATTGCCATGCTCGCGCGCGCAACCGTCGACGTCGCCTTGGCAGTAAGGCCCAGATAGAGCGTAGAGCCCTCGGAGGTTGCCAAATCACGGGAAACCTGGCTTAGCGCGCCGGTGCTCGAGCCACCCAGGCGCTCAAACAGAACGCGTGACTCGTCCGCCGACACCACGCGCGCCCACTGGCGGCGCGCCTCGCGCTCGATGGAATGGGCCTCGTCGATTACCCAATGACGAATCGGAGGCAAAATCCTGCCCTCGGCCGCAACGTTGCGGAACAGCAGGGAATGGTTGGTGATCACCACATCGGCATGCGCCGCACGACGGCGAGCGCCGTGGACCAAACATTTATCAGGGAAAAACGGGCAGAGGCGACGAGCACACTCGCGCGAGGCCGTCGTAAAGTCGGGGCGGTTGACGCTGCGCCACCGAATGCCAAGTGAGTCGAGGTCGCCATCGGCTGATTGGCAGACGTACGCCATAATGACCGCGACCGCCGTGAGCGTGTCCGCCGGATCGCGCTTGGTGGTAATCTCGGCCTGGCCGCGGCTCATGCGCTCAAGCTTGCGCAGGCACGGATAGTGGTCATACCCCTTGAGAGCGCAAAATGACAGACCACCGTCCAGTTGCTCGGCAAGTTTTGGCAGCTCATGGTACATGAGCTGGTCGGCGAGATTGTTCGATTTGGTCGCAATACCAACCGTGATGTTGTTACGGCGTGCTGCCTCGGCAAAAGGCACCAGATAGGCCATCGATTTGCCGACGCCCGTGCCCGCCTCAATTACACGATGAGTGCCCGTGACCAGCGCATCGCGGACCTCGAGCGCCATCGCAATCTGCTCATCACGCGGCTCGTAGGTGGGGTACATGCGATTGACCAGGCCACCTGGCGCATAGTCTGCCTCAATCTCCTCACGACTCGGCATCTTGAGGACCGGCAGTTCGTCGGCGTCCACCCGATCGTCGGCGCGATCGGCCTTGAGAACGTCAGCACGAGCGGCGCTGAGAGAGAAGATAGAACCAGGGTTCTGCCCTGCCAAGAATGAGAAGATAGGACGATAGGACCAAGGCACATCCGGATGCATGTCGGCTAGGCGCGCCATGAGGCCCTGGGGCAAGTCGGTGAGCGCCACGAGCAACACGCGCCATACGCCACACAGGGCGTCGACGTCGGCATTGGCACGGTGTGATACCGAGTCACAGCCAAACAGATCGGCCATAAAAGACAGCTTGTGCGAGGCCAGGCGCGGAAGCGCGATTCGCGACAGCGCCAGCGAATCGATCCAAATATCGCTCACGTTGACGCCGCCTTTGACCGACTCGATAAACGAGCGGTCGAACGTGGCGTTATGTGCGATCACCGGGCAACCACCGACAAAATCGGCGAGAGCGGCGACGGCCTCAACGGCCGACGGGGCATCTGCCACATCGGCATTTGTAATGCTCGTGAGCTCGGTAATCTCGGCGGGAATCAGCTGCTTGGGATGCACGAAGGTATCGAAACGGTCGACGATCTCGCGGCCCGAAAGACGGGCCGCCGAGATCTCGATCAGTTCATTGTCCTGCACCGAAAGACCTGTGGTCTCGGTATCGAGGACAATCACATCTTCCTCGATAAGACCAAAGGACTGCGTTTTGGCGCGTTCGGCAAGCGTGGCATAGGAGTCGATGACAAACTGCGGCGTTCCTGACGAAACCGCGTCCTCGATTAGCATGCAATGCCCGCTCGACGAAGGCCCATACGGATCAGGCTGTCACAGACCTGCGGGAACGTCATGTCGTCGGTGTGGCGGATCTCGTCCGGATACAGCGACGTATCGGTCATGCCGGGAATGGTATTGGTCTCGAGGATAACGGGGCCGTCCTCACTCACGATAAAGTCGCTGCGCGAGATACCCAGGCAACCGAGGGCCTTGTGAGCAGCACAGGCAAGCTCCTGGGCACGAGCGTAATTCTCGGGTGAAATCTGCGCCGGAATGCGATGGATGTCCGTAGGGTCGACATACTTCACGTCCAGATCGTAGAACTCACAGTCCTCGGGCTTACGAATCTCGACAATCGGCAGAGCGCGCACGTCATCTTCGCCGTATACGCCGACGGTGATCTCGGTACCCTCGATGCACTTCTCGACCAGTACTTTGTCGCCGTACTCAAACGCCTTGGCGATTGCCGCGGGCAGCTCGGAGGGCTCATGGACCAGGGAAATGCCATAGCTGGAACCGTTGACGGCCGGCTTCACAAAGCAGCGCTCGCCACAAACCTCGACGATATGATCGATATCGACTTCATCGCCCACCTCGAGCGCAAGGCCGGGGGCAATGGGAATGCCCGCCTTGGCGTACAGGAGCTTAGAGACCTCCTTGTCGGCACCGCAGGCGCTGGCAAGCACGCCCGAAGCCGTGTAGGGGATACCCAGGGTCTCCATGGCGCCTTGCATGGCGCCATCCTCGCCGCCGGCACCGTGCATGGCGATAAACGCCACGTCAAAGCCGCCGGTTGCCATGGTTACCATAAAGTCATCAGCGGCCGTATCGAGCAGCTCCACCGAGGTGTAGCCGGCTTCCTTCAGTGCCACCACAACGTTCTTTCCCGAATTAAGCGAGATCTCGCGCTCAGCGGAATGACCGCCCGCCAAGACCGCTACGTGCATGTTCTCTAGGCTTTTACCCGGCATGGGCAGACTCCTCCTCTATAATTTCTGCAGCTGATACCATATTGTAGCGATACCCTCTACGTTTCCCCAAAATCGAAAGGCTTCCATGAATCCCAGGACTAAATCTCAGGACATTCGCGACTTGAGCCAAAACGATATTCGCGAGCTCGTGGCCGAGCTTGGCCAGCCCGCCTTCCGCGCGAAGCAGCTCATCGAATGGGTCTTTGAGAAGAACGTTTGTTCGTTCGACGACATGACCAACCTTCCCAAGGCTTTCCGCGAGCAGCTTAAAGAGGCTTTTGCCTTTGATACGCCGACTGAACTCACCAAGCAGGTTTCCAAAGATGGCTCGCGCAAGTATCTGCTCGAGTACCACGACGGCATTTCCGTCGAAACTGTCGGTATGCCCCGTCGCAACAAGCTTTCCGTCTGCGTTTCCACCCAGGCAGGCTGCGGCATGGGCTGTGCCTTTTGCGCTACCGGCCTCAACGGCCTCAAGCGCTCTCTGACCGCTCAAGAGATCGTCGACCAGGTACTTCATGTATCCAACGACTTTGGCGAGCGCGTCACGAGCGTTGTCTTCATGGGCCAGGGCGAGCCGTTTGCCAACTACGACGAGGTTCTCAAGGCGTTGCGAATCCTCAACGACCCCGATGGCATCGGTATCGGTGCTCGTCACCTCACCGTCTCTACCAGCGGCGTTATTCCCGGTATTCGCAAATTTGCCGACATCCCCGAGCAGTTCACGCTTGCCGTTTCCCTGCATTCCGCCATCCAGTCGACACGCAATAAGCTAATGCCCGGTGTTAAGAAGTACACGCTACTTCGCCTTCACGAGGCGCTTCAACTCTACACCGAGAAGACTGGCCGCCGCCCGACCTATGAGTATGCCATGATCGAAGGCGTCAACGATACGAATCCCGAGATGCAGGCGCTCTGCGACTTCTGCGAGGGAACGTTGTGCCACGTTAACCTGATTCAGCTTAACGACATCGAGGGCAGCCCGCTCAAGCCGTCGCCGATTCATAAGGTTGAGGATCTTCAGCGTCGTCTTGAGTCCCGTGGCATCGAGACCACGATTCGTAACTCCCGTGGTAACGATATTGACGCCGCTTGCGGACAGCTGAAGCAGCGCTTCAAAGTTCAGAAGAACGCATAGGGGAGTCGCACCCCAAAACGTTTCATGTGAAACATCGAACGGCCCCGGTTACAGGAGATGCAACCGGGGCCGTTTTATTTATTGACCTTAATTTTGAATCAGCTGCTACCTGTCCCATTTTTTACGGCCAAAATAAGGGGTCCTTGCCTCGTGAATCAGTCAAGGACCCCTCAAAATATGCTAAGTAATTGTTAGGTACCTAATAGCCTACATTTTCCCATTGGTTACTAACCCAACCTTGATTAATCTTGGGATTCTTCGTTACCTGAGCCGTACGCATGGCAACATCTTCTGTCATAACATCCATTTTCTTCTTGGATGTATCGACAATATCATGCGCACTACGAAGCAAACGACCTCGAAGTTCATCGTCTGTCGCGATCTTATAGCCAGCAAAGGCACCAGCCGCGACAGTCGTCGCCAATGCAATCGCAGTTAAAATCCTATTCCTCATCTTGGCCTCCTTGATCAAACTGAATCATTTCGCCAAGAATACGAGAGAGCTCTTCCTCGTCTTTAAACTCAATCTCAATCTTATTCTTTCCACGCGAGCTCTTAACACGCACGTTGGTATTAAAAACCTGACGAAGCACGCGGGCAGCCTTTTTAAAAGACTGAGGCGTTGCAGGCCTCGGCGTCTTAGGTGTCTCTCCGGCAGAAAACAACGGAGCAAGATTTTCTGTCGCTCTTACGGAAAGGCCCTCTGCAACAACCTTCTCTGCAAGTCGAATTCGAGCGTCCTCATAGGGAACTGCAAGAATCGCACGTGCATGACCAGCAGTAAGTTTGCCCTCAAAAATCATCTGCTGAACAACTTCAGGGAGATCGAGAAGGCGCAGCGAGTTTGTAATTGCAGAGCGTGACTTGCTGACTGCCTTCGACAATGCCTCCTGGGTCATACCGCTGGCATCGATAAGCTGGCGATAGCCCTTAGCCTCTTCGACGGGATTCAGATCAGAACGCTGAAGGTTTTCGATCAGAGCAAGAGCCAGCATCTCTTCATCATTAACATCTTTAATGATGACAGGCAGCTCCTCAAGACCAGCAAGCTTTGACGCTTGGTAACGACGCTCACCAGCGATGATCTCATAGCCGTTTCCATGCTTGCGAACCAAAAGCGGCTGCAAGACGCCATGTTCTTGGATTGATTCGCTCAACTCACGAAGTTCAGTTTCGTTAAAGTGAATTCGCGGCTGATTAGGGTTGGGAACGATATCCTCAATAGGTAGTTTTGTTTCAGATGCGGCATTCGAAGCCGATGCAGCCGAACCACCGGTCTCATACTCGGCCTCTGAGACCAAAGCATTGAGTCCACGTCCCAATCCGCCACGTTTCTTTACACTAGGCACGCTTGATCACCTCTTTTGCAAGGTTCATATATGCTTTTGCACCCTTATTTTGAGGTGCATAGGTAATTACCGGTTCCCCAAAAGACGGAGCTTCGGAGATTTTAACCGTACGGGGGATCAACGTCTTAAATGCCTTATCACCAAAGTACGATTGAACCTCCTCAACAACCTGATTCGATAGAGAAGTACGCGAGTCATACATGGTCATAAGCACACCGTAGGTGTCTAAGCCCTTGTTCAGACGAGATTTGACCATCTTCATTGACTCAAGCAGCTTCGTAACGCCCTCGAGTGCGTAATACTCGCACTGGATCGGAATCAAAACGCTGTCTGCTGCGGTCAAAGCGTTGATAGTAAGCAGGCCGAGCGAAGGAGGGCAGTCAATGAAAATAAAATCGAACTCGTCCTGAATCGGCTCAAGCAAATCTTTGAGACGGGTTTCACGAGCAATTGCGCTTACGAGTTCTATTTCCGCGCCTGCAAGCTGAATTGTAGCCGGAATTACGAATACCTTTTTGCAATTTGTATCAAGAACAAGCGATTCTGCCGGCACATCATTCAGCAATGCATCATAGATGCAGTGATCAAGGTCTTCTTTTTCAATTCCGAATCCACTGGTGCTGTTTCCCTGCGGATCAAAATCAACAATCAGTGTCTTACGACCCTGCTCACCCAGTGCTGCTGCAAGGTTTACAGCCGTCGTTGACTTACCGACGCCGCCTTTTTGATTGATGATTGCAATGATACGCGTGTCTTTTGCGCTCTTAGAACGCTTAACGTCGCGAAATCCCACGGTCCCTCCTGGTGTGTATTAAAGCTGTCAAACGGAGGATGTTTCACGTGAAACATTCCGAATCGATAGCAACTGCTATGTTTCACGTGAAACACTGCAAGCTGTTAGTAACCATTATGTTTCACGTGAAACATCTAGGCAAGCGGATTCTTCTTTGCCATGCCATTTGCACGAGGCAATGAAACGGATGCTGAATGACTCTTCTTAAGAACAATGAACTCCCTGTGACCCAAGCCTTCAGGCAAATCAATTGCGTCATTCAGAAGCAAAGTGAAGCCGCAAATCTTAGCTGCTGACATGCCGGAAGCAAGCTCCTCATCCGAAGGATTGCCCTTGGTGATAACAAATAGCCCTCCATCCTTCAGGTACGGAGCCGCATACTCAACAAGAATCGGTAGAGGGGCCAGTGCGCGGGCGGTTACAACGGAGAACTGCTTCTTATGGCTTCGAGCATATTCTTCAAGACGATCATGAACCGCATGAGCATGTTTCAATCCAAGAGCATGGACAAAGGAATTAACCGCATCAACCTTCTTTCCAACAGAGTCAATATAAGTAGCTTTACGATGCGTGGTTATGGTTAATGGAATACCAGGGAAGCCCGCACCTGTTCCCATATCGAGCAAAGCTCCCTCAGGAGCCTTATTGATATAGGGGAGCAAAACAAGTGAGTCGAGGATATGAAGTACGGCAGCATCTTCTACGTTAAGAATACGGGTGAGATTGGTTGTCTTATTTGTTTCTAGAACCAAATCCAAATGCTGGATACATTTCCTCAGCTCAATATCAGTTACGCTCAAGGAATATTCTTTGCAATAGGAAGTAAGGCGACTCAACATCTCGTCAGCCTGCTGATCGGTAAGTACAAACAACAGAAGCTCCTTTCTGACAAAAATCAACGTATCGAGAACTTTTGACAAAAAAAGGGGACGTGGAAACCACGTCCCCCTAGCATAAGCTCGAGTAGATTATCGAGCAACAATCACCACATGGCGATCAGGGTCAGAACCCTCAGAATGAGTATCGACTGCATCGTTGCCACGAAGTGCAATGTGAACCAGTCGGCGCTCGTAGGCATTCATGGGCGGAAGAGAAACACTCTTATGAGTGCGGATGGCACGCTCGGCAGCAGACTGAGCCATGGAGGCGACCTTATCCTGACGGCGACTCTTGTATCCCTCGACGTCCACTACAACCGGATACCTAAAGCCAAGCTTGCGGCTCACCAGCAAAGAGAACATAACCTGAAGAGCATCAAGAGTGCGACCATGACGGCCAATGAGAACAGCAAGGTCGGGAGCCGTTACATCCAAAATCAGCTCACCCTCGTCGCCCTCATACTCATCGATAGGAGAGTTGGCGGCATCGAAGTGCGAAAGGATGGAACGCAGGATGGAAATCGCAACATCGGCAATGGTGTCGAGCTCCTCATCGGTCAGCTCTTCACCAGCCTTGTAGCGCTGTGCAATCTCGGGATAATCGCCCGCGACCTCCGGGGCAACCTCCTCAAGCATATCCTCGATGATCTCTTCAGACATAACGTACTCCAAAAGTTAGGTACCTAAATAAGATTGATATCCCACTACTTCTTCTTGTGCGGGCGCGGCTTCTTCTCGCGACGAGTGACCTCAACCTGCAGCGGAGCGTTCTTAAGACGCTCCTCCTCATCGGCCTTCGCCTTGTCGATGACCTTCTGCGTCACAAAAATCTGCTGGATAACCTGCCAAGCAGACGAGACGTCGTAGTACAGCAGAACACCAACGGGAAGGCTCCAGCCCATCCAAAGCATCATGACCGTCATGACAACGGCCATCATACGCATGCTCTGAGCCTGCTGGCCGGTCTGGTTGCGCGACATATAGAGCTGCGGAATCAGGGTCAGGACGGCAAACAGGATCAGGCAAACCAGCGCAGGCAGTGCAACCATAAAGCCATCGGCAAAGGAAGCGCTCGGCGTGGTGGTCAGGTCGGGCAGGATGTTGAAGAACGAGAACGTGCCGTTGTTAAAGTACTGCGGCAGGTTGCGCAGCAATGTAAACAGGGCGAACAGGATAGGCATCTGAATCAGCAGCGGCAGACAGCCAGCCATGGGGTTGAACTTGTTCTCGCTGTAGAACTTCTGCATCTCCTCGGCCTGACGCTGGGGAT
>CAUBQN010000009.1 GCA_958438125.1 uncultured Collinsella sp.
CCATGACCGAGTTGACGCGACCGAGCTGCTCGAGCGGAGCCGTCGTTTGCACGATCGTGTTGTGGAGCGGGTTGACGACGCCCCAGGCCACGCCTAGGGCAATCTGGCCGACAAGAGCTACGCCTACGTACGGCGTTCCCACGTAGAGCAGGCTTCCCAGGCCCACGGACATGAGCGCCACAAGCAGCGTTTTGAGGTTGACCAGGTGCGGCGGCAAGCCGAGCGCGAGGACGGCGCCCAGCACCGCGCCCACACCGCTGGCCGACGAGAGCCAGCCCATCCACTCGACTCCGACGTGCAGGACATCGCGGTAGAAGAACGACTCCAGCGGATCGAAAGCTCCATAGCCAAAGTTCGAAAGGAAAATAATGCAGAACAGCAGGGCGAGGACGCTGTTGGTAAAGACTGTCTTGATGCTGGTCGCAAAGGTGACGCGGGTGGACGCGCTGGAGTTGGAGCTTTGTCCCGCACGCTCCCCTTCCTCTGCCGAATCGGCATCCGCATGCCCGGCGACATGGCTGGTCTGCGGCCTAAAGCCCCAACCGGCAATGAGCGCCAACGCGGTAAAGAGCATCATGAGCACGAACACCGCGCGCGACGACGCAGCCGCCGCGACAAAGCCGCCCAGCGTGGGGCCAACGATGATACTCACGTTTGAAAACATGGCGATGGCGGAGTTGATGTCTTTGAGCTCGACAGGATCGTCGGTGAGATACGCCGGATAGGACGTGGCGATGGGCTGGGCGAACCCCATCACAAAGCCCAGGAGCACCGCGCCGAGCAGGACGATGCCGGTCGCGCTGCCAAAAACGAGGATCGCCGCGCCGGTTGCCAGCGTGCCCACGATGCTCAGCAAGAAATGACGGCGCGGGCCCCAGGCGTCGAGCGCCGCACCGCCCGCAAAGGATCCCAAGATCACGAATACGTTCATAAAAAGGACGGCCAGCGATGTCGCCACGACCGAGGCATCGTCTGCATAGGTGAGCGTTCCGATGACGCCGATAAAGTAGCTGGTCTGAAAACCGGTGTAGATGAGAAAGCGCATCGCCACCAGGCGCTTGGCCTGCACGGACAGCGATGATTGAGGCTTTGAGAAAAGAGAGGCAAGCATGGAGACTCCTTGTTTCACACGAATGCGGACGGTGGGCATTCGCCACCGTCTGTCAAATCAATCTATCCGCATGAAACATTAAGGACGCATCAAGCCCCTTCTCTCCGTTTTTCGCCCGTCATGAACTACTTGGTAGATTGTAAGACATGTCCCAAACATCTACTAAAGCAAAATCCACCACAAAGGTGCCTGGCCCCTTTGTGGTGGAAATGACGTTTGCCCAGATAAAACGGCCAAAATAAACCTGTCCCTTTTTGGCATGTTATGGCAGCGCAGCGAGCCGGTTCCAAGTGCCCCAGGTCGCCCCGAAAGAGGAGCGACGCGTACTTTGGTACGCGAGCGACGGCTTGAGGGGCGAGATGGGGTGCTTGGGGCCGGCGCAGCGTTAAGCCTGAAGGTGATCTTGGATGAGATCGCAGATGGCTCGGGCGTCGTTGATGTTGATGGCTCGGGTCGCAAAGCCGGCGTCGAAGGCCTGGCGTGCCAGGGCCTCGTTGCAGGCAAGGGCCAGCGTGTGACCGTCGACCAGGTCGAGCGAGCTCTTGCCGCGCAGACGGTCGACACCGGAGCGCGCGACCACGATGTTGTCGAAGCCCTCGGTCTTGTAGCCCTCGATGATCACCACGTCGACATCGTTGTAACGCGACAGCAGCTCGCGCGCGGGCATCTCGTCCTCCTCGCGCGTGTCGGCGTACTCCGCCCAGCGCGTGGCGCAGATGAGGCCCACGTGCTTGGATCCGGCTTGGTGATGGCGCCAGGTGTCCTTAGCGGGCACATCGATATCAAAGCCGTGATGCCCATGATGCTTAAGCGAACCCACGCGCAGGCCGCGGCGGGTGAGCTCGGCGATAACCTTCTCGACAAGTGTGGTCTTGCCCGAGTTTTGGTAGCCGATAAACGCAATCGCGGGGACGGCCGGTGCCGGAGCTGCGGGCGCAACGGCGACGGGTGCGCTCGCGGGCGCGGCACCGTCAGCGGCCACGGCCTCAACAGCAGCGGCCTGGCGCTCTGCGCGATCCCACACACCCGAGCGGCCGCCCTCCTTGTGCAGCAGGCGCACATCGACGATCTCCATGCCGCGATCGACTGCCTTGCACATGTCATAGATCGTAAGACATGCGGCGCTCGCTCCGGTCAGAGTCTCCATCTCAATACCCGTCTTGCCCGTCACGCCCGCCGTGACCAGTACGTGAAAGCCAACCTGCCCGTCCGTGCGCGCCGGTGCCCAGCCCTCGGGCACGTCCTCGGCCGGCGTCCCCGCCGCAGCGATGGGCGCAATATCGCACTTGCTCTTGGTAATGAGCAGCGGATGGCACATGGGGATGATGTCGCTCGTGCGCTTGATGGCCATGATGCCCGCCACGCGCGCGCAGGCGAGCACATCGCCCTTTTTGGCGCGGTCCTGCAGCACCATGGCCTGCGTCTCGGGATGCATGAGGATGGTGCCCTCGGCGATGGCGATGCGGTGGGTCTCGGCCTTGTCGGACACGTCGACCATGCGTACCTCGCCCTTGGCGTCCACGTGCGTCAGCTCGTCACGACGGGCGTCGCGGGCGGGCTCGGCGGCAGCGCTGGCAGTCGGCTGTGCGTCTGCAACGGCATCGGTGGCCGCAGCCGTGACTTTGTGGGCAGACATCGCGGCCCTGCGAGCGGCCTTGGTGGCATCGGCGTACCTGCTCTTGGCCATATGATCATCCTCCGATTTGGGACATAAATCGTTGCGTGCCCTCAATTATCGCGTGTTCCTGCGGTTTGTGGGCCACGGCATCGCGCCAAATCGAAAGTACCTGCATATCATCACCACGGCGCAGCGCCTCACGCACCGAATACTCAGCATCGCTGAACAGGCACGGACGCACGTCGCCATCGGCCGTCAGGCGCAGACGGTTGCAATTCGCACAAAAATGGTTGGACATGGCGCTGATGAAGCCAACCGTTCCCGCCGCGCCCGGAAAGTGCCAATAGCGCGCAGGGCCCGCGCCGGCAGGAGCGTCGTTGATGTCGAGCGGCTCGAGCTCGCCAAGTCCCGTCGCGGCGGCCCCGGCATTGATGTGCGCCCGCAGCTCGTCGCTCGACACGGTATCGCTCGCGTCCCACAGCTCGGGATTGAGCGCGGGCGCATGCGGGTCCACAGTGCAATGCGAGCTCGTGCGCTCGTCGCCGATGGGCATATATTCGATAAAGCGCAGGTGGATGGGGCGGTCGACGGTCAGTCGTGCGAGGGCCGCCACATCCTGGTTGAGCCGGCGCACCACAACGCAGTTGACCTTAACGGGCTCAAAGCCCCAAGCCAGTGCCGCGTCGATGCCCGCCATGGTCTGCTCGAGCCGACCCAGGCGCGTGATCTTTCCAAACAGCGCAGGGTCGAGTGTGTCGAGCGAGATGTTAACGCGGTTAAGCCCGGCATCTTTGAGCTGCGGCGCCAGCTTGGGCAGCAGGGCGCCGTTGGTGGTGAGCGAGATGTCCTCGATCTGCGGGATCGCGCGGATGTCGCGAATGAGCGGGATGATGCGGCGGCTGACCAGCGGCTCGCCGCCCGTCAGGCGCACGCGGCGAATGCCCTCCCCCGCCACCAGGCGCACAAAGTGGGCGATTTCCTCGGCGCTGAGCAGCTCGTCGTGTGCGCGGGGCGCCACGCCATCGGCCGGCATGCAGTAAATGCAGCGGAAATTGCACTTGTCGGTAACGGCAATGCGCAGGTAGTTGATATCGCGGCCAAAACCGTCATGTTGCACGTGCCCGTCCACGCAATCCTCCCCTCACGCGGCGTTTTATTCTTCGGAAAACATAATACCCCACGAGAGAATCATGCCGACACCCGTACGACAGGACAAGTCGCTTCGAGCAAGACCGGCTTCCCGAGCCCATCCTCAGCACGTAAACCATCACAACATTCGATGCTTTTCCCGTTTTTGGCGAAAAACGTCGAATGTTGTGATGGTTTGCCTGCCCACGGCACCCCGTAGAAGGACCAGAACGCCCCTAAAGGCCGCCATCCCAGTGTCGAATCACGAATTCTCGCAGGTCGTTCTGCCGCTTTTGGAACGCTTCGCTTCGGTCGCACTTGAGGCCCATAGCGAGCGCGATGGCGTTCATCGCCCGGTGCAATTGCAGCTGATGGGCAAACTGAGTCCCGGTGAGGACGATCATCCTAAAGCCCAGCGCGCTCAGCACGGTCATACGCTCCGCGTCCGACGCGCTGCGCTGTTTATCAAGATGGTCCGAGCCGTTGTATTCAATCCCCGTACCGCTTGCAGGCGCATATACGTCGATCTCGAAATACCCGGCCTTAGCGAGATACTTGAACTCGCTGGGAACATCCACTCGATGGTTGAGCTCGATCTTGGCGTATCCCAGCCCGCCCTGGGAACGTTTTGCTACGACCATGATTGCGGTGGCCGTCTCCATGGGCGACCGCGCGCCATCGTGCACGCGCTTGAGCGCGGCGGCCGCGCGTACAGCCCCCTGACGAGATCGGTTCTCATTGCAATAGGCAATCAAGTCGGCAACGGTATACCTCTGCCCCATCTCGATATAATCGCCTGTCGACAGATGATTCAAATGGTATCGGGCGCAGATTTCGTAGCCATATTCCAGCTGCTCGGGCTCGTTCATCCACGAACCCGCTTGGACAAAGCACATGACCTCATCAACCACTAGAAGGCCCTCTGCCACCTCGATAAGATGGCCTGGAGGTACCGGCGCCCCAAACACGTGGCACCTAAATCCAGCCGGCGTCGAGCGCTCAAAATCAAAGTTGACGAGCGTGTCGATATGATCGAGCTCTTCTCGTGGAATACCAAGTGAGACCAGGTAGTCGGCGACAATCTCGACCGCCGCTGAAGCCCTCAGCCCCTTGGCATCAAGCCCCAGTTTGGGCAGGCTCGCGGTCGACTCCGCCTCGTCGGCAAGCGAGTCCTCATCGTATAGACTGCTTGCTCGCGAGAGCGGCTCGGATGGGCGCGCCACGTTGTGGTACAGCCAGGCAGTCTTATGGGACAGGACGATCGGCAGGTCCATGAGCCCTCCAATGGAGTCGGATAACCAACCTTATTCCCCTGCTCACGGGTCCGCACACCTTCGTGCACAAGAAAGCAATTCCACCCGGTCGAGTGGCAGAAAAACCATCACAACATTCGATGCTTTTCCCGTTTTTGGCAAAAAACATCGAATGTTGTGATGGTCTGAGGTGAGGTGAGGGGCACGGAGGGATCAAAGCATCGTGCTCGAACGGGTTAATCCAGCTCTTTTAAGCCATGCGCCAGCTGCCAGTACTCGCCGTGCTGGGCGAGCAGCTCTTCGTGCGTGCCGCGCTCGATGATGCGGCCGTGTTCGAGGACCATGATGGCGTCGGCGTCGCGGACAGTGGGCAGGCGGTGCGCGATCATAAACGTGGTGCGACCGCGCATGATGCGGTCCATACCGCGCTCGATGAGCTTTTCGGTACGCGTGTCGATGGAACTCGTGGCCTCGTCCAGGATGAGCACCGGCGGATCGGCGACGGCCACGCGCGCGATGGCGAGCAGCTGACGCTGACCCTGCGACAGGTTGGCGCCGTCGGCCGTGACCGGTGTGTCGTAGCCCCGCGGCAGGCGGCGGATAAACGAGTCGGCGCAGGCGGCCTCGGCAGCGGCGCGCACCTCCTCGTCGGTCGCGTCGAGCTTGCCAAAGCGGATGTTCTGCGCAATGGTGCCGCTAAACAGGTGCGTGTCCTGCAGCACAATGCCGAGCGACCCGCGCAGGCTGGCCTTGGCAATGTGCTTGACGTCGATGCCGTCGTACGTGATCTCGCCGTCATCGACCTCGTAGAAGCGGTTGATGAGGTTGGTAATGGTCGTCTTGCCGGCGCCCGTGGAGCCCACAAACGCAATCTTTTGCCCCGGCTTGGCAAACAGGTTGAGGTCCGTGAGCACGCGGGCGCCCGGCACGTAGGAAAAGTCCACGGCATGGAAGCGCACGTCGCCGGCAAGCGGGACCAAGCCGCACGTGAGCTCGGTGCCGTCGGCGGCCACCGCGCGGCCCGACTCATCAACGGCTGCCACGTCATGCAAGTGCCCGTACGCGCCCACGCCCTGGCCCTCGGGAATCTTCCACGCCCACGCGGCGTCGCCCGTCTGCACCAGCTCCACGCAGCCCTCGTCCACCTCGGGCTCAAGGTCCATAGCCGCAAACAGGCGCTCGGCACCGGCCAACGCGTTGAGCAAGAAGTTGCCGAGCTGCGTAAACTGGTTGATGGGCATGGCGGCCTGGCGCACAAAGACCAGGTAGCTTGCAAGTGCGCCCACATCGGCGAGCCCCTTGATGCAGAGCATGCCGCCCGCCACGGCGACGATGGCATAGTTGACGTAGCCAATCACGACGGTCATAGGCACCATGGAGTTGGCATAGCTCACGGCGGCGGTGCCGGTGCGGCGAAGCTCGTCGTTGCGGAAGGTGAAGCCGGCAACATTCGCCGCCTCGCGGTTAAAGACCTTGATGACCTTTTGACCCGAGACCATCTCTTCGATATATCCGTCCAGGTCGCCAAGCGATGCCTGCTGGGCGGCAAAGAAGCGCTTAGAGCGCGCGCCCGAGTAGCGCGCATACAGCACAATGGCCGCATCGCACACGAGTGTGATAATCGTGAGCTGCCAGTTAAGGATGATGAGCATAGCCGTGGTGCCCACAACCTGAATGGCGGCCTGAATCACGTTGGCAAAGCTGTTGTTGAGTGCCTCGGAGACGGTGTCGACATCGTTGGTGAAAAAACTCATGATGTCGCCCGAGCGCGTGCTGTCAAAATAACAGAGCGGCAGCGTCTGGATGTGCGCGAACAGGTCGCGGCGAATATCGGACACCACGCGTTGGGCCGCGCGCACCATAATCTGCGAGTAGCCCAGGGCCGAGAGCACGCCCGCGGCGTAGATGATCGCCGTCAGGATAACCTGCTTGGCAAGCAGTTCCTCCCCGCCCGTGGCCAAACCGTTAACGATGGGACGCACCATGTAGGTGCCGACGAGGCTCGCGATGGCGGCGACGGAGGCGAGCACGCCCACCGCAAGCAGCGAGAACTTGGCATGCCCCATGTAGGAGAGCAAGCGGCGCACCGTGCGCTTGAGGTCGGCCGGGCGTGCTTGGGCTGCGGTCTTAGGCACGGCGCTCACCCCCTTCCAAGGGTGATCCGCATGCGACGGAGGAAAACGGACCATTCGCGCAGCCATCGTCGCTGCCGTCGCCGGCGTCCGCGTTCCCCGCAAACTCCATCTGCGAGGCGTAAATCTCCTGGTAGATGTTGTCTTCCGCCAGCAGTTCCTCGTGCGTACCCACGCCGTGGACACGACCGTCGTCCAACACCACAATGCGATCGGCATCCATGACGCTCGCGATGCGCTGGGCGATGATGAGCACGGTCGTATCGGGAATCCGAGCGATGTGCTCGCGAATCTTTGCGTCGGTCGCCATATCGACCGCGCTGGTGGAGTCGTCAAAAATGAGCACGCGCGGATGCTTGAGCAGCGTGCGCGCGATGCACAGACGTTGCTTCTGGCCACCCGAGACACCGGCGCCGCCTTGGCCCAACTCGCCGTCCAGCCCGCCGATGCGATCAAGGAACTCGTCCACGCACGCCGCGCGGCAAGCCGCGAGGAGCTCATCGTCCGACGCCTGCGGATTGCCCCACTGCAGGTTCTCGCGCACGGTGCCCGTGAACAGCACATTCTTTTGCAGCACAATGCCCACAGCGTCGCGCAAGGCGGCGAGGTCGTAGTCGCGCACGTCGCGTCCGCCCACAAGCACGGCGCCTTCGGTGGCGTCGTACAGGCGCGCAATCAGCTGCACAAGTGAGCTCTTGCCCGAGCCCGTGCCGCCGAGAATGCCCACCGTCGAGCCGCTCTCGATGCGAAGGTCGATATGCTCGAGCACATCCTCAGCTGCATCCGCGCGGTATTTAAAGGAAACGTCGCGAAACTCGATACTGCCGTCCGCTGGCGCCGCAATCGCGAGGTCTCCCGCGGGGTTGGCGATAAAGGGCTCCTCATCGAGCACCTCGGCGATACGGCCCACACTCGTAAGAGCGCGCGTGAGCAGCAAAAACACGTTGGAAATCATCATGAGCGAATTCATGATCAGCAGCACGTAGCTCATAAAGCCCGTGAGCGAGCCCACGCCCAGCTTGCCGGCGAGAATCATGCGGCCGCCAATCCACAGGATGGAGAGCGCAGCCACGTACATCGACAGCTGAAACACCGGCAGGTTGAGCACCGCGTTGCCAAAGGTCTTCGTCGCCGTGCCGGCGAGCTCGGTATTGACGGTGTCGAACTTGGCCTCCTCGTGCTCGGTACGAACGTAGGCCTTGACGGCACGCACGGCGGTGAGGTCTTCCTGTACCACGCCGTTGAGGTGGTCCATCGAGGTCTGGAGTTGGCGGTAGAGCGGGCTCACGCGATAGGTGATGACGCCCAGCACGATTGCCAGCACGGGCAAGATGATCGCAAAGACGGTGGCGAGCGGGCGCGACAGCATCAGCGCGTAGATAAAGCCGACGATAAGCGTCACCGGGCCGCGCACCATAGGGCGAAAGCCGTTGCCCACAGCATTTTGGATAACGGTGATGTCCGTGGTCATGCGGGTGACGAGCGAGCTGGCGTCGTAGTTGTCCAGGTTGCCAAAGGCGAGCGTTTGAATCTTTTTGTACTCGGCCTCGCGCAGGTTAGCGCCTAGGCCCGAGGCAACGCGGGCGGACGTGCGGGCATAACCCAAGCCCAGTACCAGCGAAAGCGCAGCGCACACCAACATGTACGCGCCCTGCAGCAGCATGTAGTTGATATCACCCGCAGGCACGCCCACATCGATGATGTTGGCCATGATGACCGGGATAAACAGCTCGAGCACCGTCTCGACCGACACAAAGAACACGCCGAGGATGGCATCGCGACGGTATGCCCCTAGATAGGAAAACAGTATTTTGAGATTGCGCACGCAGGTTCAACCCCCATCAAACGTTGTTCGCAAACGCACGTATTATTGCGCGCCGAATAATGGTGTCAAGTATTCCGAAATCGTTTTCTGCAAGGTTAGCGCCGGCGGCGAGTTCTCGTGACGTGTGTCCATATTCACTCGGAATAATGGTGCGCGAGACTTTTTCGCTCCGGCGTCAACACAAACCTTGACTCTACAATCGTTATAGGGTTTTCACTACACTGGTACGTAAACAAACCCAGCCAGAAAGCCCCGCCCATGGAACACGACCTCACACGCGGCAATGTCCTTAAGACCATCGCGGTCTTTGCCCTGCCCTATATGCTCTCGTACTTTTTGCAGATGCTCTACGGTATGGCCGACCTGTACATGATGGGGCAGTTTAGCGGCGCCGCCGGCATCACCGCCGTGGGCAATGGCGCGCAGACGCTCTATATCATTACCGTGACGCTCGTGGGCCTGGCCATGGGCACGACGGTCATCGTTGGCCACGCCGTGGGCTCGCGCCGTTTCGATCGCGCCGAGACCGCCATCGGCAACACCATCACGCTGTTTATGGGCGTCTCGGTGGTACTGGCCGCCGTCCTGCTCGCACTGTGCCCGCAAATCGTGGCGCTCATTGGCACGCCGGCCGAGGCAGTCGAAGGAACCGCCGCCTACCTGCGTATTTGCTTTATGGGCATTCCCTTTATCGCCGCGTACAACATTCTTTCGGCCATCTTTCGCGGCCTGGGCGATTCGCGCTCGCCCATGTACGTGATCGGCGTGGCGTGCATCATCAACATCGCGCTCGATTTTCTGTTTATCGGCCACATGGGGCTCGGCCCCGTGGGCGCGGCGCTCGGCACGGTGACCGCCCAGACGGCCAGCGTTGCCCTCGCGCTCGTGTGGCTCAAGAGCCGCCGCACGAACATCCACGTAAAGCGCAGCGACCTGCGCCCCCAACCCGAGGTGCTCGGCAGCATTCTTAAGATTGGCGTGCCCGTGGCCGTGCAGGACGGCTGCATCCAGGTGGCGTTTATGTTTATCACCGTCATCGCCAACCACCGAGGGCTCGTCGACGCCGCCGCCGTGGGCCTAGTCGAGAAGATGATCAGCTTTTTGTTCATTGTGCCGAGTTCCATGGGCGCCACCGTCAGCGCGCTCACGGCGCAAAACGCCGGCGCGGGCAAGGGCGACCGCGCACGTCAGGTGCTTAAAGACGCCATGACGATCTCGGTGGTGTACGGCTGCCTGATCACGGTGCTGATGTGGCTGGTGGCGCCGGCGTTTATCGGCTTTTTTGCCAAGGACGCCGCGGTGGTCGCTGCCGGCACCGGCTATATGCGCAGCTACATTTTCGATGCAATCTTTGCCGGCACCCACATTTGCTTTAGCGGCTTTTTCGCTGCATACGGCAAGAGCTACATCGGCTTTGCGCACAACGTACTGGCCGTGGCGCTCATTCGCGTGCCGGGCGCGTGGCTGCTGTCGAACGCCTATTCCGATACGTTGTTTCCCATGGGTATCGCCTCGCCGTGCGGGTCGATTTTGTCGGCAGTCATCTGTGTTGTCGCGTTTACCGTGCTCAACCGCCGCGGAGCTTTTGACAAGTTGGCAGCGTAGCGGGGCAACGCGAAATCGCCCCCATCGACGACATCATCAGCGACGATCCCACAACCTACGTGACGCAGATCACGGTGCCCGTATCGCTAGGCTAGACCGAGCCGCGTCTCTAGCTCGGTCAACGCCTCAAAAGCATCGCGAGACGCACCTGCCGAGCGCTCACGTTCCGCAATGCGAATTCGCGCCATCAGGTGCTCTTTTGCCTGCACTTGGTCGTGCTTCGTGCGCCCTTCCGCCTGCGAGCAATTGCGATTCTCTATATCCATTACGCCTCCGGCACCTCACCGGTCGCAAGAATCTGCTCGAGCGCATCCTCATCCAACACGGGCACACCTAGCTGCTCAGCCTTGGTGAGCTTGGAGCCCGCTTTGGGGCCGGCGACCAGATAGCTCGTCTTCTTTGACACACTGCCCGAAACCTTGGCGCCGAGCACCTTGAGCGCCGCGCCTGCCTCGTCGCGCGTGCGGTTGACGAGCGTGCCGGTGAGCACGAAGGTCAGGCCCGCGAGCGGCTGTGCGTCGGCGAGCTCGCCCGCCACGCCAGCGTCGGCCGCGGCTTGCGCGTGTGCGGCGCCCAGGTCGACCTCGAGCGAAAGGCCCGCCTGGCGCAGGCGCTCCAGCACGGCAAGGTTCTCGGGCACGGCCAGGAACTGCTTGACGCTCGCCGCAATCTTGGGGCCAATGCCCTCGCACTCGGCGATGTCCTCTTCGCTCGCCAAGATGAGCTTGTCAATCGACAGGAATCGCTCGGCGATGACCTCGCCCACGCTCTTGCCCACGTGGCGGATGCCCAGGGCAAACAGCACGCGACCGAGCGGCTGGCTCTTGGACTTGTTGAGCTCGGCGATGATTTTCTCAGCCGTCTTGAGGCCCACCGGAATGGGGTCGCCCTTTTTGACGCCCTTCTTGCTGTTGGAGCTGGCGTACACGCGCCCCGTGTCCAGGCCGGCGATATCGTCGACCGTGAGCTGGTAGAAGTCCGCGACGTCGTGGATCAGCCCGGCGGCGATCATCTTGTCGACAATCTCGTCGCCTAGGCCGTCGACGTCCATGCAGCCGCGGCTCACCCAGTGAAGCAGTCGCTCCTTGAGCTGAGCGGGGCAGTCGATGGAGACGCAGCGGTAGGCCACCTCGCCATCCTCGTGGACCACGGGGCTACCGCACACGGGGCAGACCTCGGGCATGTGCCAGTCGACCGAATCGGCCGAGCGCTTGTCGAGCACCGGACCCACGACCTCGGGGATAACGTCGCCCGCCTTGTGCACGATGATAGTGTCGCCCTCACGCACGTTTTTGCGGCGAATCTCGTCGATGTTGTGCAGCGTGGCGCGCGCGATGGTGGAGCCGGCAACCGTCACCGGGTCGAACTCGGCGACCGGCGTGAGCACACCGGTGCGGCCCACCTGAATGCGAATCTCGCGCAGGACGGTCTGCTTTTCCTCGGGCGGGAACTTAAAGGCAATGGCCCAGCGCGGCGCGCGGGCGGTAAAGCCCAGGTCGAGCTGCTGCTGGAAGCTGTCCACCTTTACGACCACGCCGTCGATGTCGTAATCCAGGTCACCGCGGTGCTCGAGCGCCTGGGCACAGAACTCGTGGACCTCGGCCGGCGTGGCGCAACGAGCCACGTTGGGGTTGACGCTAAAGCCGGCACTGCGCAGCCAATCCAGAAACTCGCGCTGGCTGTGGACGTGCAGCGGGTCGGTATCGGCGATGGCATAGATAAAGGTGGCAAGGTCGCGGCGCGCCGTGACCTTTGGATCCTTTTGGCGTAAGGATCCTGCGGCGGCGTTGCGCGGGTTGGCAAAGGGGTCGCGGCCCTCGGCATCGGCCTCGTCGTTCAGGCGAACAAAGCTGCCCTTAGGCATGTAGACCTCACCGCGCACTTCGATGGTACGCTCGCGGTCAGCGCCCATGTGAGCGAGCGCCGGCTCGGACAGGTGCATGGGCACGTCCTTGATGGTTCGCACGTTGAGCGACACGTCCTCGCCCGTGGTGCCGTCGCCGCGCGTGGCCGCGCGCACGAAAGTTCCGTTTTGGTAGGTAAGCGCCACGCCCAGGCCGTCGATCTTGAGCTCGCAGGTATAGGTGACGCTACCGGCACCGAGCGCATCCTCGACGCGCTGGAGCCACGCGTCGAGTTCGTCCAGGTCCATGGCATCATCCATGGAATACATGCGTGCCATGTGCGTTACCGGCGTAAACTGCTCGCTCACGTATCCGCCCACACGCTGGGTATAGCTGTCGGGTGTCACCAGGTCGGGATAGGCCGCCTCGATCTCCTGCAGCTCAACGAGCATTTTGTCGAAGGCGGCATCCGTGATCTCGGGTGCATCGAGCATGTAGTAGCGGTACGCGTGGTAATCGAGCTCGTGGCGCAGCTCGGCCGCGCGCGCGGCGGCTTGGGCACGGGCATCGGCCGGTGCAGCGGTATCCGTGCTCGCTGGCGTTTCGGTATCGATGTCCACGCCGTCACCAAACAGGCTCGATTGCTCCATAGCGGCACTCCTTCGCTCGATTTCAAACGGATACAAGAGTACCACCGGTCACCATGGGGCCGAATAACCCTTTCGAACCGCACCGAATCGGCAGCCGCCAGACTGGGGTGGACAGTTAGTTCAGATACGTATAAATCCTAGAGCTGGATCAGGCACGAACACCCCTGTTTCAACTAATTTGGGCTCCTCGAGACCATGTAAACGTCCCGCTCTCCCTTCCAAACACCCATTCGAGCCCCATCCCAATCAAAAATTGCTCAAAACGCATCCCAAGCTGCCCCAGATTTATACGTATCTGAACTAACTGTCCAGACCATTCCGAACCAGGCCTCTTGTCAGCCCCAAGTGATCCATTTTCCTCCGTCCCCAACGGATCAATAAGAAAAGAGGGGACTGCCCCACGTTGATGGGACAGCCCCCTCTGGCCTCGATATACGCGATACGGCTCGCTAGTAGCCCTGACCGTAGCCTTGACCCTGGCCCTGCTGGCCTAGCAGCTCCTCCAGGTACTGGCGCAGCTGCTCGTCGGTAATACCGCCGTTGCCGGTGTCGGTCGCGCTGTCATCCTGCTGCTGGTTCTGCAGCTCCTCATCGGAGCCCAGCTCGACGGTGACCTTCTTCTCTTCCTTGCCGCGCATGAGCGTGATTTCGACTTTCTCGCCCACCTCGTGGCTGCGCAGCGCAATGATCAGGCCATCGGCGCTCGTAATCTCATCGTCGTCCAGCTTGGTAATGACATCGCCCTCTTGGATGCCAGCCTTGGCGGCAGGACCATCCTCAACGACGCTCGCCACATACGCGCCGCTATCGGTGCTCAGCTTGTTGGTGCGGGCGTTGAGCGCGTTGACGCTCGAAAGCGTGGCGCCCATGTACGGATGCACCGGCGTCTTGCCGTCGATGATCTGGTCGGCAATGTTCTTGGCATAGTTGACCGGAATGGCAAAACCCACGCCCGAGCTGGAGCCCGAATAGCTCTCGATGAGCGAGTTGATACCCACGAGCTCGCCATTGTCGTTGACGAGCGCGCCGCCGGAGTTGCCTGGGTTGATGGCGGCATCGGTCTGAATCATGTTGGCGTAGATGGTGTTACCGCTGGTAGAGCTCATGGCCGTGGAGCGATACAGCGCCGACACAATGCCCGTGGAGACAGACTGCTCGTTGCCGAACGGCGAGCCGATCGCCATGACCCACTCGCCCACGTTGAGCTTGGAGGAGTCGCCGATCTCGATCGGCGTGAGCTTGGAGGCGTCGGCGTCCTTTAGTTTGATGACGGCTAGGTCGCTCGAAGCATCGTTGCCCACGAACTCGGCCTCGTACGTGGTTCCGTCGTCCATGGTCACCACGTACTGGTCATAGCCATCGACCACGTGGTTGTTGGTGAGGATGTGGCCCTCGGTATCGAGCACCACGCCCGAACCGACACTGCCCGAACCATCCGACTCGTCGGCAGACTGCGAAAGCGAGCCATTCTGGCTACCGCTCGAAGTGGCGGTGATGGAAACGACGGAGGGCAGGGCCTTGGCAGAGACGGCCTCGGCCAGCGTGGTGTCCTCGGAGTCGATGGTGATCTTTTGCGTCGATGAACCCGAAGCACCCGCTGTCACGGCGTTCCTGCCGCCGCCGATATCGAGCGTGCCACTCATAATGAGCGCGATGACCAGCAGGGCGCCACAGGCACAGCCGGCAAGCGCCGTAATAAAGATCGGCAGCTTTTTGGTCTTGGTCTTGACCACTGTGTGCTTGTTTACAACCTGTTGGCTGCCCAGCGGCTTGCCGGTCTGCGTGTCGTAAGCCTGCACGTAGGGAATGTTGCTGTCGGCAGGCGTCGACTCCACCTGCACGCGCGGCTGCTGCTGCGTCTCGCCGGCGTGGCCCGTATCCTGGGGGCGTTGAGAATCGTTCTCGCTCATAGCTGCGATCCTTTCGTCAAATAACCAAAGGCCCGCCAAACATATGGCGGGCCATCATTGTTCACGTTGAGTTGTACCCCAATATGCGGGCGAACGTGTATGAGAACGCAATCTTTTAGGAAGGCTTAAGTTCTGCTGCAGATTCGAGAGGAACCCGCACCTGCGTCAAAACCACCTCAAAGGTGCCTGTCCCCTTTGTGGTGAAAAGCTAGTCCTTAAACAGATAGCCCACGCCGCGGACAGTGGTGATGTGCGCCGCGATCTGCGGGCCCACCTTGGAGCGGATGCGTCGGATGTGCACGTCGACGGTGCGCGTGCCGCCGCAGTACTCAAAGCCCCATACGCGGTGCAGCAGCACCTCGCGGCTGTAGGCGCGGTTGGGATGCGTCGCCAAAAAGCTCAGCAGCGAGTACTCCATCAGCGTCAGGTCGATGGGCTCGTTATCGAGCGTCACCTGGTAGGTGGCAAGGTTGATCTCGAGGTTATCGATGTTGAGCACATCGTCGGCGGTGACGGTCTCCTCCTCGCCCATCAAGCGCTGCGCGCGAGCCTTGAGCTCGTTGGGCGTCGCCGTGGGGCACACAAAGTCGGCATGCGCGTGATTGGGCAGGCGCAGGGTGCCGAGCGCCTCGTCGTCGACGATCACCAACATGGGGACGCCGCCGCGATCGTCGAGCCACTTGGCAATCTGATCGATACGGTCGCTGCGGATGCCATCGGAATCGAGGATCAGCAGGTCTAAGTCGTGCGCCGCAGTCGGCGAATCGGGGGTTGCCAGGCTCACCTCGACACCCAGGGTAGTCGTCAAGCTGCGGGCAAACTCGTGGAAGCGCGTCGTGCGCGCCATGAACAGGGCACTCTTTTCGGACATATCGGCCTCCAAAGAAATGAGCTCAATCGTACTGGAACAAGCCAGCGCGATTAGGAGTTCGCCAGGTAGTGCTTGATCTCCCACTCGGTGATCGTAGACTCAAACTTATGCCACTCGTCGCGCTTCTTTTTGAGGAAGAAGCTGTGGATATGCTCGCCGAGGGCATCCTTCATAAACTGCGAGTCCTCAAACACGTCGAGCGCCTCTTTGAGCGAACGCGGCAGCGGCGTGTAGCCGGCCTTGACCATCTGGCGGTCGGTGAGCTTGAGCGTCTCGGCCGTTGCCTCGGGCGGGAGCTCCAGCTTGCGCTCGATGCCGTCCAGACCAGCCGCCAGCGTGACGGCGTTGACCAGGTACGGATTGGCCATGGGATCGGGACTGCGCAGCTCGATGCGCGTGGACAGCTGCTTGCCGGGCTTGTAGACCGGGATGCGGACCATGCTCGCGCGGTTGCGCAGGCCCCACGTGGCGTACTGCGGCACGGAGTCGCCGCCCGTGGTGATGCGCTTGTACGAGTTTACCGTGGGGTTGGTGATGGCGCTGATCTCGCGCGCGTGCGCCAGGATGCCGGCCATGTAGTGCTTGGCGATATCGGAGAGGTGATACTTCTCGTCGTTCTCGCCCCAAAAGACGTTGTTGCCGTCGTGGTCGAATAGCGACTGGCACAGGAACATAGCGCTGCCGTCCTCGCCCGTCAACGGCTTGGGCATAAAGGAGGCGTGGCAACCGCTCTCGTAGGCCTGCTGCTTAATGATGAGCTTGGCCGTGGTGATGGCGTCGGACATGCTCAGGGCCTCGGCGTGGCGCAGGCTCATGCCGTGCTGTGAGCGGCCGGCGGCGTGGAAGGTGTACTCCACGGGCACGGACATCTTCTCGAGCGTGAGGACTGTGTTGCGACGCAGGTCGCGAGCGGCATCGCTCACCGAAAGATCGAAGTAGCCCACGTTGTCGAGCGGCTCGGGGGTGTGCTCGTCGGGGAAATAGTAATACTCCAGCTCGGCGCCCACGTTGAGCAGATAGCCGGCCTTTTCGGCCTTGTAGAACATGCGGCGCAGGGCATCGCGCGGGTCGCCGGCGAAGGGCTTGCGGTCGGGGGTACACACGTCGCAGAACACGCGGGCGACGCCGTTGTGGCTCGGGCGCCACGGCAAAATCTGGAAGGTCGAAGCATCGGGAAACGCCAGCATGTCGGCTTCCTCGGGCGTGGCAAAGCCCTCGATGGCGGAGCCGTCAAAGCCAATACCCTCCTCAAAAGCGACCTCGAGGTCCTCGGGGCTAATGGCAAAGTTCTTGAGGCGGCCGAGAATGTCGACAAACCACAGGCGCACAAAGCGGATGTCACGCTGCTCTACGGAGCGGAGTACGTAATCGATGTTCTGCTGGTTCATGTCGCTCCCCTTTCTTTCGGGCGGGTTTCGACTGGTCTATATCGCAGATACTATCGCAGAAAAATGTTTCCGCAGGGTTAAAGCGTATCAAGCGCTCAAAAAACGTGCGCGAACAGGCAGTTGCGAACGAGCGGCTAGCGTTCAGATTCGGAGACAATTTGTCTACAGGCTCGTTCCAGCGTAGGGAACTCCATCGTCACTGCATCCCAAACAACCGAGCGGTCGACATTGCCGTAATCATGCGCAAGATAATTTCTCATGCCGATAATTCCACGCCATTCGATTTCGGGATGAAGCCGCTGCGAGCGTTCCGACAACTTGCCCGCTTCTTCCGTTACCCTAAGCGCACACATCAAAAGGGAGTCCGCCAACGCCCTCGTCCGCACGTCATTCGCATGCAGAAACTGGTCCTCGGTGATATCAAAAGCCTTGATGCGCTCGTTCGTTTCAGAGATGGCTTCCAAAACCTCTTGAGCGCGGAGGCCGTCTGACTTACGCGCGATCATACAGGATCACTCCTTCGCGCTCGATTACCGCGGCAAGATCGTCATCAAGATAGTCACTCGAGACGAGGTCAACCTGCCTCCCGGTTCCTTTGCGCACCGCCTCGCCAAACGCCGACAACGCGAAAAGACCAAAGCCCCGCTCGCGATCGACTTCGAGACGCAAGTCAATATCACTATCGGCATGCGCCTCGCCACGGGCATACGAACCAAAAAGAATCACGGTTTTGATGGCGGGAATCGAGCTGGCTGCCTCGCGGACGGCGGACTCAATCTGGGCAGCATCCAAAATGCCCGTCGCGGCGCTTTCGCTCGCAGAGCTTTTACCAAGTGAAGGAACAAACGGCAGAGAGCGCTCGCGCAGCATCTGCCTCATAAACATATTGACCGCAACAGACGAAGTCATGCCAAGCTCTTCGCACAGTTCGGCAAATGAGTCTTTAATTGACGAGTCCACTCGCACACTCAGCACAGACGCAGCCATGGATACCTCCTGTATGACATTGTCTATATATTATCATACAGACTAGCGAGAGGTCGAGGCGCGGTGTTCGATGTGGCCGGGGATCTCGATGCGTTTGGGCGCCAGCTTTGCGGCCTCGCCCACCGTGGTGGTGACGACGTCGATGCGCTCGGACAGGCGCTCGACCACGCGCTCGGCAATGGCGAGGGTGTCTTGCGCGGCCGTAGTGACGCCGCCAAAGAGCACGTGGTTCCAGGGGTAGTCGTCAAACGTCGCGATCTTGAGGCCAGCCGGCAATGAGGGTCCCAGCTGTGCTAGCGCCTCGGTCAGACGCAGGAAAACCAGGCCGTTGACGGCGATAAGGCCGAGCCTTTTGCCCGCGTAGTCGCGGATGGTCTTGTCCAAACGGCCAACGCCCGTGGCGCCACCGTCGGCCAGGGTGACGACCTCGCCCGCAAGGCCGCGGCGCGAAAGCTCGTCGGCAAAGGCCTCGGCGCGCTCTCGACGCACGGGGCTATCGTCGCTTGCCTCGGTGAGCAGGCACAGGCGCTCGCTGCCAGCGGCGGCCAAGGCGTCTACCAAGCCGGCGACCAGCTCACGGTTGTTAGATGTCACCAGATCGACACCGCCGTCGGCAACGTCGCGGTCGAGCAGCACGACGGGCAGACGTCCCGCTGCCGCGGCGATCGCCTCGTCATTGCCTCCGCAGGTGTTGACGACCAGGCCGTCCACGCCGGCATCGATAAGTCTGGTGAGCGACTCCGCTTCCTTAGCGGGGTCGTTGCCGCTAATGGCCGTCATGAGCGAGCAGCCGCGCGCGGCGGCGCTGACGGAAAGCCCTTCGAGCATGGCGCTGGAGAACGGGTTGGCGATGTCGGCCAAGATCACGCCGATGAGGTTGGTGCGCGAGCTGCGTAGATTGCGCGCGGCGGCACGCGGGCGATAGCCGGTGCGCTCGATAACCGCCGCGATGCGAGCACGGGTTTCCTCGGTCATTTGCCCGGGGCGGTTGTTGAGATAGCGCGAGACCGTGGCCGGGCTCACGCCCGCCTCGGCGGCAATGTCCTTGATTCTCATCTGCGCCATAGCGCACCCCGTTTCCCAATTGTCGGCGATCTGAGCCATTTTAGGCATTTTTTTAAAAATCTCGGTTGCAAAACGCTGTAGGTGAGTATACTACAACTCGAAACGAAACCGATTTCGTAAACCGATTTCGGCAAGCGTTGGCACGCAGGTGCAAAGACGCACCCTACCGTCTTGGCACCTGCGTGCCAACGCCATATCAAAGGTGTACGCACGAGTAAAAGGAGCTGCGCGACCATGGGTAAAACGGTTCTTACCTTCGGCGAGATCATGATGAGACTCTCGCCCAAAGACCACCTGCGTATTGAGCAGGCAACCGAGTTTGACGTCCGCTACGGCGGCGCCGAGGCCAACACTGCGCTTTCCCTGGCCTACCAGGGCGACAAGGCCGCTTACGTCTCCGTTGTCCCGGCCAACCGTCTGGGCGAGTGCGCCCTGCGTTCGCTGAAGGCCTACGGCGTCGACACCACGCGCGTCGTGCGTCAGGGCAACCGTCTTGGCTCCTATGTGTTTGAGGTCGGCGCCTCGCAGCGCGGTAACGGTTGCGTCTACGACCGCAAGTACTCTGCCATCAACATGGCCAAGCGCGACGTCTTTAAC
This sequence comes from uncultured Collinsella sp., assembly GCA_958438125.1. Taxonomy (GTDB): domain Bacteria; phylum Actinomycetota; class Coriobacteriia; order Coriobacteriales; family Coriobacteriaceae; genus Collinsella. Next base: position 19,985 of record CAUBQN010000009.1, read on the forward strand.
TGGGACGAGATCCTCAAGGGCATCGATGTCTTCTATTTCTCCGGCGTGACCCCCGCCGTCTCCGATGAGATGGCCGCCGCCTGCAAGGATGCGCTCGCCGCCTGCCGCGCCAAGGGCATCACCACCGTGTGTGACGTGAACTATCGCGGCAAGATGTGGTCGCCCGAGAAGTCGCAGGCCACCATGAGGGAACTCCTGCCGCTCGTCGACATCTGCATCGCCAACGACGAGGATGCGCCTGCTGGCCTCGGTATGACCTGCGTCTCTGGCTCCCTTGCCCACGGCATCGAGGAGCGCGACACCTATGTCGAGATGGCCCGTCAGATCTGCGCCGAGTACGGCTGCAAGAAGGTCGCCTCGGTCGTCCGTAACATCTCCTGCGTCGAGCGCTCCATCTGGATGGGCATGCTCTTTGAGGCCGAGAGCGGCGAGCACTGGTTCTCCCCTGCTCACGACGTGCACGTACTCGAGGGCGTTGCCGCCGGCGACGCTTTCAACGCCGGCCTCGTCCATGCCCTCATCAACGACTTTGACCCGCAGGACGCTGTCAACTACGCGATTGCAGCCTCGATCCTCAAGCTCACTATCAAGGGCGACTCCAACTTGGTGACCGCAGACGAGATCGCAGCCGTAGCATCAGCCGCCGACGGTGGCACCCGCGTCGCGCGCTAGTCCGTCTCCATTCCGCGGGCCGCAGCTTTCCAATCCCATACCCCTGCGGCCCGCTCCCCGATTCCTCCGGCCGGGCAAAACCACCAGTCCCATTCCGGTTTTGCCTGGCATTCCCTACATGACTGGTCGAGCAGCCGGTTTTGGAATTGCTTGAACCCCAAGCGGTGCCTCCGATAACCAATCCAAAATCGGCTCCTGACCAGCGCATTTGGTAATCACGCGCCCATGCGCGCCACACATCGAAAGGAACATCATGTTCGATCAGTTCTACACCACGCTTGAGTCCCTGGGCATCGTGCCGGTCGTTGTGCTCGACAAGGTCGAGGACGCCGCCCCGCTCGCCCACGCTCTTATGGCAGCTGGCATGAAGTCCGCCGAGGTCACCTTCCGCACCGTCTGCGCCGCCGAGTGCATCGCCGCTATGGCCGAGGCCGAGCCCGAGATGTGCGTTGGCGCCGGCACTGTCCTGACCGTCGAGCAGGTTGAGCAGGCCCGCGCCGCCGGTGCCAAGTTCATCGTCTCCCCGGGTTACAACGAGGACGTCGTGAAGCATTGCATCGACATCGAGCTGCCCGTCCTTCCCGGCACCGTGACCCCCTCCGAGGTCACCGCAGCCGAGAACCTGGGCCTCAAGGTCACCAAGTTCTTCCCCGCGTCCCAGTATGGCGGCCTGAACACCATCAAGGCCCTCGCCGCTCCGTTTGTCGGTCACCGCTTTATGCCTACCGGCGGCGTGAGCACCGCCAACGTCGAGGAGTACCTGAGCTCCTCCGCCATCATCGCCTGCGGTGGCACCTGGATGGTCAAGCCGGCCCTGTTTGCCGACGGCGACTTCTCCAAGGTCGAGCAGATCGCCCGCGAGGCCATGGACGTCGTCAAGAAGGTCCGCGGCTAGGTTTAGCTCTCTATCGTGAAAGGGGGCGTGCCCTAGACCTCGCCCCCTTTCTTTTAAAGCGGCTCGGAAGCGCGCCGTTTCCGTCACGAACAAGAACCAAAACCGTCTTGTATGCTGATAGAACGTGACGGAAGCGACACGCCCCCGAGCCGCTTTGTATAATCGGCTGGCAGTCGCGCTCAACTGAGCCACTTCGGTAAAAGCCGAGCCATCAAAACAGCTGCGGCGCCGTCTGGAGGAATGGACCTTTGCTTCCGGTCTTTTCCTCCAAGCGGCACCGCATCTTTGTGCCCCGGTCACACCCCAACGCAGTTGCGGTGAAATAGGGACTGTTTGCGCCACCTAGGCCGCAAAACAGTCCCTATTTCACCGCAACTTATATGGGGATTGATTAGATGAACGAGTCTTTGGACAGCTCAAAATAGTCGGGATGCAAGGCGATAACCGGGCCCTGCTCCTCGGGCATCAGGTGCAAGTGCGTCTCTGCCAGATAACTCGCCGCATCGGTATCGCCCCTCTTAATGGCCTCGAGAATCCGGCGATGCTGCCGACGAATCGGCTCCCAATCCAGATCCTGCGACACCATACGCAACCAGTTGTATCGCTCAAAATGCGTGTTGACGCTCTTCATCCAATCCCACAACATGTGACGGCCGGCAATCACGAAACACGTCTCATGGAACAGGTTATCCAGGTCGAAAAAGCGACGCGTTTCGCTATGGTCGAGCGACTCGGACTCGGCAAGAATCTGCTCAAGCCGATGCTTTTGCTCGGGCGAGGCGGCCGAACAGCATTTAATAAGCACGCTTCTCTCGAGTTTCTCGCGCAAGAAACAAGCATTCTCGGCGCGTTCCATGCTGATCTTAGAAACGTAGGTGCCGCTTTTGGGACGCGTTTCCACCAGCTCCTGCTCGCGCAGGCGCACAAAGGACTCGCGAATGGGCGTGCGCCCGATTCCCGTCTCCTTTTCCAGACCAATCGCCGAAAGGCGCGTGCCGGGCTTGAGCTCGGCATAGATGATCTTGGAGCGCAATGCGTTGTATGCCTGATCTTGCAGGCTCTGATAATGCTGGTGCTGTTCCATAAAGCCCTCGGATGAAGCCTCGGTTAATCGAATACCACCATGCAATACTATCGCATCCCCCGCCCCATCATAAGTTGCGGTGGAATAGTTCCTGTTCAAGGCCTTCAGCAGCAAAAACAGGAACTATTCCACCGCAACTACAGCCAACGAGTTGTTGCGATTAGGTGAACGTTCACCTTTTTATTGTTTTTCTCTTCGCAAATAAAATCCCGTGCGTATACTTAGACTCAAACGAAACCGATTTCGTTGAGCGTGGGCAATAGGATGCTAAGACGCACCCTACCATCTTGGCATCTTATCGCCCACGCAATACCATTTGCTTTCTTCCCGTCTCGTTGGACCTTTAGTCCCATTCCGGCACAGCGAGACACTTCCTAGACGACTGACCGTGGGGCCGGCTTTTCTGCTTTTGCAGCAGTGCCTCCGATAACCCTCTTTTGCCGGCCCGGGTCAGCTTTTTCACACAACCGAAAGGACGGGTAGCAACATGCGACCGCTCATCATCATGCATGGCGAGAACATCGACTGGCGCCATACCGTCATCAGAACGCTGATGTATCTGGTGGGCGTTGCAGTACTGGCACTCGGTATGAGTCTCCAGACGGCATCCGGCCTGGGCGTCGCCGCGCTCACGTGCTTTGCCACAACCCTATCCATGCTCACTGGTAAGACGCTCGGCTTTTGGATCACCGCAACCTACGTCGCCTACATCGTGGCGCAATTAGCCATCTTGCGAAGCGAGTTCCAGCCGCGCATCCTGCTCGAGTTGTTCTTCTCAACGCTGATTGGCGGCTTGACCGACCTCTTCATGGCGGTCAACCCACTGCATCCCACGGCACTCCCCACACAGATTGCGACCATGCTGCTCTCCCTCGCTGTCACCGCATTTGGCGTAAGTCTCGTCGTCAACATGGGCGTTGTCCCCAACGCGCCCGACGGCTTGGTGCAAGTCATTGCCGAAAAGCTTAAACGCCGCTTTGGTGACGTAAAAGTCGTGTTTGACTGCTCACATGTCGCCGCCTCGCTCACGTTGTCGCTGATCTTTATGTACAACCTGGGCGGCTTTGGCGTCACGACCGCCATCTCGGCACTGTTCCTGGGCCATGTCATCAACGTTGCCAACAAGCTGTTCGCCCAGCGCTTTATCCGCGCGGCATTCGGAAAATAGCACCACCGTAAGAACCCGCGAACAGCGCTATACGTTGCTATATCTCACTATACTTTGCTATATCTTGCTATACTTTGCTATATCTTGCTATATCTTGAGCAAAGGTGGCTCACATGCAAACAAACCCTTTTAAGCCCACAGCAGGTAAAACACCTCCCACGATTATCGGCCGCGAAGATGTGCTCGAAGAATTCAATGAGGGCCTCGTCAACGGGCCTGGTGCCCCGGGGCGCCTAATGCGCATAGCCGGCGTCCGTGGAACGGGCAAGACGGTCCTCCTTGACGAGTGCTCACGTTTGGCGCAAAGCCGTGGCTGGACGGTCATAAAAGAGGTCGCAACCGAGGGACTTTGCCAGCGCATTCTCGAACAGCTGCAGCCCAAATTCCAGGCCAAACACGCCAGATTTGAGCCCACCGTAGCTGGCATATCCATCGGCAGCATAGATATTGAGCGAATCGGCCCATCGCTACGCGACGCCATGAGACAGACAATATCCAAGAATGGAAATGGCCTGCTCATCACTCTCGACGAGGTTCAAGACGCAGAGCTCGATGAGGTCCGAACGCTCTCCATTGCGATTCAGCAGGTTATCGGCGAAGACCTTGATATCGCCTTTGTTTTTGCTGGGCTGCCTTCGATGATTGAAAGCATCATCAACGGAAAGACACTTACGTTTTTGCGCCGTGCCCTCCCCTTTGATCTGAAGGCTGTGGCAGTAACCGAAGTGTCGTACTCCCTCGAGGAAACCATTGAAGCATCTGGCATGGAGTTGCAGCCAGGTATTGCCGGCCAACTTGCCGAGGCAACGCAAGGCTATCCTTTCATGATCCAACTCGTTGGATACTACGCATGGCAGTTGGCAAGACGCGCGCACACAGCGATTATTGGAGAAGAAGAAGCCGAGCGTGGCATTGCAACGGCACGCGAACGCTTCTGCGCCATGGTGATTGAGCCCGCGCTGCAGCGCATTCCGCCCACGTGCATCGCTTATCTGCTGAGCATGGCATCTTTGGGGCAGACGAGCTCGACCAGCATGGTTGCCGATGCCCTAAACAAAACGCCTCAACAGGTGAGTTCCGTCCGCAGCCGCCTGTTAAGAGAATCGATTATCGAGGCTCCCTCGTACGGCAAGGTCTCATTTGCCATCCCCTACATGCGCGACTACCTCTACGAGCACAAAGCCGAACTGGAAGTTGAACTGTAGAAACGGCAACTGCCCTGCAAGACGAAAACCGTTTTCGTACGGATTAAAGCAGACGTAAACGATTTTCGTCTTGATTTGCGTACGGAATTAAGACGTAAATTGCGCTTTCGTACGCTTATTACCAGACGCAAATTGTTTTCGTCCGGCCATGCGTCCCCAATCTAGACGAAAAGAGCCCCGAGCTCGTATTGAACTGCATCCCAATTCTTGGACGGGCGCCGATGCCCTGATCTCTGCCATGCCGAGGTGCGAGATCAAATCCTTGGCGCGCTCGCCGGAGTGGTATGCCTTGTTCGGCGCCACCTTCCTGTAGAGCTTCTTGAGCTTCGTCTTCCCCTTGTTGCCCGGCGGCATCTCCGTCTCAGGTGGCAGCCCTAGGAAGGACAGGACGCCGGGCAGGTCGCACAGCATCACGTCCTCGATGTCGGCCTTGGCCGCCAGGTCGACGACTCTCTGCGCTGTCGGCGAGATGTTCGGGGTGCTGCTACCGCCCGCTGGTTCGGAAGCTGGCGGGCAGTAGCGGGCAGTAGCGGCAGTAGCGGTGTGGCTCGATAGGCCCGAATATCCGTAAGGAAGGTGCTCGCTCTCATATGTGCTGATATGCCTCGCCTCGCGAACCTTGGGATGCTTCCTGAGGTAATCCCTCAATTCGAGCCACTCTTTATGCTCATAACGCTTCGAAATCGTTTCCCCGTCGACAGTTTCCTTCACATAATGGTATGTTCGAACGCCTTCGAACTTGCCGAACCCGTTCTCGACGCTGAAGTTTCTGAACCAGCGCGAAAACCCATTCAGGTCCATGAAGTTGACTTGGGGATGCCTGTCTTTCGTTCGTTCGAATGAGTGGACGAGCGGAGTGCCTTTGACTTGTTCCAGGCCGAAGGCTTCCATTTCGCGGGCCTGCTCCTTTTTCCAGAATTCGAGATACGACGTCAGCGTCTCGCTTATCGAGATCCTCCGCACGCTTTTCTTGCTTTTGGGCGAGCGAACGCTTCGATCGGCCGCGAACTGCTGCTCAATGAGGATGCTTCTGTTCTCGACGGAGACATCGGACCACGTCATCCCGAGGGCTTCTGCCCTTCTCATGTCGGTGTCGAGCATGAGCATCACGCATGTGATGTGCGCGTCCGGTTCTCGATTGAGTAGGATGTCGAGTAGGCGAGCGGCGTGATGGTTCCTTCGCGGTTGTCGTGGAACTTTTTTGCGTACGAGCTGACGGTGTCCCTCGATTTTTGGACGTAGGTGCCGCTGTTGAGTTCTGCCTTGTAGGCTTCGAGTGCGGCGTCGACCTCTCGGCTTTTGGTGGTATGTATGGTCTGCCACGGCGAATAGCGGTATTTGCCCGTGACCGGATCCTTGCCGAGGCTGTGACGGTAGCGCCACGTGTATTTGTCGCGGCGTTGCTTCGTTCCTTTGCCTATGACGAGAGGTCGGTCGTTCATCGTGTTCCTTGCC
>CAUBQN010000010.1 GCA_958438125.1 uncultured Collinsella sp.
TGTGGGACATAATAATCAGGTTTGTTTGCCCCGCGTGCATAAGATTTGGGACAAACACTCCTGGTATTTTGTCCCAGCAACGATGGGAGGGTAGGTATGCTCATTTCTTCCAAGGGCCGCTATGCCCTCCGGCTGATGATCTATATCGCGGCGCTCGGCGACGCCGAGGGCAAGATTGCCCTGCGCGAGGTTGCCGACCGCGAGCATATCTCGCAAAAGTATTTGGAGCAGCTGGTTCGTCCGCTTATGAAGGCTGGCCTGCTTAAGAGCGTGCGCGGCAAGGGCGGCGGCTACATGATGGCCAAGGATCCCTCCGAGGTACGTGCGGGTGACATCCTGCGCGCCGTCGAGGGCAGCACGGCGCCCGTGGCGTGCGACGGCATCGACAACAGCTGCACCCGCAGCGATTTGTGCTCGACCGTCAAGTTCTGGCGCGGTCTGGACGACGTGATCGAAAAATACGTCGACGGCGTGACGTTGGCCGACCTAGCCGCCGTTCCCGAGATCAACTTTGACATTAAGCTGTAAGGGCTGCAAATGACATCTCTCGACAAGGTGTACAAGCAAATCGAAGTTTTTGCTCTGGAATGTGACGCCGAGAAGGTCGTGTTGTTTGGTTCTCGTGCTCGAGGCGACAACTTGCCCAAGAGCGATATTGACATCGCCGTAGCAGGTTGCCGGGATTTCGGCCGTTTCTCATATTTGATCGAGGAACATCTTGATACTCTTTTAGATGTAGATGTCGTCAATCTCGACGAGTCCCTATCGCAGCAATTGCTCGATGAGATTGCCAGGGATGGTGTGATTCTGTATGAAAAAATATGAGAACTTTGTTAGCGCCTTGGCGAATCTTGAGGATGCGCCCAATCAGGATCTCAACAATGATTTTGTTCAGAGTGGATTAATTAATAAGTTCAATCTTCAATTTGAACTGAGCTGGAAGCTCCTTAAGCGTCTGCTCGAGTATGAGGGCGCCACGCTTGCCGCGTCGGGGTCTCCTCGTGCCATCTTGAAGGAGTCGTACCGATTCTACGACTTTATTGATGAGGCGGCCTGGCTAGACATGCTCAGAGACCGCAATACGAACGTCCATATCTACGACAACAAGCTCGCTCAAGATTTGATTCAGCGCATCTTGAACGTCTATATCCCCGCTTTCTGTCAGTTGAGGGACGGGCTGATGGAGCGATACGGCGAGCTTCTGATGGCGCCCGACGACCAGTTTGTTTAATTCCTTAAGATTTCGCGGAAGGTTGTTGCCGTTTACCGAGGGGTTGTTGTGCAACAACGGACGAGCTGCAATACTGATTCTATCTTTGCAAACTGCACTTTAACTACACCAATGCAGGGAGGATCTTATGCAGCCCAAGCATTCTGCTATTGTCGCGGGTCTGACGCTGGCGCTTTCGTTTGGCGCCGTTTCCGCGCCGGCACCCGCCGCTGCCGAGGAGCCCACGCCAGGCGTTGCCTCGGATGCCACCGATATCGATAAGGGTCTCTACACCCAGCAGTCCTTCTCGGGCGTGCTGAGGTCGGTCCAGGGCGTTTCGTTTGTCAACGTGACTACCGAGATGAAGTACTTTACCAAGTACGAGAGCCATGGTAACTACAACCAGGGCTTTTCGTATGGTGACGGCTACAACGCGCTGGGCTATTACCAGTTCGACCGCCGTTGGTCGCTCATTCCGTTTATGAAGCAGGTCTACAACTACAGCCCCGAAAAATACAGCATGCTCAAGGATGCGATTGATCGCGGCAGCGAGATTTCCAACGCGAGCAATGCCATGTACGAGAACGACCAGCTTACCGAGCTGGGCCGTATTGCACAGGAGGCCTTCCAGGGTGCTTATAACACCGATCCTGCTGAGTTTTCGGCTCTGCAGGATGCGTATGCGTACAACTCGTACTATGCGGTGACCGAGGCGTGGCTTAAGAGCGCTCTTGGCATTGACATCTCCGGCCGCGCCGATTGCGTCAAGGGTATGGTGTGGAGCATCACCAACATGTGCGGTACCGGTGGCTGCAGAGACTTCTTCCGCTGGGCGAATCTTTCCAACGATATGTCCGACCGCGAGTTTGCGACGGCGCTCTCCAATAGCGTGGTCAACAATGTCGCCACCAAGTTTTCAAGTCAGCCCCAGTATCATGAGGGCTGGAAGAACCGCTACCGCAACGAGCTGAAGGACTGCTTGGTTTATATCGCCGAGGACGAGGCCGCTGCCGCTGCGACGCCCGTGCAGCCCGAGCCTGCGCCGGCGCCCTCGCCGACACCTGATTCGAATGACGGCTCGAGTGACGATGCCAACGATGACAGGATGGATGCGCCCTCGACCGATGCTGACGGTAATGGCTCTGCTGGTGGCACTACCAACGACGGCTCTACCTCGAACGGCTCCGATTCGAACGGCTCTGCTGCGAGCGATTCGCCTTCAAGCTCTGCCGGCAATACGGACAGCGACGCTTCTGGTTCGACCGACGCTGGCACCTCTAACTCATCTACCGGCTCGAGCGATTCGTCCGTTGACACCGGCTCTAACAACGGCTCCGGCTCTGACACGACCCCTGATTCCGATGCTTCCAAGGACGACTCGAATAAGGCGCCGGACGCTCCCGTTGCTTCGCCGGACAAGAAGCCTTCTTTCTCCGAGCAGCTTGGTTCTACGCTGGGTTCTTCGCTGATGGCTGGCGTCAATAACGGCTCGGCCCAGAACAAGGACAACTCTGATCAGGTTTCCACGGAAAAGACCGAAGCCGCAAAGGGCGACTCCAAGGACAAGGCTTCCGAGAAGGCTGAATCCGATAAGGGTCCTAGCTCTGATGAGAAGGGCGACAAGTCCGGTCAGAAGAAGGACGAGAGCAAGACCGAGGGCGAAAAGAAACAGCCCGAAGACGACGACAAGAGCGGTGCTGACAACCAAGTCCAAGAGCAAAATGACTCCAAGACGGTGACCACTACAACCACGACGACTACAACGACCAAGTCATCTGGCGGTAACATGCCCAAGACGGGCGACCTTATCGTTATGGCGAGCCTTGCCAGTGCAAGCTTGGCCACGCTGGGTGCCACGTCTATTGTGAGTGGCAAGCATAAGCTCGATCAGCAAAAGAAGGCTGCTGGGCAGAACGACTCCGAGGAGTAGTCCCTTTCGGTTGCCCGACAACTAAAGATTCGCAATGGGGGCCGGTGCAGTTGCATCGGGCCCCATTTTGTTGCACAACGATTTGTTATGCCCCCTCAAAGCCTTTGTTCCTACCGTTGCCCGATGCCTTTGCACGGATCCAGCGTTGCACTTGAACTGCTCGCTACAATGGGCTTCGTGCTGCGTTTTAGGGAGAAGTTACGGTGTCTGAACAGGAGTATTGCAACAGTGACGATACTTTTGGCGTACGGCTTGTCAACCATGTCGATGATGCGGTTTTGCCGGTCGGTGTGCATGATTTTGCCGATGCCATTGGTCGTTGCATGCTGGTTGACAAGACCATGTTTATTGCCGATGTGTTGGACTGCGACGCGTCCGTTGTGGTGTGCTGTCGACCCGAGGGTTTTGGCAAGAGCATGAACTTGTCGATGCTCAGGGCTTTTCTGGAGCGTCCGGCGGTCAGTCGCGCTGGTCAGCGTTTGTTTGCCGATGCTCAGATTTGGGATGCAGACGGCGGGCGCTATCGGGATGAGTACGCTTGCTATCCGGTGATATCGCTGGACTTTTCTGGCGCTGCGAGGCGTGGCGCCGCTATTGCCGACGTCGTGCGCGATGCTCTTTCGGGCGAGTGCGCTCGTCTGCTGGCGCTTTTGGAGGCTCCGGATTTAGCTCGAGACAAGGTGCGTCACATCGAACGCGTTGCGCGTGGCGCGGCGAGCGAGGATGAGGTCGCCTCGGTGCTTGGCGTGCTCATAGAGCTGCTGGAGATTGCCTGCGATGAGCAGGTTGTATTGCTCGTTGATGGGTACGATGCGGCGTGGTCTCGCCGTGCGAGCGCGAGGGACGCTTCCGACGCCGATCCGGCAGAACTACTTGACCGTGCGCTGTTTGACGCCATTGCCACTGCGCGCGATTCGTTGCGGCTGACGTGTCTGATGGGGGAGTGTTCCGGTCCCGCCGAAGCGGCGCTTTCTTCGCGCGGCTGCTCGTATTGTCTGACGACGCCGCTGTCGGCGTGGTGTGACCGTTGGTTCGGTTTTTCGGATGCCGAGGTCGAGGCTCTGTTGAATCATGCTGGGCGCGAGGAATACCTGGATGATGCGCGTGAATGGCTCGAGGGATATCGGTTTGGCAGGGCCTATTGCTCGAGTCCAGAGCGTGTGATCGGTTTTCTGGGCCGAGGCTGCACGGCGCCTGTGCGTGCCGATCTGTATGGATATGCCGATTGTCTGAGTAGGGTAGTTGCCGGGTGGAATCTCGACCGCCTTTCGGTCTTGTTTGATTTGCTCGAGGCCCATGGGTGCGCTGAGGTCCCGCTTTGTTTGGGCACTGCAGAGCCAGATGTCTCGCCTGACGATGGCATGTGGACAGCGCTGTATCTGTCCGGTTTTCTCACGACGGATATGACTGAGGAGCCGGAGCATGGCGATCGCCTCCGTGCTTTGCGATTGCCCAATAACGAGCTTCGCCAGACCTTGCGTCTAGTGATTATTGAGTGGTTTGAGTGCGCTGCAGAAGACATTCGAGACGTCGATGCGTTTCGCGACGGGCTGTGCCATGGGAACGAGGATACCGTGAGGCGGGCGCTAAGCCGCATCTTAGGAGATGCGGGAATCGGTGCGACCGACCCAGATGCGCCACTGCCATATCATCTGCTCTTGCAGGGGCTCTGCTTTGGCTTGCCGGGCTATGCCAATCCTGCCTCGAGGCGAAAGTGTGGCGCGGGTCGCTGCGACATCCAGGTTTTTCCTACGGGCGCCGTGTTCGACATAGCCGATACGATCGGTATGCTCGATGAACGTCCGCTGATAACGATCAACATGATGTATGACCCCGGTGTGGATGCGCTGGGCCTGGAATTGCTGGCCGTGCAGGCGCTGCTCGACATAGAGCGCGACGGCATCGACGAAATCCGTGTGCCGCGCCCCGGCGTGGGTCGCATGCGCTGGGGGTTCGGTTTTGATGGGCAGCATGTGGCTACGGTGTGCCAGCGGCTTTAAGCGCCGAGGTGTTTCCGGCTTCCGTTACTCGGTGTCCTTCATGGGCGGCATGGGCTTCCAGTTGGGATCCTTGACGATCTTGCGGGCGTCCTTCATGCCTCGGCGCAGCGCCGGAATACCGGTCTTAAAGCACTTGTCAACGGCAGCCAGGCGAATGAACTCCTTGCAGAAGGTCGCGACGTTGCCCAGACGGAACAGCACGGGGTGATAGTCGCCGTAAATCTGCATGTAGCGGGCCAGATAACCGCGGTTGCGCATGATGTAGTAGCGGTTGGTGTCGCTCGTAGAGTTGAGCTGGCGCTTGCCGGCGATATCCCAGTTAGAGACAGCGCGGGCACGCTTGAGCACCACGTCGGCAACAACGGCGGCGGGGAAGTGCTGGCTGGCCACGTAGCCGTAGCAGGCATCGTCGCCGTAGATGAAGAATCGCGCATCCGGCAGGCCGATCTTGTCGACCACGCGGCGCGAGAACAGGCCGCCTTCAAAGCACAACTGGTTTATGGCGCGGTAGCCCTTGGGGCCCAGGTCCCACTTAGCGATGGGGTTGGGGATACCAAGCGAAAGGATGAGCTGGTACTGCCAAAAGAAGGCGCCGCCGTCAAAGTCCAGGCGCGAACCCTGGATGACATCGTAGCGGTCGGTCCACTTGGCAAGACGCTCGATGCCTTCGGGGATGACGAGCACGTCGTCGTCCATCACCCAGAACCACTGGGCGCCCAGGTCGTAGGCGCATTTGGTGCCGGCGGAGAAGCCACCTGCACCGCCGCCGTTTTCGAGCTGTGGTGCGTAGATGACGCGGTCAGTGCCGCCCTTCGCGTCGGGCTGTTCGATGTCGGTGCCCCACAGGTTGGCCAGGCGCTCGTTGAATGCGGTGCACATGGCCTCGGTCTCACGCGAATTCTCGTTATCGACGATCACGATGCGCCAGGGCGCTGCCGTAAGCTCGGTCATGGAGTCGAACAAGTTGGCCAGGAGTTCCTGGCGCTTGTACGTAACGACGACAATGGCGAGCTTATCGATGGGAGCGGGAAGGGTTGAAGGCATGGGGCAATATATCCTTTCACGCGCGGCGGGTGAGTGCAGCGCGGAAGCTATCGAATACGTCCTTGGGACTGTCCTATTGTAAAGGCTCGGCGCACCTTGGCGGCAAGCTTTGAATAAAACGCAGGAACCTGCCATGGGCCCGCCGCATGACGTGGGGCCGCTTTGCCCGCAAGAGGCTCCATAGATTATATAAACGCCCGCTGGCGCGCTGACCCTTTGATACCATGAAACGACAGGTATTTCCTAAGGAGCACATTTGTCTACTAACGCCTCTGGCAGCCCTGTTCTGTCGCTGCTTATTCCCATTTACAATGTTCAGCGCTACCTGCGCGAGTGCCTCGATTCCGCCCTGGCGCAGACGCTCAAGGATATTGAGATCATCTGCATTAACGACGGGTCGACCGACAACTCGCCGGCGATAATCCGCGAGTATATGGAGCGCGATGGGCGCGTCAAGATGATCGACAAGGCCAACAGCGGCTACGGCGACTCGATGAACCACGGTCTGGAGATGGCGCGTGGCAAGTACGTTGGTATCTTGGAGTCCGATGACTTTATGGCGCCCGACGCACTCGAAAAGCTTGTCTCGGCCGCCGATAGCAATAATGCCGACTTTGCGAAGGCGAACTTTGATTTCTACTGGTCTAAGCCCGAGGAGCGCCGTTCGCTGCACGAGATGTTTAAAGCCAAGGACTGTGGCAAGCCAGTGCACCCGAGCGATACGACGCAGTTCTTTAAGCAAAAGCCGTCGATTTGGTCGGCCGTGTACCGTCGCGATTTTCTTGAGCGCAACGGCATTACGTTCCTGCCGACTCCGGGGGCATCCTTTCAGGACACGTCATTTGCCTTTAAGGTGATCGCGTGCGCCGATAAGGCTATTTACCTGCACGATGCCGTGTTGTCGTATCGCCAGGACAACGAGAATTCCTCGGTCAATTCTTCAGCTAAGGTCTTTTGCGTCAATACCGAGTATGCCGAGATTGAGCGTTGGATTCGAGAGGATTATGCCCGCGACCACGCAAGCGGCGATGTCGCGCACATGCTCAAGTTCAACCAGCTCATTAAGTACGATTCATACATGTGGAACTACGTGCGCCTGGCGCCTAAGTTCTATAAGGAGTTCCTGGTTCAGATGGCTAAGGAATTTCAGGCGGCCTTGGACGCGGGGGAGTTTTTGCTTGACGACCTCAAACCGTGGAAGCGCGCAAATCTCGCTGCCATCCTCAAAGATCCCGAGGGCTGGGTTGACGAGCATCCGAGTTTTGCGACGGATGGTGCCTTGGGGCGTGCTAAGTATTACGCCTCGGTTGGAGGCCCAGGCGTGGTCGCCGCCTTCCTCATCGAATCGCTGAGGGGGTAGGTCGGCATGGGAGAGGCCTCGTGTCCTAAAGTTACCATTGTCGTCCCCGTTTACAACTCTGCACGCTCCATTCAGCGATGCCTCGATTCGCTGTTGGTCCAGTCTGAGTGTTCGATTCAGGTTGTCTGCGTCAACGACGGTTCGACTGATGATTCGTTGAACGTGTTGCGCCAGATCGCGCAGGCCGACGATCGCGTACTGGTGATTGACCAGGAAAACGCGGGTGTCTCGTGTGCTCGAAATGCCGGTATCGATGTCGCCGAGGGCGAGACCGTCTTTTTTGTGGACGCCGACGATTACATCGATGCCCAGACGGTCGAGCGCGTGCTGCATGCCATGGAGTCTGCGGATGCCGAGGCCGCCGTTTTTGGCGGCGTCTGTGAACCTGCCGATGCTGCCCCCAAACGCGTCCAGCAACTCATGAGCCCCAAAGCTGGTACCTTCGGCGCCCGTGATCCCCAACTGCTGTTCCATTCGAATGCGCAGCCCTATGCCTGCCGCGCGGCTTTTTCGCGCGAGCTACTCAATCGCGAAGGCATTCGCTTCGCCCCCGGTTTGGCTTTGGGCGAGGACGTCGTCTTCCAATTTGCGGCTTATGCGCTTGCCCGCAGGACCGTCGTCATGCCTGACAAGTTCTACCACTACGTGATGGAGAGCGAATCGGCGACGCACGAGTTCAACAGTGCCGAGGCGCGCGCCAAAAAGCTTGACGCCCACATGAAGATGCTCGAGGAGGTCTTGGAAGACTGGGCGGCCTATGGTCTTTTGGACCTGTGTCCCGGCGAGCTGATAACTTGGTTTTTGGACCTAATTGTGTTCGATCTGGCGCGCTTGGATGCCGATGACTTCCATCGCGTGGCGGCTCGCGTCAACATGGACCTCACGACGTTTTTGGGAACGGAGTGGGCGGATATGCCTGCTAAGGGTGCCGTTCGCCGTGTTGCCCACAAGCTCGTTGCGGCGACCTCGGGCGTTTCGATGGCAGACGCCACGCTGTTCTATCTTTCGACTCGCGGTCTCAAAGCCTGCCTGGAGCGCTTTCTATAATTCCAAGCGCTGCCGCCCGCCGCAACTCGGCTGCTAAAATAACCCTGTTACACGCTATTCAACGGGAGGTTCTCTTGCAGAACTCTGATACCCCTAAAGTTTCGCTGCTTGTCCCCATTTGCAATGTCGAGCGCTATCTGCGCGTGTGCCTCGATTCCGCCGTGGCGCAGACGCTCAATGACATCGAGATCATCTGCATCAACGACGGCTCCACCGATAGCTCGCCGGATATCATCCGCGAGTACATGGAGCACGACCCCCGTGTAAAGATGATCGACAAGGCCAACAGCGGCTACGGCGACTCGATGAACCGTGGCCTGGAGATGGCGCGCGGTGAGTACGTGGGCATCCTTGAGTCCGACGACTTTATGTTTGAGGATTCGCTTCAAAAGCTGGTCGCCAAGGCCGATGCTGAGCATGCCGATGCGGTAAAGGGCGACTTTTATCTGTATTGGTCCACGCCCAGCGAGCGACGTGAGCTGTTTGGGATTATCGACGAGCATATGACGGGCGCCGCGTATCGCCCCGTCGATCGCCCGGGCATCTTCTACCGCAAACCTTCCATTTGGTCGGCTATCTATCGGCGCGCGTTCCTCAACGACAATCAGATTCGCTTCCTTCCCACGCCGGGTGCCTCGTATCAGGATGCGGGTTTTAACTTTAAGGTCTGGGCATGCGCCGAGCGTGCTGCGTTTATCGCGGACCCCATTTTGTGCTATCGCCAAGACAACGAGAAGAGCTCCGTTAATTCGCCCAACAAGGTATTTTGCGTGTGCGACGAATACGCCGAGATGCAGCGCTTTTTGGATGAACGCCCCGAGCTTAAGGCTCAGCTTCAGGGTATTTTAATGCGCATGAAGGTCGATACGTACCGTTGGAACGATGAGCGCCTGGTCGATGAACTGCGCGAGCAGTTTTGGAAGAAAGCCTCGTCCGAGCTCAAGGCCGACTGGGATGCCGGTCGCTTTGATCTGTCGCTGTTTGATCCGCGTGGCGAGACCGACTTGCGCCTGATGGTCAAGTCGCCCCGCGCCTATATCGATTCGCGCTTTGACTTTAAGAAGCCGGGCAAGCTCAATACGTTTAAGCATTACTTTAAGATTGGCGGCCTGCCGCTGGTCTGGCGTGTGCTGACGTATCAGTGCACCTACGGCGACAACCCGCACCCCGATGACGTTCCGGCCGCACAGTAGGAGCGAGTGACTATGGCTACCCCCAAGATTTCCGTTGTCGTTCCCATCTATAAAGTGGAGGAGTGCCTGGCCTGGTGCCTGGACTCCTTGCTTGCGCAGGACATGCCCGATTGGGAAGGCGTGCTGGTCAACGATGGCTCGCCGGACGGCTCGCGCGATATTGCGGCTGCCTATTGCGAAAAGGACGCGCGCTTTACGCTGGTCGATAAGGAGAACGGCGGCCTGTCGAGTGCGCGTAATGCAGGCATCGCCGCGTCCACGGCGCCTATCGTTGCGTTTTTGGATTCCGACGACCGATTTACGCCCGATGCATGCCGCGTGATCGTCGATGCCTTTGAGCGCGAGGACTGCGACGTTTTGACCTTTGGCGCGAATCCGTATCCGCTTGAGGCGGGGTATCCGTGGCTTAACTATGTGCTGAGCCCGCGCGATGTGTCGTTTGAAGGCTATAGCTCCGACCTACTGTTTAAGGAAGCATCTCGCCCGTTTGCATGGCGCACCGCCTGCAAGCGTGAGTTTTTGCTGGGCAACGGGATCGTGTTCGACGAAACCGTTAAGTATGGCGAGGACCAGGTCTTCGATTTTGCCGTGTACGGTCGTTCGCACAAGACCGCGCTTATCTCGAACAAGCTGTATGATTACCGCGTGGCGCGCAAGGGTTCGCTCATGGACACCATGCGCTACGACGACGAGACGCGTCTGCTGGAGCACGTGAAGATTTACTCTGCGGTGCTGGCTGACTGGCAGCGCGACGGTCTCGATGCTCAGCATGCCGATGACCTGGCGTACTTCCTCTGCGATCTGGTGCTGTACGATGCGCTCAGGCTGTTGAGTACGGATTGCGGCAAGGTGTTTGCTGCCGTTGCCACGGCGCTTGCCGGTTCTGCCGTGGGCAGCGATGCTGCGCTCGCACAATGCGCTCCTTCTGTTGCTGCTATGGTGCGTGCGGCGCTTACCAGCAAGGCCCCCAATGTCCGTGCGTGCAAAAAGCTCATGTTCGATTACGATGTCTTGAGGTTTGGGCGCCTGGGTGCCTGCAAGCGCGTGGCAGCGAACGCCCTGGGAAAGCGAGAAGTGTAGATGAGTATCAAGCGTTTGGCACTTTGCCGCAGCCAGGGCCGTCTTTTTGTGCTGCTTCGTTTTGCCGGTCAGGATGTCGCCGCGCTTATTGAGCGGGAGGCCTCTCAGGCGTTTTCCCATGCGACTACGAGCGGTTCTTGTTTGCCGTCACTGGTGCTCCCGGTCGATCATGGCCGTGTGCTGGCGCTATGCCCTTCTGTTTCCGATTACGAGCGCGAGCTCGCCGTTTTGGTGCTTCCGTTTTTGGATGGCTCGTCGATGGATGCCGTTTTTGCATCCGGTGGCCAAAGGTTGGGCTCTATTCGTCTCGATAGCCGCGTGGCCAAATTGGAATCCAAGATTAACTACAAAGCAAAGCCTGCGCTGTGCGCGCTTATCCGCGATGCGCAGCGTGGCGAACACTGCGGCCGCTACGAGATCGATGCCATTCGCTATTTGCCGGCAGACGTCGGCGCGGTGTGGCGCTATGAGGTTACCTGGGCGGGAGACCCCCAGTGCGCGCCTGAGCTCCAGATCTTCGATACGCATATGAATGCCATCGATGTTACCGTGCATGTGTTTGAATCGCAGGTCGATGTTCCGCAGCAGAACGGATGCCGCATCAATAAATCGTATCTGAGTGTTGAGATGCCTCAGGATATACGAGATTTTGTCGCGATCGTGAGCGATCCCACAGAGCGGATCCAAAGCGGGTTTTGCGCCATGGATGGTCGCCTGTACAACGGCATGGTCGACGACAGCTGGAACCGTATGAAGGACGCGCGTGCAGACGACGCAGCTTATCGACGTTGGTTTGAGCAGCATCGCGCAAAGCCGGGCGATTTGGCGTGCCAGCGTGTCGCTTCGGCGGCCTTTGCCTATAGACCGCTCGTGAGCATTGTGGTGCCGTGCTACAAGACTGATCGGGTCTACCTGCGCGAGCTGCTGGAATCGGTGCAAGCCCAGAGCTATGACAACTGGGAATTGCTGCTTATGGACGCCTCGCCCGAATGGGACGCGGTGGCCACCCTTGCGGCAGGTGCCAACGACGAGCGCATCCGTCGCATCGAGCTTCCCGGCAACGGCGGCATTGTGGTCAACACCAACGCAGGTATCGAGCAAGCGACAGGCGACTACATCGCTTTCTTGGACCACGATGACATTCTGGAACCGGACGCGTTATTCCAGTATGTTTCCGCGCTGAACAAGGCGGCCGAGGGCGAGCGTCCCCAGGTCCTGTTCTGTGATGAGGACATGTTCCAGAAAACGGGGGAGTGGGGCCAGCCGGTCTTTAAGACCGTACTCAACGTCGACCTGCTCTATAGCCATAACTGCGTGACGCATTTCCTGATGGTGGAGAAGGCGCTCATCGATCACATTGGTATGTCCCCAGAAGACGTTGCGGGCGCCCAGGACTACGACTTGACGCTTCGCTGCCTTGCAGCCGGCGCGCGCTTTGAGCACGTTGCGCATGTGCTGTATCACTGGCGCGTGCATCCGGGATCGACCGCCGATGGCTCTGCCGATAGCAAGCCGTATGCCATTGAAGCGGGTCGTCTTGCGCTGCAGCGCCACTTTAACGCGCTGGGCGTTCACGGAACGGTCGAGGAGACCGAGACGCCGTTTGTCTACCGCATGCGCCATGCGCTGCCGGAGCCTGCGCCGCTGGTGAGCATTGTGATCCCCACCAAGGATCACATTGAGACGCT
Organism: uncultured Collinsella sp.; assembly: GCA_958438125.1. Lineage (GTDB taxonomy): Bacteria > Actinomycetota > Coriobacteriia > Coriobacteriales > Coriobacteriaceae > Collinsella. The sequence goes on from CAUBQN010000010.1 coordinate 12,553, forward strand.
CGATGCCTGTGTGATGTCGATCGCCCAGAAGGCCACGTATACCAATTACGAGATCGTCTTGGTGGAGAACAACAGTGAAGCCCCGGAGACGTTTGCGTATTACGAAACCCTGCCAGAGCGCGTGGCTGCAGCATCCGAAGGCAAGGGCATCGCGCGCGTTGTGTACTGGCCGGGCGAGTTCAATTACTCTCAGATCATCAATTTTGGTGTGAAGCACGCCAAGGGTGACTACCTGCTGCTGCTGAACAACGATACCGAGGTCATAAGCCCGGACTTTATCGAAGAGATGATGGGCTATCTGCAGCGTCCCGATGCGGGCGTGGTGGGCGCCAAACTCTACTTTGCCGATCATCTGGTGCAGCATGCCGGCATTTTGATTGGCGTGCGTGGCGCACTTGCCCATGCCAACCAGGACTTCTCGGCAAAGCGCGAGGGCTATCTTGCCCGTGCCGTGCGCCCGGGCAACTTTAGCGCCGTGACGGGTGCCTGCCAGATGGTGCGACGCGACGTATTTGAGCGCGTCGGCGGCTACAACGAGGAATTCGCCGTTGGCTTTAACGACGCAGACTTTTGCCTGCGCGTATGGGAGGCGGGCTACCGCACCATCTATACGCCCTACGCCGAGCTGTATCACTATGAGTTCACCTCGCGCGGCAGGGAAGAGGCCAACGAGGAAAAACTGCGCCGCTGGAAGCGCGAGCAAGCGCTGTTCACGCAGCGCTGGCCGGAGTTTTTCTTGACGGGTGATCCATGGTTGGGGCCTAACTTGTCTTCCGAGAGTGAGTACTTCTCGCTTTAGACAATGGTTGTTAGAAGGCCCTCAGCTTGACTTCGCCATGAGTTGGGAAGAAGGCAGCGTTTAGGCTATTTGTTAGTTTACAGTACGATAGCTCGATACTTCTACGATAAGTTTGTACAGGCTTATACAACTCGATATAATCCGATATAGTTGCGATAAACTAATAAAGCTAAGATTGACCGATAATCGATTTCCTTGAGAGGCAAACAAGTGAGCGCCACAATATTCCATAACCCGTTTCGTCCCACTGCCGGCGCTGAGCCTCCGCGCATAATTGGTCGTGATGATATTGCCCTTGAGTTTACCGAGAGTTTGAATTCGGGAATTGGTGCACCTGCGAGGCTCATGCGCGTTGCCGGGCCAAGGGGTTCCGGAAAAACTGTTTTGCTCTGTGATCTTAGAGATCGTGCACGAGAGCTTGGCTGGAAGACGGCTATTGTTTCTGCTGGTCCCAACCTATTGCTGGACCTGAAGGATCAGATTGCAGAATCCTCCCTTGCGACCAATGCTTCAGTCGGCGTAAATGCCGGCTTTGTTTCCGCTAAATTCGACGTTGTGCCAAAAGAGTCGAGTCTTAGAAAGTTGCTTGGCTCGGCCGCAAAGTCTTCCAAGGGCCTGTTTATTGCAATAGATGAGGTGCAGGATGCCCCGATTGACGATATGCGCGCTATTGCTTCTGCTGTGCAGCTTCTAATAGGGGAGAAAGTCGATATTGCTCTCGCATTTGCCGGATTGCCCGCTGGTGTTATGGATCTTATTAACGGCAAGGCACTTACATTCTTGCGTCGTGCCCTCCCCGAAGATCTGGCGCCTATCAACCAGGTGGAGGTAGCGCTCTCTATGGGCGATAGCTTTATAGCGACTGGTTTGACCATAGAGGACGATCTGCTGTCGAGAGCCGCTAAGGCCACGAAGGGCTATGCCTATTTGGTGCAACTGGTCGGTTACTCCATTTGGCAGCGCGCCAACTTGCATCGTGTCAAAAGTGCCAACGTGAGCGAGCGCGATGTTATCGAAGGCATTGCGCTGGCAGAGGCTCGTTTTCACGATGTTGTTCACGAGCCCGCGATTTCTGGACTTGGACTCAACGATATCAAATATCTTTTGGCCATGTGCGAGGATAAGCAGCAGTCCAAATCATCTGAGATTGCTAAACGTATGGGTAAAAAGACCAATGAGGTCAGCTCTATTAGGGCTAAGCTGCTACAAAGAGAGGTTATTCAGGCTCCACAGAGGGGCTACGTGCAGTTTGCCGTGCCGGACCTAGATATCTATCTGCGAGAGAATGCCGCGGAGATTCTCGAGCGGTTCTAAATCAAGGCATGAATAGCCGCCGGTTAACTGCCTTTTTCGACTTGGCTCGCGTCCCCCCCCCCGCGAGGACGAGCCCAAAGCGGCAATACTGATTGATTACGGAAGGGCATCTCAGGGTGCAATCGATATACTATTTGTCCAAATGAAAGGAAACCCATGCAGCTATCTGAGCAGCTTCTGCACACGACGATTCGCATCGAAGCTTCGTTGGCCTCGGGAGGTTGCTCAGTTGGAACGGGTTTCTTTTTCAAGTTCTGCGACGACGGAAAGACCTATGTGCCGGCAATCGTGACCAACAGGCACGTGGTCGAGGGCGCGTACGAGTATCGCGTCATCTTTTCGAGATCTGACGAGAACGGAAACCTGCTCAATATAAACGAGCAACTTACCATGCGGGGCTCCGAGAGCGACTGGATCGCACACCCTGACGAAAGTGTTGACCTGTGCGTCTTACCCATCGGTCCCGCACTGAATGGTTTTATCCGGGCGGGGAAGCATCTGCTTACCATACCGCTCAGCTTGGAGCTTCTGCCGACGGATAAGCAGATTCAAGACATGGGCTGTATGGACGAGGTGACCATGGTCGGATACCCCAACGGCATTTGGGATGAGGCCAACAACCTGCCGATCGTCCGTCGGGGTATCACGGCGACGCCCTATAGGTACGACTATCAGGGGCAGAAAGAGTTCCTGGTTGACATGGCGTGCTACCCGGGATCGAGCGGTTCCCCGGTCTTTCTCTACAACGAGGGTACTTATTTGGAGAACGATGCTGTGGTCATGGGCAAGAGGCTCTATCTACTTGGCATCCTTCGGGCTGTGCCCATCAGAACTCTTCTCGGAGACATCACCGTATCCACGATTGCCCACGTGAGCGTTCAGGACATGTTGAATCTCGGCATCGTCATCAAATCCGAGCGTCTGAGGGACTTCGATCCCATCGTGAGGGAACGCTTGAGCGTTTCTGGAAATTAGTATTTATTTGGCTCGCCCGCTCTGATGCCGCCCCCGCACAGCTGGTCGGCCTCGGCGTCCATCACCGCGTTCACGACCTGCTCGGCGAGGCGCCTGAGCAGCTCCTGCATGTCGATGGCGCCGTCGTCGAAACGGGGCATGGCGAGCATGTCCGGCGTCGGGTCTGATAAGATTTCCATAGCGGTCCTCGTCCTTTCCTAGAACCTGTTGTTGTGGTGATTTCAGATTCTAGGACGAGGGCCGCTCTTCGTTAAGCGGCCGCTGGGGCGTCACCCTTACACCAACATTTTCGACGCGATCGGCCGCTTCGTGGACTTCGTGCGCGACGTGTGTGCTGAGGATGCTCTGGAAGAGAATCTCCGTTTTGTGTCTGATGCCCTGGACGGTAAGTGCACGCCGCGTGAGATTATTCGCAACTACTTCCTCAAAGATTTCTACAAGGATCACTGCTCAACCCACCAGAAGCGCCCCATCTACTGGATGCTTGATTTCGGTAAGAAAAACGGCTTCAAGTGCCTTATTTACATGCATCGCTACCAGCCAGACCTGCTGGTCCGCGTACGCACTAATTATGTCCATGAACAGCAAGAACGGTACCGCACGCAGCTCGCTCACCTAGAGGAAGCCGTGGCACAAGTTGATATCTCGCAACGCGTAAAGTTGAACAAGCAGATCAAGAAGCTCAACGATCAGCTCGCTGAGACTATAACCTTTGGGGAGAAGATTCACCATTTAGCAGAACAAATGATTGCGATCGGACTGAGGGATAAGCGTGATCGATTTCGGCATCTTTACCATTGACGGGGTGAAGAGGTTCTTGTTCGACGCCCTGCGCATCGATGGGTGCGAGTTCGGAGATATGCAGCTGCGTTTTCGCAGCGACGAGGTTGGGACGTACGCCGATGTCCGGGAGAGGCTGGGGGAGTCCCTCGCCCCCGACGACCTGCTGCTGCACCTCAGGCACGTCACGGCCAACACGGATGGCTGCGCGTCCATTCGCGAGAGCGGGATTCTCGGAATCGGGGACGTGCTCTCGCGTCCTAGTGCGCTTACGCGTCTTTTCGAGGGCTGCGGGGTTCATTTCGACAAGGCGAGCCGAACCGTGTCTGTCGACGGGAGAAGGCTCAGCCTGGACCTGGTCGATGATGCCTTCCTCGGACGGGAGCCCTCGGAGCCGATAGATGGACTTCTGTACATTCTGGCGGAAGACTCCCTCGTGAACTCCTTCATCCACAAGTCGTGCATCCGGGAGTACTCCACGCTTTCGCGGTATCCCGAGGCCATATGGGCTCTGGAAGAGGTCGTCGGGCATGGGAACGAGGCGGTTTGGAGATGGAAGGACGCCGCGCGCCCATATGTTGTCGAGTTCACCGCGACTTTGAAGGAGCTCGATCTGTGTCGACTCCAGCCGGACGATGGGATGGGTTTTTGCAGGGCGGCGGTTTGAAGGAGTCCGTATTCAATAATCTGGTTTACCAGGCGCTCGGGGTCTGCGTGCGGGGTGCCCGCGAGGTTATCGCCTCCCTGCCTGCCGGCGGCGGGGTGCCCCGTCGTCGATCGTTCGGATAACCCCTCTGGATGAGTTCTGCGGCGACCCCGAAGCTGGCTTGGATTCCATGTGCGATAGGGAGGGGCGTTGTCGGATTTGCGACGAAGACGCTGTGGAGTCCCTGTCGGCGTTCCTTATCGCTAATGGGTATCTAGGGGAGGGCTTCTCGGGATAAAACGGGTTTCGCTTGGTCTAATGCGTAGGATGACCAGTTTCGTGTTGTCCCAGCAGGGAATCGCCCGACGGATCAGATTGCGGAAACATGGGGTTCCGATGCATGGGGTAGGCGAGGGGTCGTCGCCCTGATGTGCGAATGAGCTTCACCCTGCTGTCGCATTCTGTCCGTATGGATAATGGCCGGCTTAAGGTGCCGGCCTCCTACCGGAGGAGGTTGCGACGTGCGCGCGATGATCGAGATTGAGTGGATGGACGGGCTTGTGACGAAGGTGCCGGAGTTCGCTCTGGGCGACGTATTCGGTGAAAGCGTTCAGGTAGAGCTCGATTTCAAGTTCGACGACGTGTCGGAGGGCCTCTGGGTCGAGGTGCGCCATCATAAACCGGACGAGGGCTCGGATGGCGACCCGCGCGAAAGGGCCTGTACGCTGCATGCGGACTGTCACTACGGTTTGGTCGACGCGGTCGACCTCGACCGTATCTTCTGCGTTCTTTTTGAGGGGCAGCCGAGGATCTGCCGCATCGCGGGGGAGCTCGTGAACCTCTCAAGGGCCTGTGCTATGGCTCAAGGTTGACGCGCTACTGAACGTTGTCGGTGCGCAGCCTCGCGTGGCGCTCGTAGGGGAAGTCCAGGTAGGTCAGCGCGTCGGCCTCTGCCTCCTGTTACCGTTCATGGGAAATCGGTCAATTGGGAGCGCGGTGGAAATCCTGGACCGTGTTCCTACGCTACAAGACCTAGGCTTCTTCGGTACTGCATCGGGCTCATATAGCCCAGGTCGCTCTTGCAGCGCTTGTCGCGATACCAGACCAGATAGGCGTACAGCATCTTCATGAATTCCCCCATGCCAACATCGTCCCAGCCCCTTCCGTAGAAGAGCTCCACCTTCAGCCTGCCGAAGCCCTCCGTCCTTGAATTGTCGGGTGAGCACCCCTTTCTCGACATCGAGCGCGCGAGGTCCTGGGCGGCGCATAGCCGATCCGGCCCTGCCACCGGTAGTGGCCGCCGCGGTCGCTGGCTTACGCCTTGAGGAAGCGCGCCCGGGACCTCGGCCCCTACGAGGCATCGGCATTGTGCCAGCTTCGATCGGAGGCGGGCTGCTCGAGCCTCATGACCGCATACGACCTCAAAGAGGACTTCTTCGACATCTACGACGAGCACCCGCTCTCGCGGGAGGATGCCGAGGATGCATTCGATGCGTGGAAGGCATCCATCCCCGATGACAAGGCCTACGATCCCTTCCGGGGGCTTGCGAAGGCCGTGGAGAACCACCGCGAGTTCATATTTAACTACCGGGATTGTCCGAGCCGCATCTCGAACGGTTACACGGAATGCGCGAACCGCCTCATCAACGAGACTAACATGATGGGGCGTGGCCACTCCTTCGAGACGCTGCGCGCGCGTACGCTCTATCGCAGTTTGTCCCGTCACAGAGGTATGGCCCTACGCCTGTCATCTCGGCTGTCGGAACAGGAGTGGGTGCGGTTACCCCAAGTGTCGCTACGACGCTGCCTATCGCACCCGCCTGTCCGCGGCCCGTGAAGGGTTATGTCTCACCGCTGACGAGCTCGCCGCCATGGTCGCGATTGTGGTCCCTTTGTTTAGGCGGGGGCAGAGTTACGAGACCATATGGGCCACACATGCTGACGAGCTTCCTGTGTGCGTGCGCAGTGCCTGCTCCTATCAGGAGAGGGACAGGCGCGCCTTACCTGCTTCTCCCGCGAAAGGACCGTATGAGGAAGCGTAAGCGCAGGGATGTCGAAGGTGCTGGGCGCGACGGGGTTGACCGCACTGGCCGTACCTACGCCGAATTCGAGGCGCTCTCGCTTGCCGACAGGTCGCGCGTGGTCCAATGTGACTCCGTTGAGGGCTACGAGCGCAACACCTACGACATCCTGAGCGCACACATCGTGGCCCGGGCGTTCCAAATCTATTTGCGCAAGCGTCATGCCAGCTCCGGCAGCCATCGTTGCCTGCCTCGACCATATAGAGAGTCTCATAGGCTCTGTTGCTGCCTTCGAGGCTATCTTCGGCATCCTGCTAGTCGATTGAGGAGTCGAGTTCGATGATTGGAAGGGCCTGGAGCGCTGGTGTCTCGAAAGCGGAGCTCGGCGCTGCCGCGTGTTCTGCTGCGACGCGATGAGATCCAACCAGTAGTCGGCATGTGAGCGCAACCACGAGCAGCTCAGGCGCATTCTGCCCAAAAGCCGTAGTGGCGGTGCTCTGAGCCCCTACGACGTTGTAGTATGCTGCAGCCACGTAAACTCTTGCCCGCTTGCTGGACTCGCTGGCAGGTGTCCATTCGAGCTCCTCGGAGACCTGTTGCTGTGCGGCATCGGATGATCGCTTCGGGCTGTCCCTCGACAGCGAGCTCGCCGTCTCGCCCGATAAGGGGTCATCCCCGACGGGGTGGTACCAGGCCTACGAGCGGGGCGAAGGCTCTTGGGCCGCCTGGTGTCAGTGGTAGCGTGAAACTGAACACTTGTTCAGTTTCACGCTACCACTGACAGTTCGCAAGCTTCATTATGAATTCAGGGTACCTCATCTTGTCGATGCGGGATTGGCGCCCAGAGCCGGGGTCCCGCCAGAGTGCGATACGCCGTGTGCCGAACATGCAGGCGCGACCGTTGACGCCTTCTTCTCTTCTGCCGGAATCCACGCAGAAAGCATTCTGTACGACAGGCTATGCCAGGTGTTCTACCAAATGGTCATTTTATCTTTCTATAATGAGGCGAGATTCTATCCAAGAATCCGACATGTCGCTCTTCATCGATGCCGAGGACCGTTAAGTCGACTACTCTACCGGTCTCGTTACCTAACTTTTGGGATATCTGTTCGCATCCGGAGACAAGTTGATCGGAATATTTCGAGTACAGTAGCAGCAAATCAATATCACTGTCTGCACTGAGCTCTGAACCACTCAGCGCAGATCCGAACAGATAGACATGATCAAACTGAGAGAACAGTTCTAGGTTGCTGTCGAGAATGTCTATGAGTCTCAAATAGTTCATAGTTTGCGAACGAATGGGAAGAAGCTATCCATATCGAGGAGCTTCACGTTAATTTGCCCCGCAAACACCTGGGCTTCTTCGGAGATGCATTGCTTACCGTTCCATCTATGCAAGTTGACGACAACGGTATGTTCTGCCGGTGCTAAACGGGCCAACTCTGCATAGCTCAGACAGTATTCGTATACGAATAAGAAGCATTTTCCTTTCGCTATATATTCTCTAAGGTTTGTCTTCGACTTGCGAGTTGCTTTCTTTCCGCACAGGCGGAAGTACTTTAGGGCAAAAATCAAGCTGTCTAGCCTCATCTCGGCACGCCTGAAGCAGCGGGCGTCATAGTACATCTGTCGGATACGCGGCGTATCGTCAAGATAAACTACCGCCTCTTTCCCGTTTTCTATTATTTGCAACAATGGATGTTCTGCATCTAGAGAAACATCTATAAATCGCCCCTGTTCGTCAAGCTTTTTGATTAGCAGCTCTAGGGATTCTGCAGAGGGGAGCAGGTCACCTTCTATGGGCTGGATTCCGAAGATGGAGTTGATGACCTCGGGGAAAAGAATAGACCTTTGTCTTTCCGTATTATCTCTGGTGGCTTCGAACTCCTTAGCATGGTCGATAAAATCGCGGACAGCGGCCTGGTTGGAGAAGGAATTGTCCTTGTGGTTCTGGAACAGGCACAAGTTCGATTCGAACAGCGTGCAAAGTTTTCGGTTGTTGACGATTATTTCCTTTTCAAAAACATCCCACAGTCTTCGCTTGTCCTTCATGTAGTAATTCTCATATATCGACTTGTTTCGGGCGAGCAGAGGTGCGGCCTCTTTGCGCAGGTCGTCGAAGGAACTGAACGTCTTTCCGAAAACGCGATCAATTTCTGCGTGACGAATCGACTTCCATTTCCTCACTTCATCTGCCGTGAAAGCGGAGTTTTTGTCAAAATTCGTATGGCAGTTTGGACAGATGAGAATAAGGTTGTCGAACGTGTTCTCTGCGCTTTTGCAATATGGGACGATATGGGCTCGTTCAGCAATGTCTCCATTGCTGATGAATAGATCGGCCCGACAATCTGGATTCATGCATTTGCCGGCAGACTCCGCCCAGAGTCTTCGCTCGACATATGCTGAGATTGGCTTTCTGCTTGTCTTCGACACTTTCCGTCCCCGCTTTGACCTCTTCGATTGACGATTAACTGTCATTTAAGAATAGGTTATCCAATGATTGGGCCACCGTCAGGCTTCAAGTGAAGATTATTGAACGGGGAGGTAAATGGAGCACTAAAGAAGTAGACATTCGGCAGCTTTAAGCCCCAGGGTTAACGAATCGCGTGCCGAATGACGCTGCTATAGGCTGTCAAGTCCTTTATCGGACGACATTTTAGCATTCAAGTAGCGGTCGTATTCGCGTCTGATTTCCTCGTGGGGGCATACTTCTCTTTCTATTTCGCTGAGCCTTACATTCGGCACGTTAAGCTCTCGGGCAACCTGCTTTTGGGTCAATCCGAGCGATTTTCGCATGTCCGCCAGTATCGAGCCCCGGGCGTACTTCAACCTCATGGGGCGCCGCAACGTTGGGTAAACCTCCCTGGCTGTGAACCTCTTAAGGCAGCGCATGATCTCTCGCTTTGTCTTGCCGTCGGACTTGCGCTTCGCCATGTAGGCGAGCGTTCTCTCGTCCCCGCGCATCCTGTGTTAGTCATGCCGTCGTAGCCCGCCGAGACCCAGCGGTAGATGGTCGAGGGCGACAGGTCCACCGGCCCGCCGTTGCGCGCCGCCATCTGCTCGGGCGACAGCCCCCGGCGCAGGCAGTCCCTGATGGCCTCAAGCCTCGCCGTCGCGGCGGGCTCGTCGGCGTCGATCCCGCGCCTGGACGAGACGAGCACCGAGTCCGCGCACAGCTGCGCGGCGCGGGCCTCGTAGAAGACGTGCGGGCAGCGCATGCAGCCCACCGCGCGGTAGCGGCCGCAGCCGTCGCGGCAGCGCGGCCACGCCGCCAGGCGCGGGCAGGCTGCCGACAGGTCGGTGCCGGCGTCGACGCGCTCGCCGCGCCTGGGCTTGGGCGCGGCGACGAACCTGTGCGACGACACCTCGGCGCTCACCGTCGAGGGCGACCTGCCCAGCTCCCTCGCGATCTCCCTGCACGAGGCCCTGCGCTCCAGCATCCTCTGGACCGTATCCCGCTCGTGCCTGGTGAGCCTGCCGTAGGCCCTCGGGACCGCCTTCGCTGCGCCCTTCTTGCTCTTTCCGGACATGGCGTCCTCCGATCTCCCGGGGCCGGCCGATCCGGCCCTCAGGGTATCGGATTCCCATATTCATCCGTACATGTACAGATGAATATGGGAGGTGTTCGGATGAAGTTGATATTCAAGGTCCATATCTATCTGTTCCATCCGGCCGAACGCCCTGTTCCCGAATCATTACCCGTTATCTAAACTGTTGGATTGATTTGGCTCTGTTAGACCATGATTGACATTCTGCCCCAATCATCTTTTTGAAATTGCAAGATAATCGCCCCCTTGCCGGGTTTGAATCCGGCAAGGGGGCGATGTGCTCAAGATCTGTCGGGTCAATCGTGAGGGTCCCATCGCCCAAGTCGATTTGCCGACTATCTTGCCGTCTTCCCGTCGGGCACCGGCGCCTTGACCCTCATCTCGAACGGCAACCCGCCCTTCCGGACGGGCGCCCTGAGGAACGCGTTGACGGCGGTGGACATGGACAGGCCGAGCTCGTCCAGGATGGCCGTGGCCTCCTTTTTGGCCTCCGGGTCGATCCGGATCGTCGTGGCCGGTATATTCGACGGCATGGCTGCACCTTTCCTCGTATATCGCGATGCGACCATTCTACTGTCTCTATGCGGCGGCTTCGGTCCAGTAGTCCATTTAGGGCGGCAGGACGTTGAACATATCATGGATGCGGCTCCTGCACACGCCGTTGGCGAGCTGTCGCGCGACCGTGCGCTCGGCGGTGCCGGAATCGGTCGCCATGAAGGTCCGGCACCACTTGAACCAAGCGAGGTAGGTGCCGAGGTGCTTCGTCGACACGCCCTTAAACGGCTTCATGAAGGTATCGAGGAGCGAATGGACGGTGTTGATCCGGTTGATGGTCCCCTCGGAAGGGTCCTTGGAATCGTAGGCCGTGTGTGCGTCGACCTCGAGCTCCGCGAGGACGTCGACATAGGCGGACGCCTTGTCCGTCGCTACGACGGAAGCGGACGCGATGCGGTCCCTCAGCACGTCCATGGCGCGTTTCCTCGACAGGATGCCTCGTCCCGAGACCTGGAGAAACGTCTCGTTCGAGTCGTTCACGCCGGTCATGACGCAGATCTGCTCGCGCGACAGTCCGCGCCTGTGCACCTGCTTGCCACGATGTCGGGAGTGACGTGGCATCGTAAATGACCCCTTCGTGTGGTTGCCCTTGAACGACTCGGGGAAGTAGGTCTCGTCGAGCTCGCAGCCGCAGCCCCGCCCGGTCTTGAACGAGGGCGAGTAGGCCGAGAGACACTCGATGAGCCTGTGGCGCATGGTGTAGGCGGTCTTGAGGCAGACATGGCAGCGCCCCGCGCATTCGCGCAGGGGCAGCATGAGAACGAAGCACTCGGCATTGGCCATCCAGGTCTCCTTCGGGAGCCTGCTCGTCCCCAGGATGTGCCCGCTGCCCATGCCGAAGGTCCTGCCGCAATCCTGGCAGAGGTAACGCTGCTCGCCGTTCTTTGATTTGCCCTTCTTCACGACCGCGGCGGACCCGCAGCGCGGGGAGCGCTCGGCCTCGTAGGCGGAGCCGGCGGCGTTCGGTCCTGCTGAGGCTCGCGATGTCCCTCTTGAAGGTGATTACCAGGTCCTCGGCGTTCATGCTGCCCCGCGGTCTACGAGGCTAACGATATGGCGCCGTGATGACATATGTATGTCAATCTTGGTCTAACAGAGCCTAACGAAAGTGCATGTCAGGAGTTTCCCTTAGGCATTTTGCGGCTATAGGGACAAGGTCGAACATCGTGTGAACGACATCGCCCGTGTTTGCAACGGTAGCCGTGAACTTGCCGTTTCCAAAATCCATCAGATGGTAGAGGTTGATGGTTAAGTCCTTTTGCGTGGCAATTCTCAGAATCCAGTAAGCGCAATTGTCGCTGCAGGTTGTGGCGTTGTATACGTTCTGAGGCATGAAGTACATGAGCAACAGCGTCTTAGTGCCTCCCGACAGCCTTTCAGGAGGGATAATGCCTAGGATCTTGGTGTCTATTGCGCAGGGTCCAACGACATTGCCTTTATCGATTGATTTAATAATCCTTTGAGCAAAGGCGTCTTGAAACCACTGGGGCGAATAGACGTTATCGAAGTAAACCGACGTATTGTAGATAACGTTTTCCATATCACCATAGTGAATTGTTAACACGTTGGTCCCTTCGGGTTGCTGGTTTGGTGTTCGGTGAGACTGATTGTATCGCACGCATAAGACGGGCGTAATTTGCCAGAAACACATGCGATTGATAACCATTGACAGTCAAGACCTGTATCCAGTGCCCGTATTTGCATGTCCGTACTTGAACCTAAGTTGCTTTGAAGGCCTATGTTTTAGACAATAGTTCCAGGCTAGGCTCTGCGTGGCGGCACGTAAAAGCCGTACTGTGCTTGGGTGGGTAAAAGTCCAAGACGATTAGATATCCGAGAGGATATCGAGCCCGTGCCGGGGAGATAAGGTGAGCCCGCGCCGGGGACTATAGTTCCGGCAACAAATGGGTTTCCGCGAGGATGCCGCGGCTGACGGTCAGTATGTTACCGCCCTACACGCTCCTTCCGCGCGTCGCCTGCTCAAACGATTTGCGCCGAATTTTATTCCGCGGGCGGTGAGCCTGTTTATAGACAACGTCACGACCTATAGACGGGTGTCTTGGGGGTATTGCAGCTTGGCTCCCGTCCCCCCAATCTAGTAGACTTGGAAACCGTTGCTAGATTAGGGGGATTTTCCATGAGACGCTCCACGAAACGAATTTCCGGTGCCGCCGCCGCGCTGGCGGTCGCGGCCGCCCTGGCCCTGTGCGGGCCCGCGGCCTACGCC